>CALEAC010000052.1 GCA_937944095.1 uncultured Saprospiraceae bacterium
AGAAGAATTAAAAGGGGATTGTGATTAGTTAGAATTAATAGATTTACCTTAGTTGAGAGGGCTGGTCTGATGATCTGCCCTCTTGTCTATTTTTATATTCTTAATGGAGTAAGATATCGAGAGTGAGATAATGTATATGATCAGAAAGTTAACTTTCCAGTTAGGGTTGTCATTGCTTGTTATAACTGCTGCTTCAAGTCAACAAAGAGACTTTATAGATACTAATCTACCAGTTGTTCTAGAGTGGGTGACAGCGAATAGTGATCTTAGATTTAATTATGAGTATGACTTATTAGAGTCAGAAACATTCAGTGGCGATATAGACCTGTCTAACCTCGATGGGAGTATCGCGCAGTTATTCTATGCGACACCTTTCGACTATGAATATAAAGCAGGTCAAATTCTCGTCCTTCCACCTGCATTAAGGACCTATGATTTCCAATGTGAGGTATTAACTTCTGATGGAATATCATTGATGGGTGCTCACGTAATAAGAGAGACTGATAAGACTGGCGTAATTACGGATATCGATGGCCGACTTGATTGGACCATTACCTGTTATAAGAACGAAAAGTTGATTATAAAGTATCTCGGATATGAGGATCAGAATTACTTAGCCCATGAGTTAGAACAGCTAACAGAGGTCAGACTATATCCTGAAAACTACGACTTAGGTCATCTGATTATAGAAGACTACTTGCTCAAGGGGATTAGCGATGACCACGACTATGTCTCTACGAAGGTTGACTATGAAACCTTAGTAGAATCAGAAAAGATCCAAAGCGTCGATGCCCTGAACACTGTACAATTATTACCAGGTATTTCTAGTCCGGATGAATCCACAAGTAATATCTATATCCGAGGAGCAAGGCCAGATCAGAATCTAATTATATGGGAGAATGCCACACTGTATGATCCAGGGCATCTATACGGAATGGTTTCTTCTATCAATCCATTTGTTATAGATCAGATACAGATATATAAGAGCTGCTATCACCCAGCTTATGAGAATCGTCTAGGTGGCGTTGTGGATATTAGCTTGCCAGATCAGATAGAGGACTTCAGTGCTGGCGTCGGAACGACAATGACAGAAGGACATGCATTTATAAAGAATAATTTATTCAGCGGCAAATTAAACTTTGTTGCCTCCACTCGCAAAGATATTTCTGGGCTCTACAATAGTCCGACCTTAGATAATTACTTAAAAAAAGTTTTTCAGAAGCAAGGACCAAAGTTCCTTATGGATGAGCAATTGATACCTAGAAAGAGCAGATATTCAGATCTAAATGCCAAGCTCTACTATGAGCTGAATAATAAGCTTAGTGCTAAGGTTGCGTATCTGAATAGTTCTAATAGTTATCGGATAGATCACTTCTTGTCTCGTAGTGATGATGAAGATGTATTAGAGATTAATAGTACACAAAGAAACTCGTCTGCTGCAAGTGCAGAAATTATATATCGTCGATCACCTCATTTTCTTACTAAGGCTCACTATAACCACTCCGAATATAACAATGAATCCTTTCTTGATCTAAGAGGACAAAAGCGAAATGTACTCATACGAAGAGCAGAGTTATCCAATGATATTATAGACACTAAGATGGGGATTGCCCAGGAGTATAAGAAGGGTGCTTTATTTAGCTGGGGGTATACTTATGAGACCAAAGTAGCCGCTTTTGAGCGAGAAGATAGATCAGACTTAGAAGTGGAAGACGATGATGATAAAGAGGATAGAGGCGATTTCCATAATCTTTATTTCAATATTAATACGGGCAATGAATTTCTTGCTTGGGACCTGGGCGCTAGAGCAACTTATTATCTGCAAGAAGACAGATGGCGCTATACGCCAAGAACTTCGCTGAAGTATCAAATCAATAATCAGCTGGGCATCTCTGGTTCTGCTGGACTATTCCATCAGTACATCAGCCAGTTAGCCAACTTTGGTTTGTCTGAACTCAACGTTAATAATCAGATGTGGATACTAAATTATGGCCTGACAGGGGAGATTCAGCGTAGTCGAAAATTGGCTTTAGGAATAAACTACCACAAGACAGACTTTATGATAGACATGGCGTTATATAATCATTATTCTGACGGTATTTCTATTCTCAATGCGCGTCAGTTCCTACAAGAGTCACAGCGTATTACCATTGGAACATCTAGAGTTAGAGGCTTAGATCTACTCGTCAATAAAAAAATCGGCGCATACGATATAGCAGTTAACTATACACTCAGTAAGAGCGAATATCAATTCGATAGAATATCAACAGATCCATTTCCATCTAATGCTGATCAGCGCCATGACTTGAGTATAGTCCACAGTCTAACTGCTGGGCACTGGAATTTTAATCTGACGATGAATTATAGTTCTGGATTACCCTATTCGATGCCCTCAGATGTGGAAAGAATCGGAACTGCCACGGACCCTAGATTCAAATTGGTTTATGAAGAGATCAATGCTGAGAGATTACCATATTATCTTAGGTGGGATGTAAGTGCTAGTTATAGTCACAGCTTTATGGAAGGTAAGATGAGAGGCGATTTCTCATTCTTTCTGTTGAATCTACTAGACAGGACAAATTTTCAGAATAGAGATTTCTTCCTTTCTGATTCTACTGGAGATCGCCAACAGGTATTTGCATATAGGGTGAATAGGTTCATGATTTCTAGAACACCGCAGTTATTGATCCGATTCTATTTCAATTAGCCACCACTGATTATTTGCATTAGTGTCGCACAGATAATCGCACCATAAGTACCCAGCGCATAGCCGAGTACCGCCATAAGCACACCTACTGGTGCCAGTGAAGTGCTGAATGCTGACGCAACGACTGGTGCAGAAGCAGCACCTCCGACATTGGCTTGGCTACCTACGGCAACAAAGAAGAATGGTGCCCTAATCAATTTAGCTACTGTTAATAGGAGGATGACGTGGACTAACATCCAGATTATCCCAATCGCAAATAGACCTAGATTCTTAAATACTTCGCCAAGGTTCATTTTCATTCCTATAGTAGCGACGAGTATGTATATAAAGATAGAACCCCATCGAGATGCACCCACACCCTCCAGTTTTCTGAATCTGGTAAGTGATAATAACATACCGAAAGTGGTTGCTATGACAATTAGCCAGAAAAAGTGTGACATTAAGGAATCCAGCTTTAGACTATTGAGTGTAGACTTATAGCCTTTCATAAAGGGGGTCAGTACATCTGCACCCAAGTGTGATAGGGCCACGCCACCAAAGCCAAATGCCATTAACATAAATAAGGTGCGAGTACTAGGCATCTCAGAAATGCTTGCCCTATAAGTAGCGACTCTGACTTTGAGGTCTTCGATAGCAGAATTATCTGCCTTCAAAAAATGATCAATCTTATCAGAGATGTTAGCACCATAAAGTAAGAAACCCATCCAAATATTCGCTACAACAACATCGACGACAATCATGGTCCCAAAGAGGTTGTCCTTGACCTCATAGATTTCTTTCATTGCTGTCTGATTAGCACCACCACCTATCCAGCTACCTGCAACAGTAGAGAGGCCACGCCAGACATCTTCTGGTGCGCCACCGATAACATCAGGTGCAACATAGGATATAACTAATAGAGCGATAGGTCCGCCGATAATGATGCCGACCGTAGCAGTAAGAAACATTATGATCGCTTTCGGTCCTAGTCTCTTAATTCCAGCAAAATCGATGCCCATGCAGAAAAAGACTAGACTAGCGGGTAAGAGATACCTAGAAGCGACATAGTAGAGACTAGAGTGTCGCTGATGTACTTTATACTCGCTTGCTGGTATACCACTCTTATCCAGAAAATCATTGATGCCATCATAGCTAAGGCCAGCAGGTAATTGGAGACCGTTTTTTGTTAATAATTCGAAGAGTCCTGAGTCGTACCAGTGAGGCGATATGATACCTAGTGGCCAATTGAGCAAAGCAGGAATAAAGTAGGCGAGCAATAATCCAGGCACATAAGTGTAGAATTTCTTCCAGAATGGGGTTTTGAGGTGTTCTGTATGGAAAATCAGAGCAAGGACTGTAACGAGTATGCCTAAGGTGATGGCATCATTAGTAAAGAAGGGTGAAATACGCATATGCAAAATTAAAGAAGGAATATAGCAATTTACTGCTTAGTGAGCTTTGGTTTCAGCTATAGAGTGCAACAATTCACAGTTTGAACAAATATCTTGTAGGAGACAGTTAGTTGAAAATTGAGTTAATATGATTAGTCAATTGACTTACTTAGTTACCATGGTTTATCTTTGTTAAGCCCATTATGCATTTTACAGACGATATAGAAGAGCACGTGTATCAATCATACCTAGAGATAGGTATACAAGATTACCATGAGCGCATCAGGTTTTTCGAAAGGAATAAGGCAGCTATAGCACATTTACCTTATGAACTGCGTCTAGAACTCTCTTTGGACTATTCGTCTGCTTTATTTGAGGTAGGAGAGCATTTCGAATTTCTCAAGCATGTCGATCAATTATTAGAAGCGGTTATCATAGATAACATCTACAGTGTGGATGGTGATGATATCTATCAGGAGTTGCTATTCAGAAAGGCAAGTGCGATGCATACAACCTTGGACTTACATGGCGCAGACCATGTCTACTCAGAATTGGTTAAGATAGATTCGAGCAATCCCTTGTATAGAATGGCTTTTGTTAAGAATAAGACCTCCTTACTTAATTACTTAGGACAGAAATACAGAGCCATTACTATATCTATGGTCCTGATTTGTGGTCTGTTGATTGGCATAGAATTACTTATTATTAGACCTTTCTTTGAATCATACACGACTTACATCGAATGGAGTCGTAATCTATTGTTAGGCCTTGCAATTCTTGGTATGATATTCCATGAATTATATGTAAGATACCTAGCTAAAAGTCGACTAGGGCAGATTGTCAATAACAAATCATAGCAAACATAAGGATGTCATATACAAGTAGGCATAGGTACAAGTCGATGAGAGAGAAGAATCAGACCTCCTGGAGAAACCTGAAGGTGGCATCATTCATATTTGTACTGGTGATGATTGTCTACCTTATTATGAATCGCGTCGAAATCAAAGATCATTTAATGACCTATTTTATGTAGATCTGCCTAAGATCTGCAGCCATTCTTCCTTTTCACTATACCACGCATAGCTTATATAGCCCACTAAGAGTGCTAGATAGCACAAGTATTTTGTCAGAATACCGAGGTGTTCTCTTATAAAGTACGCTAAGCATAAGATGAATATAATCAGACTTAAGTCCTGCAACAAGTGCCTAACAGGGTAAGGGATAGGATAGCACTTCTGACCGACGACATAAGCGATCAGGACCATGGCTAGATAACTAAGCAAGCTAGACCAAGCAGAAGCTATAGAGCCGATGGTCGGTAAGAAGATGATACTAATCCCAGCGGTAATGGCCATACCTATAAGTGAGAACAATGCACCATAAAGCGTCCTATCAGCTAGCTTATACCAGATGGATATATTATAGTATAAGCCCAATAGAAGATATGCAATCAGTAGGATGGGCAACATATACAGACCTTCTCTATAATGTGAATCCAAGATATATTTGATTAGATCTATACCTAAATACATTCCTATAACGACTAGGCCTCCTACCAGCATGTATAATCTAGAGATTTTGCCATAGATCGTTTCTCGGGCATCCTGAGAAGAATTGTTAAAAAAGAACGGCTCTGCTGCATAGTTAAACGCAGTTGTAAACATTACAAATAGGCCGGCAATCCGTCGCACAGAATCATATACACCAGCCTCCCCAAGCTTGTCCAACTGGCTCCCTGACAGCAATTTTTCTTGTAGAGGGGTGTTAAAAAACTGAATAAAACCATTAGCTAAGCCCACGATGACAAGTGGATATGAATAGTAGAACATCTTCTTAATCAAAGCCTTGTCTACGGTTAGTGGTAGAGACAAAATTGTCGGAAGTAAAAAGAGAAATAGTCCAAAACTTGCAATCAGGTTAGCAATGAAGACCCACTCTATCTCTACTCCTAACTGAGGGAAGAACGCTAAGTGACTGTCTTTATAACTTGGTAATACAACCAGGAAAAATAAGATTAAGACTGAGGACAGAACGACATTGAATACCTTGAGCATCACAAAGCGACTGACCTGATTCTCTAACCTTAGCTTAGCAAACGGGATGAGATTAAGAATGTCAAAGGCTAGAATAAAGGAGAACCATCTCACATATTGCGGATGCTCAGGGAAGGCAGATAATCGAGCTATAAACTCAGCTGCAAAGGTGCCAAGTAAGAATAGAACACCACTAGCAATGACTACAGGAACCAAAGCAGAGCCAAAAGCGACACCAAGCTTCTCATTCTTATTACCAAATCGGAACAGTGCCGTATCCAGCCTGAATGAAAATAAGGTGACAAGTACTGCTGCAAAGGCATAGTAATAAGAATAGGTGGCAAACTCAGCTGTACGAGCACCGAGAATACGGGTCAGAATAACAACTACTATTAGGTAATAGACTATTCTAGATAAGATGGTCGCGACACCATAGGAAATAGCCTGTCCGGCAAATTGCTTGATTAAGCTCATAGATCAGGACAAAGTTAAGATAACACCCAATACTTGTCTAGTTAAAGTGGTGTGAGCTAGTGGTTGTTAAGACAAACATTCGTTAGCTAATGGTATTTTTGCACCTTACTAATAATCATAGTAGAATAATGATAGATATAAAAGTTTTAGAAAAGACCACTCAAGTTCCTGGAGCTCCAGGGTTTGAGTACAGAATTAGGAACTATATCAAAAGTCAGATCGAAGCATATGTCGATAAGATAAGTGTCGATGCCATGGGTAATCTCATTGCCTTTAAGAAAGGTAAGAGTAGTAAGAAGACACTCGTAGCAGCGCACATGGATGAGATCAGTTTTGTTGTGACACATATAGATGATGACGGCTTCATCAAGTTCCATACACTAGGAGGGTTCGACCCGAAGACGCTAACGGCGCAACGAGTCATCATCCATGGGAAGAAGGATATCATAGGTGTAATGGGTACAAGACCGATACATATTATGAGTGCGGAGGAGAGAAATAAGAATCCTAAGGTCGAGGATTATTATATAGATACAGGCCTAACAGCCAAAGAAGTAAAGAAGCAGATTGAGATTGGTAATCCAGTAACACGAGAAAGAAGTTTCATCCAGATGGGTGATATGCTTAACTCTAAGTCCCTAGATAATAGAATCTGTTGCTACCAGCTCATGGAGACGCTAAAAAAACTGAAGAAGCGTAAGCCATCGACAGACTTATATGCCGTATTTACTGTACAGGAGGAAATAGGTATACGGGGTGCGACAGCAGTCGCATCAGGAGTCAATCCAGATTATGTAATTAACTTAGATGTGACCTTAGCTTGTGATGTACCCGGTTCGGCACCACATGAAAAGATCACTGAACTCGGTAAAGGGGCCGCCATCAAAGTCTTAGATGGTATGACCATTTGTGATTATAGAATGGTCGAATTCATGAAATCGGTCGCAAAGAAACATAAGGTCGACAGACAATTAGAAGTATTACCTAAAGGGGGTACTGATACCGCAGGTTTACAGCGACATGCTCAGGGCGGTAGTATAGCAGGCGGCATTTCTATACCTTGTCGCTATCTGCATCAGGTGATAGAAATGGCAAGTAAGAAAGACCTGGAACAAGCTATATCACTGCTCTATCATTGTCTATTAGAGATAGGTGATTATAACTGGGCACATAAATAAAAAAGAAAGATCCGTTGTCTCTAGCTGAGCAACGGATCTTTCTTTTTGCTTTTTTATTGTAAGCTTTATTTTGTTGCTTCTTCTAGGACCTCTTTTTCCTTCTCTTCTTCTACTTGAGCTGTGTCTGGTAGAAAGTGCGCAGTGATTTTAGCCGCAATTTCCTCCATCACTTCAGGATTATCTAGCAGGAACTGCTTAGCGCCTTCACGACCCTGTGCAATCTTTGTACTCTGGTAACTATACCATGATCCTGCTTTGCCTACGATGTCCAGATCTACACCGATGTCGATAATCTCACCTGTACGAGAGATACCTTGTCCATAGATCATGTCGAAGATTGTCGTTCTGAATGGCGGTGCTAATTTATTCTTAACAACTTTAACCTTGGTCGGACTAGCAATCATGTTGCCTTCTTTATCCTTGATTGCCGAGCCGGACTTTCTTATATCTAATCTAATAGACGCATAGAATTTCAATGCATTACCACCAGTTGTTGTTTCCGGATTACCGAACATGACACCTATTTTCTCTCTTAGCTGATTGATAAAGATGCAGCAACAGCCGGTACGACCTATTGTTCCTGTAAGCTTACGCAGTGCTTGGGACATGAGTCTCGCTTGTAGGCCCATCTTAGAATCACCCATCTCTCCTTCTATCTCAGCTCGTGGTGTTAGTGCTGCGACAGAATCGATCACGATAATATCGATTGCACCCGAACGAATAAGATGCTCTGTAATCTCTAGTGCTTGCTCACCATTATCTGGCTGTGAGATCAGTAAGTTTTCTGTATCAACACCTAGCGCTTCTGCATAAGTCTTGTCGAAGGCGTGTTCTGCATCTATAAAAGCTGCTATACCTCCAGTCTTCTGGCATTCTGCAATTGCATGTATAGCGAGGGTCGTCTTACCAGACGATTCTGGGCCATAGATTTCGACGATACGGCCTCTAGGGAAACCACCTGTGCCGAGTGCGATGTCCAGTCCTAGAGATCCTGTGGATATAGCATCCACATTAACGACAGGCTTGTCTCCTAATTTCATGACGGTGCCTTTGCCATAAGTCTTTTCGAGTTTGTCAACAGCCAGATTTAGGGCTTTCATTTTAGCTTCCTTCACATTCTTATCCATAGCTTAGTTTGAATTTTTTTTTAAGTTTATTGTAACTGATTAGGGTTATACAACTGTTGAGTGCCGTATCTCGTGTGTAACCACATAAATTTACTTTCTTTTAGACTATTGTCCTTCGTATAGGGCAATTTTAATTGCTTCAGCAGGCAAGTCATTTTTTAACTTTTGCTTTGCCATCTTGTGGTAATAATCATTCTCTTGATGCTGAGGCAGATGGTTCTTTTTGGCATATTCTATAATCTCAGTTATATCTGGTAAGTATTCTAGCGCTGCAAATCTCGTGAGATCATTTCCTGTAAAGACCTTACTCCTCAGTAATTGTTCTGGCAAGCCATCAAATCCTAATGGTTCTAACTTGACGGGTTGATACACAGAGAATACGTTATCACCATTCACGCTGATATAATTCGTTCGGCCTAATCGACCGACAGTATGATACTTTTGAGGATCTATTCGCCTTAGATCGTCATCCATGATCTCTTTAGATACGTGGAAACGGACAACTCTACAGATAACCAATTGGGCTGCACCTGCTTTGTTTCCTAGTGCAAGTATATCCTGAACAATGCACTCCATTTGCACGACAGCTTCTTTGACACGTGGTGGTGATATTATTTCTGAATCTAACATGGTCAGGCCACTTTTGGTAAACTCTGAAATATCTGCATCGAACTCAACAGAACACAAAGCCATCTGACGGACGATAGGGTAAGACACAAGATTGATGACACATTCTCGATGAGTTGTTACATTTCTGAGGGTATCTTTTTGCTTTGCAGGTTGACCGATCAGATTAGCTGAAAAAATCATTATGGGAGGCGAGGAACTGAAGGCGTTGAAAAAACTGTAAGGGGCCAGATTAAAGTTACCCTTCTCACTCTGTGAACTGACGAGTGCAATAGGCCTAGGAGAAACAGCACCTATAACATACTGGTGCAGGTCTTTTTTGGAAATAGTTTGTGGGTCGAAGGAAAGGAAAGACATATTGATGCGTTTAGAGCATCAATATTAAGTGTTTTATAGCCCAAGGCCTATTTAGACACGACGATGACGGCAGATATAATCATCAGGACTGGCATTCTAATTAGTGCAATCTTCCTCAAACGCTATGTCCTCATTGAAAGAAACTAACTACCATTTCATTAAGTAAGTCATCTCTAATCATGCTCGCATCAGCTCATGGATTTTTTTATATAGGAGTAGAATCATCCCAGACTTAATTATCTCTTCAGATAAGTACTTTCGAAGAATTGTCTGTACTTGGCCGTACTTCTTTGTTTTACAACTTCACGATAATTTTTCTGAGTTGCTGCGAAAATATCGTAGCCTACAGTAGCGCCTGCTTGCCTCTTAGTCGATCTCTGGATGAAGATGTCCTTGTTCTTCTCAGAACCATCATAGTAAGCCATGGCTTTCTCGCTATTTTCAAATGACCTTATAAGTATGATATGAGACCTCTTGGTCGGATCTAAGGTGATGTTGCTAATCTTAAGATTATCTCTTCTGTGATATTCCTTATTATAATCAGAGATGGCAATCTTGATATCCTGTAATTCCATCTGGGACTTTTCGTAGACTACGACAAAGACATAATGTAACTGATCATTATCTAAGGAGAAACTAGCTTCATCTTCTTCGAAGAGTATCTCATCGAAGGCTTCAGAATCCCCTTTTAGAAATCGCAATATCTCCTTTGCTCTAACTTCTTCTGGTGTGTTCTTATGTCTTCTTATCAGTTGCTCTAGCTCTTTGACATATCTTTCTTTTCCTTCTATACTGCCATGACTCATTGCACCTAATAGATCGAACTTAGGGTCGAACTCTTCATTCTCATCATAGATCTTGCCTTTTTCATCTATTCTATCTAGGACAATATCATATTTTCTTTTCTGGAATAGCTCATAGGTTTTTTCGTAGAAGACGGCTATGGTCTTTTTGGCTAAAGTAGAATTCGACATGCCTGGATTCATGGCAAGCTCTGTGAATTTGGAATCAGGATAGTCTGCAGCAAGTTGTTTTTTCACTTGTTCCGCTGTGACGAAATTATCCATATCCATGTGATTGAGATATAGGTAGTATAGTGCCTCATCTCTTTTTTTGTATTTAGGAAATTCCTTGACCAGACGATCTAGAGCTGCTATGGATTTCTCGTAATTACGGAGTCTATCACGGAACTGTATTCCTAAGGCGAAGAGAGCCATTTCTGTTTCGTTCTGAATAGATTCTTTCTGTGCAGGAGAGCGAGGAACATCTCTTAAGAACTCATTGATATCTTTATCAGTGACTGAAACTTCTTCTTTCTCAGTGCTGTCATCATCATCTGAAATGCTGACGTCAGTTCTAAGTGAGCGTCTCCAGTTATCTTCTATTTTCCGCGTACTGCCCCAGTTTTTTGTGAATTCAGCTTTGCCCTGGTTGAGAGATATTGGGTTGTAGGCGAAAAAATTACTTCTTCCAGATCCGAGCTGACTATTATTACCGCCAGAACTGGCAAATACATTTCTCTTAGGTACATCTGGGGAATCTGTTTTTTCAGCTGCTACAGCTTTCTGTTCTTCTAATTCCTCTCTAGCAAATGCCCTAAGGTCGGAGTCACTCATCTTAGTTAACCTCATGAGGCTATCATTGAGTTCTACGATTTCTATGTTATTAGCAATCTCTGTTAGACTTTTAGATAGCCGTTCTACAGTTCTGTATCTCTCATCAGTGAGTGCCATGAGCTTAAGCGCATTATCGTAATTATCCTTAGCCTTCTTATAGAGTCCTTTTTCGAAAAGCAACTCTGCTAATTTGTAATAAGCTTCTAGTTTTACATTGGGGCTACCGCCAGCTGAGGCGATCGAAGATTCAAAGTCAGCAATGGCTCCATCGACATCACCACTATTGAGTTTGACATCTGCCATCGTAAAGAAGAGCTGATCACTAAAAGGGTCGTTCTTAGCTTCGCCATTCATCTTTTCTAGTCTAGCAAAGGCTTTTTCTTTAGTGATCTGGCCGTTTTTATAAGACAATTTGAGTTCGTTGAGTTCTGCATTGAACTTCAGTTCGTAGTTAGGACTGAGCTTTCTTGCATTCTTATATTCCTGATAAGCCATCGTCGAGTTCCCAGTCTGCTCGAACAACTGTCCTCGGATAAAGGCGTATCGGGCCTTAAGGTTCTTGTCTTTTTCTTTGGCAATAGCTGTCTCTAGATAGATCAGTGCATCCTCTTCTTCGCCTGATTTCATCATCAGATGCGCTTGAGCAGCAGGTATCTTATTAGCTAGGTTTTCGTCGAGTGGCGATGTCCCATTTAGGCGGTCAAAAATATACTTTGCAGCTGAGTATCTCTCCGTTTCAGTATAAGTTCGTGCTAACCAGTAGAGTCCTTCGTAGTAAGCTGTTTTGTTTTTGAAGATGGCACCTTCACCTTGTGGTCTTTCTGTTTTATTCTTTTTCTCTTCCTCTTCTTTTTTTAATTCTTCTTTCTTCTTGTCGTATGCTTCTTCTTCCTTTCGCTTTTTCTCTGCTTCCTCTTTTTGAGCCTTGCGTGCATCAGCTGCGATATCTACTGCTTTGTCTTCTGTTTTATTTTTCTTATAGGAGGACCTGCTGGTTCTACCTTTCTTACGTCTTTCCTTCGCCTTTTTTTCTCTTTCTTTTTGTTCTGCTTCTCGCTTCTTTTTCTCTCTTTTTCGTTGTTCTTCTCTTTCTTTGTCAGCTTCCTTTCTCTCTTCGTCAGCTTCTTTTCTTTTTTGTTTCTGTTCTTTGGATCTTTCCTTAGAAGATTTTTTCTTCAGTTTAGCTTTCCTATACTCTCTACCATACGGATTCTTAGGATCGAACTCCTCTTCGAAAAACTGTAATGTTTCTTCAGCTGCTGCATAATCTTGTTTCAGGTATTGAGCTTTGGCCATAAGGACATAGCAGTCATCTACATAATTGCTGAATTCATGGATAGTGGCGACTGTGATGACCTTCTCTATAGCCTTATCTACTTTAGGAGCTATGGCTGTTGGGTTGCTTATATCGACGTATTCGAATACGGGCAGAATTTTATTGTAGTTATTATCCTGCATCTCCTCGAGATCTAGCATGGTCTCTGCCATGAGTTCTTGAGCGTTGAAATAGGCATTGTACTTGGATGTGGTGTTGTGGTATAATGCCTTTATACCTTTATTATCATCCTTTGATCTAGTGGTCGAGCATGCGCTGGCCATACAAATCAAGACTATCAATATCACTGGACTCTGAAACTTATTCACGACGACTAGGAGGATTTTAGAAAGAAATTAAGGAGATACTCGTTGCAAGAGGTTGGTATGAAAAGCTAATATGTTGATTATAAACGCCTTGTAAGCGCATTATATTTTATTTCTATTGGCTTCTCAACAATGAATCCTCTTGCAGTTGTAGGTTGGAATCACAAAAATAAAGCTAAATCAACTGTGAATACCATTATTATACCAACGCCAGACCTTGATTAGGCGCTAACCACCTAACAACCAATTACTTAGATAAGGGGTAGATTAACTGGACTTATAGTCAGAAATCTTAGTTTTGTAATTAATATCCTTATGTATCAAGAGATATGTCAGAAGCCAAAGAAAGAAAGAGCAGTATAGCCCAGAAAATGACGAAGACCTATCGGGTCGTATTTTTGGATGAAGATACCCTGGGAGAAGTCCGATCGGGACGAATTTCCGGCAATGGAATCATGCTTGGGATACTGGGGTTTATGCTATTAACGGGATTGCTTACTTTTTTCTTGGTCTCTTATACACCACTTAGGCATCTTATTCCTGGATATGCTGAGATCAATAACAATCGCTCATATATGGAGCTTAGGAAGAAGCTAGAAGAGATAGAGGACCAACTAGATGATCAGCAAGTCTACACAGATGGCCTTAAGAACATATTCAATCCTTCAGGACAAATGGTCAAAGCGATGGAAGGCAACATGCTTTCTAATCAGAGCCAAAGTATTAATGGTTCGGTTAATGCGACAACTTCCATGGCAGATTATTTCTTCTGTCCACCACTTCAGGGAGAAGTCAGTGCTGCATTCGATGCTTCTAACAAGCACTTCGGTGTCGATATAGTCGCGGCAAAAGATAGTCCGGTCAAGGCGATTCTAGATGGTATAATCATCTCCGCAGATTGGTCTGTCAAGACTGGGAATACCATCAGTATACAGCATAGTCATGACCTCATTTCGGTCTATAAGCATAACTCTACTTTATTGAAAAAAGTAGGACAAAAAGTAGTGGCCTGCGAGGCAATTGCCATCATCGGTAATAGTGGTGTACTGACTAATGGTCCTCATGTCCACTTTGAGATATGGAACAATGGAGAAGCCGTCGATCCCCTGAAATATATCATCCTAGAGAATACTTAAAATCACCGAAAGTCGGACAGACTCGATAGCGCACTATCAAACCTTATTTTCCAAAACATTATGGAGAGCTGGAATGAGTTCTGGATAGAGAAAGGTATGTCCTTGCTCCAACAAGCGCTTGGGGATGACCCGCATACTCGTGGTTAGCATAGTGGCCATTTCACCTAGAGCCAGTTTCAGTGCAAATTCAGGTACCGGCAGTATGAGGCCGATCCCATTCTTTGCTGTTTTGAGTGAGATGGCGAGCTGCTTAATCGTCACAGGTGTTGGACTCGTCGCATTATATACACCAGTATAAGCCTGGTCAGTTATAGCCTTATCGATGATGTGACAGATGTCATCTATATGTATGCAACTGTAATAGGCAGAACCATTGCCGAAGTACCCATATTGACCGAATCGGGCTGGCTTAAGCATTTCTTTGAGGGCACCGCCCTTAGTGGATAAGACAATACCTATCCTGAGCAGCATGGGTCGGTCTGTCAGGTCCATCAGGTCTCGTTGTCTTTCTTCCCAGGTGCTTGTTACCTCTGCAAGGAAACCGACGCCAGCATCATCTGCCTCTGTCATGATATCTGGTCCTCTTTCACCGTAATAACCGATTGCTGATGCACCGATATAAAGTTGTGTTCTTTTTCCTGCCTGTATCATTCCAGCCTTAAGTGTGGCGATACTGTCTAGTCTGCTCGCTAGAATTTCCTGCTTCCTAGCAGTAGTCCAACGCTTATCTGCGATACCAGCCCCGGCAAGGTTAATGATGATACTGACATCCTCGAAACAAGCTAGATCTATTTCTTTATTAGCTGGGTCCCAACCGAAATAAGAAATTGTGGTGGTTTGTGGCCTAGGTCTTCTCGTCAGTATATGGAAGCGATGTCCACTGTCTGCTAGATAGCTAGTTAGCCTGTTTCCGATGAGACCTGTTCCTCCTGCAATCAGTATTGTTGCCATGACATACTAAATGATATACAATGCAGGAAGTTCATTGTTCAGGTTTACAAAGACCTAATATAGAAAGTATCACAACCGCTATGTCCAGTATGACCTTGCTGTGCAGGTAGTTTTTCGAAGCCATATTTCTTATAGAGCTGGTTCGCTCTTTGCATTCTGTCTACAGTTTCGAGGTAGCATTTTTTATAACCAAGCTTCTTTGCATCATCCAGTAGAGTCTCCATGAGCTGTCGACCATACCCCTTAGCTCGGAGTTCAGGATAAAAGTACATCTTTTTCAGTTCGCAGGTATCAGCTGCGCCTCCTTCTAAGGGTGCTATACCACCGCAACCCAAAACCTTATCACCATCAGTTATAATATAGAATACAGAAGAGGCATGATTATAAGCCTCATACATCCTATCTACTTCTGGGTCAGAGATAGAGAATCCATCGCCGATACACTGATAGGACGTCATTACGTCTCTGATAACTTGAGCGACTTGAGGATTGTCTTCTTTTCTTATCGGTCTGAGAACGAACTGGGAATACATCTTATTAATCGTTATAAGCCCAATTTAGGGGTAGTGGAGCTTTCATTCTTCTTTTAAAGTCGTAGGATACGATTTGTTGCTTAGAGATAGCCACTAGTTTATTTTGCTCCTTGCTGAAGATTTTAGTTTCCAAGATGATCCTATCATCCTGTATTTCTTTCCGCTCTATACCAATTAGTACAGTATCAGGAAAAGTGACAGGTCTTATATACTTACAATCTTGCCAAGCCACAACCGGTCCTATATTATCGTCATTTTTGATTCGACCATTGTTTAGACCTATAAAGTAAGCGACTCTTGCGCTTTCTACCCATCTTAGATACACGACATTATTGACATGCTGAGCTGCATCCATATCTCCCCACTGAACATCTATATTCAAAATGATGTTATAATCGTCCAACATAGTATAAACCTAATTTTATGTGGCCAAAGATAGGCGATTGCGATGATAAGCATTGTGAATTACAAATATACCTTGCAGGTTATTTGAATTAATCCTAATTTTCAGTCAATTCTGGTCAAAGGACTATATTTAAGTAAGTTATTTGAAACAAACTAAGTAGTTATGGATATTAAAGTAGAAAGAGACGTTATCGAAGGCAAGAACTATTTCGAGAGCTATGCTAGAGAATCATTGCAGAAGTATTTCAATTACTACCCATTTATTGAATCTATCAAAGTGTTTTTCAGAGGAAAGAATCACCCTTACAAAAAAATAAAGCTTCACATCAAATTAAAAGGCAAAGACCTATTTGTACAAGGCACTGGCGCACGTCATGATTTAGCTTTGGATGTTGCAGCTAGTAAGCTAAGGACACAAGTAGAAAAGTATAAATCCAAAAGATTTAGTTAGAATCGTCGCTAAGCCTAATAAGCTTAACATCTAGAATTATTGGTTAACTTGTCGCAAATAGACAAGTAAACTAACGACGCATTGAATTATCTGACGCTAGAGAATGTCTCCAAATCATTTGGAGAAAAAATCCTTTTCAAAGACTTATCCTTGACCATAGCGCGTGGTCAAAAGATTGCTCTAATCGCTAAGAACGGTACAGGCAAGACGACACTGCTAAAGGTCATTGCAGGTGAGGAATCACCCGAAGGCGAACAGGCGAAGCTGCTCTTTGCCAAAGAGATTCGCATCGGATATCTGAAGCAAGACCCAGTTCTCTCTGATGCAGCTACAGTCCTAGAAGCGGCTCTAGACTCTACTAATGACCAGGTCGTTGCCATCAAGAATCTAGAATTGGCGACGATATCAGATAATCAAGCCGAGATACAGAAAGCCATAGAGCAAGTAGATAATCTCAAAGCTTGGGACATAGAAGCACGAATTAAGGAGATACTGGGTAAACTGAAGATTGCAGATTTCGCTCAGAAAGTAGGTACCTTATCTGGAGGTCAGAAAAAACGCTTGGCACTGGCTAAGATTCTAATCGACGAGCCTGAATTCCTGATTCTGGATGAGCCCACTAACCATCTGGACCTAGAGATGATAGAGTGGCTAGAAAACTTCTTGTCTAATCAGAATCTCACTTTATTTATGGTGACACACGATAGGTACTTCCTGGAACGGGTGTGTAATGAAATATTGGAACTGGATGAGGGCAATATCTATGTCTATAGAGGCAACTACTCTGACTACTTAGAGAAAAAAGCCAATCGTATGGAAAACGATAAGGCAAATCTGGCTAAGACTAAAAAATTATTTAGGAAGGAACTGACCTGGATGCGAAGACAACCTCAAGCAAGAGGTACTAAGGCCAAATCTAGGGTCCAGAAGTTCTATGATATCAAGGATCAAGCGCATAAGCACTCGATGGACGATGAGATGACTCTAGATATCGATATGAATCGATTAGGAGGTAAGATTCTAGAAGCTCATAATATGTCTAAGTCCTTCGGGGACTTAGATATCATCAAGCATTTTAATTACAAATTTAAAAAGGGCGAACGTGTCGGGATCGCGGGACCCAATGGGGTTGGAAAATCTACCTTCATCCAACTCCTCACAAAAGAAGTTGCACCTGATGGAGGAAAAGTAGTTGTCGGGGATACAGTGATTTTCGGGCATTATCGTCAGGATAACACGGACCTTAATCCTGATCACAGAGTTATCGAAAGCATCAGGGAGATCGCAGAGTATATTCCACTCAAAAAAGGCAAGAAACTGACAGCAGAGTCATTATTAGAACGCTTCTTATTTCCCAGATCACACCAGCAAGTATTTGTGTCGAAACTGAGTGGCGGTGAGAAGAGAAGGCTCCTCCTCCTCAGAGTTCTGATGAAGAACCCCAACTTCCTGATCTTAGATGAACCGACTAATGATCTCGATCTCCTCACACTGAATGTCCTAGAGGAATTCTTATTGACTTATCCAGGCTGCCTGCTCGTTATTTCGCATGATCGGTTCTTCATGGATAAGCTGGTTGATCATATGATAATCTTAGAAGGCGAAGGCCGATATAAAGATCACAATGGGACTTACTCAGAATATAAACAAGCTCAACGACAAAAGAATAAGAAAACTGATGCCCCGACTACAGAGATTGCAGAACCAGAAGAAGTGACAGAAGTCAGGAAACTGAACTATCACGAAAAGAAAGAATATGAGCAGCTAGAGAATGATATTAGTTCCTTAGAGAAACGTAAGAAGGAGATCGAAGCTGCGTTTGTAAGTGGAGACCTCCTAGGCGATAAGATAACAGAGTTGTCTCAGGAACTAGGAGATATAGGCAAGGCCATCTCAGAAAAAGAAGACAGGTGGCTAGAATTATCAGAGTTCATCTAGTAGCTTAATGTCCTCCGGTCTGTCTATATCATACTGACCTCTAGGAAAGGGAAAGTAGTCTACATCAGCTACATTTTCTTTGATTAATTTCTTGGCACCAAGGTCACCGCTTAGTTGTCTTAATCGAGAGAAGTATGGTTTCGCGAATAGGACTGGTGGACCCTGAGTGGCCCCATATTCGGAGACAATAATACCCTTGTTAGAGTTATGACTTTGAGTAAGGATATCATCTAAAACCTCGGAAGAGAGATATGGTTGGTCGCAGAGACAGATTAATAATTTTTCTATATTCTGAGTCTCTACGACCTCCATGCCACAAGCTATACTCTGTCCCATACCTTCTGCCCACTTCTCATTGACAACGAACGGAATGGAAAGCAGCTGGTCTGCTATTCGTTCATATTGGTAACCTAGGACGATCAGGTTATGATCAAAAGAAGAAGCTTGTACTTCAGTGATGACATGATTCAACAGTATATCTCCCTTGTAGGGGAGTAATTGTTTCGCTTGACCTAGACGGCTAGAGCGACCTGCAGCTAGTATAAGAACCATGCTTTCTCCCATCGCTTCGACATACTCAGAGACCTAGGACCTCTGCGTTTTTGTATTTCCCTGAGCGTATAATTTCAAAGAGAGAATTCATAGTAGATTCGGGCCCTTTGGTGATGGCCATATTGACGACCCAGTTAGGTATGACTCCGCCTATGTCTATCTTCAGGTAATATTCTAAAGTAATGACGTTATCTGCTTTTTCTGTAATCAAATAACGAGCCTGCATTGTCGGAATTCTGACCAGCTTGTTATTCTCAGGGAGCCTGTCTTTGAGATCATGGTAGGCAATCTCTAGTTTTTTAGCTGTTGGGTCATAGGACCTTTTATAAGCTACAATTATATCTCTGTCTTTGACAGGGAAAGGTAAGTCTGTACTAAGATAATATGAAAACTGTCCGAAGCCATTATCATCCAAGATATAGGCGTCCATCGTCCTCATCAACCATTCTTTTTGTCCTGGGATATCTTCTAGTGCTGCGACCAGCTCTTTTAGTTCGCAGGTAAGGTTACCGTCGATTTTAACCTCCTTTATAGCACTGTCTTCTACGTTACGGACATAGATGCTCAGATCAGTTGTTTGCTTTACTAATTCCCAATCATCACCTATAGCTAGATTAAGAAACAGTAGAGACATAATATTTAGAATCAATAGATTCATCGATTAGGTAATTTATAATTAGGCGTCGAAACTATGTTCAGTCTCTAGGCCTTCAGGAGAGAGAACGTAATTGTTGGCAGCAAAATTACACCATCGACAATCTGGGTCTTCGCAGGTCTTGTCGAATTCGTAGGCTTTGATTTTGGCGTAACTATCGACGATTTGGTCACCGACGACCTTGATATCCTCGTCTGTGATGTAGTATTCCTTATCTGCTATCTTACCAGTCTTTCTATCAGGTTCGATAAACTCGATGCGTCCTGTATCAAATTGCCAGCCATACTTTTTATCACTGTCTAGTAACATCTTGTAGAAAACAATCTGTCTCCAGTAATCACCCCCTAATTCGTTTTTAGGAGAAACTGGTTGTAGTTTTTCTGATCTATACTTTCCTGTCTTGTAGTCAATGACTTTTGCTCTTTTATCTACGACTTCTACCATGTCGATAAAGCCCTTAAGCGGAACACCTTTATAGACGGCATTGGCCAATTCTACTTCGGTATGATGTTCTGCTATGGCTTTCCATGATTCTTGTTTCTCTTCATGGAGCAAAGTGAGTACTTTTTTCCCATGTGTTGTATAGTTGACATACTGTTCGTCTGTGAAGTGTGATCGATGCTTTGCCATACTCTCTTCGAAGTGAAAGTGGAGTAAACTGACACCTATCGTCTTGTCCTGATCTAGTTTTTCCATATACTTGTTCAGTGCATGGTGCATAGCTGTACCGAAGCCAGTCGAGGCATTTCTTGCGCTAGGAACCCTAAGTATTGATTCGAAATAGAAACTAACAGGACAGCGGAGATATTTATTGAGATGAGTGACTGACAGCTTATACCCTTCTAGCCAATTATCGATTAGGGACTTTTCTATAAGTGGTACCTTAATAGGAACCCTTTCTAACAATTTAAAGTAATAGTTAGCGACTTGATCTTCGGACACTTGTGGCTCATGCAGGTCTAGCCCTTCGTCCATCCGTAATTCTTCGATGAAAGAAGAGGCATTCATTTCTTTGTTATCTTCATTTACCTTGGAATATGAGAGACGCAGTTCTGTTTCTGCTCTGGTCATAGCCACATAGAAAAGACGTCTTTCGTCCTCTATGTTGTTTTTGTTATCTGCATTAATTGTATCTGGGAAGGAATATTGATTACCACCAAATTTGCCGCCGCCATCCCAACTCTTCTTCGTACAGTCTATCATATAGACTTTCTGGAATTCTAGTCCCTTGGCTGAATGAGCGGTAAGGAAATTGACACCTTTATCTGAGGTGATGTTTTTGCTGATTGGTAATTCTATGTCATTTTCATTCATCTTAGTGATAAGTGACAGGAATTCCTTGAGGCCTAGTTCTGGATTTTTAGAGGATTCATTTTTTATCAGATCGAAGAATGTAGTAATTACCTGTAACAGCCATGCTTTATCATCTTGGATCATGATATGCTTGAGAATACCGCCTTCATTGATAACTGTTTCGAAGAGTATCTGCAGTGTGGATATAGGCACTTCTGCTATCCATCTTTCGAAGCGCGCATTAGTTTCTAGTATGGCATCGATATTTTTTAATTGTAGAGATTCGAGTATAGCTCTGTCGGAAAGAATCTCTCGCCATTTTGGATAAATTTTTCGCGTAAATTCAGGGTTTGTAGTATCTTTTTCGATTCGGATTGGTTTCTGACAGAACATAGAAATCTTACCGACGTCCAGCGGATCTACGCCAAGGTACTTATAGTGCAAGATTTCGAAAAGACGATGTTGTCCATCATTGTAATTGTTAATCTCCTCACTGAGGAAACTCAAGATATTGATGAGGTTTTTGACGAGGGGTAATTTGAGGATGTTGACACGTCGTTTGATGTTAAGTGGCACACCAAGTTTTTCGAGTACGGTTACAATATCTTCTACTTGACGATGTTTGCGATAGATGACGGCAACGTTTCTTAATTGGTCAGGTGCTGTCTGATTGAGTGCAGACAGTTGTCGGACTATATCGGCATACTCTTGAGGTCTTTTCTCATAGTAACTTATTGAGGGCAGATTTTTGTCATTTTTGTAAGCTCCTGCAGCACGCAATTCTTTAGATAGCCCATCGACCTTAGTGACTAGTCTTTCTTTATTTAGCGTAATGAGGTCTTGGGCTTTGTTTAGAATCCCCTGATTTGATCTATAATTATCTTTCAGAACGACAACCTCAGGATTATACTGTTCTTGGAATTTCTTAATGTTACCTAAGTTAGCGCCTTGGAATTTATAGATGGCTTGGTCATCGTCGCCTACGACAAAGACGTTAGGCTCATCCCAGTAAGCGATAAGCTGGTCCAGTAATTCATTTTGTGCACCATTAGTATCTTGGTATTCATCTACTAAGAAGTACAGATATCTTTCTCTATAATTGCTGAGTAAGGCACTATTCTTATTGAACTCGTCTAGCACCCATAGAATCATATCTAGATAATCGTATCTGGATAATTTATCCATTATAGCAATATAATTTTCATATTGGTCTATCGCGGCGATAAGTTCTTGCAGCTTTTGTTTTTGAGCTTTGATATCATCTACCTTGACATCGCCCTTGACAAAGACCCGCCCATCTTTTTTAGTTGTTTTTCTTTTGTAAATGAATTCTGGTCGATTGGGCAAGTCATCTAGGTATTCTTTAATTGCTGCATGTAATTGCTCTGGTGTATAATTTTCCTTTTTCATTAAAGAAAAAAGATGATTCATACGTCGACTCTCAAAGTAGCGATCATATTTGAATCGCTTGAGGGGGTTGTCATCGGGTAGGGCATCTATAAGTTCTCGGAAGACGTCCACACGTTCTAGATCAGTGAGTGGTTCGAGTTGTCGATAACCACCAAATATGTCTAGATTCTCCTGAATAACCTGATTGCAGAAGCCATGGAAAGTGTGGATGTGTACCTGGTGAGCCGCAGGTCCGATGAATTGGATCAGTCGATGGCGCATCGCCACGGTCGCAGACTCCGTAAAGGTGAGACAGAGAATATTATGAGGCGCTGTATCGGTCTCAGAAAGTATTTTCCCTATTCGCGTTGCAAGAATTTGGGTTTTACCAGTTCCTGGGCCTGCATTGACAAGAATAGGACCTTCTATCTTATCCACAGCTGCTTTTTGTTCATCATTCAGCTGGTTGTAAGCATGGAGGAATTGCTCATCATATTTGCTGGGTTTCTTCTGAGTAGAAAATAAGTCTGTCATAATTGCTAATTAATAGAATCTAATGTAGTCGCTATTATGCAGTGTACCTGCATGCTGTTATAGAATACTTATCGAAATACATTTATACAAAGTGGTCAGTTAGCTTTTGCTTAACAGCTCTGTACCTACTTAACTTTTTATTTTTAAGACTAAAGTGACGTTAAATAACAGTTACAGGTAACATAGAACATTAACTTTCCATGACCTTGGAGAGTCTTAGAATTAATCCTAAGCTCCATTGAGCGCCCAGACTTAGGTCTGTAAACGAACAAAAAATTAATGTCATGAAAACAAAATTACTATTCATTATGGCGATTGTTGTCCTTGTTATGACAGCAGGCAATTCACAAGGTCACGGCTATTCTTATCATGATGATTATTATGTCAGTCATTATGGCGATAGACATTATGAGGAAGAAGATAGATACCATCGTTATTATGACCGGATGAGTCGAAGTGACCGGAGATGTTATCGAGACTTAGTAGATAAGCTAGAACGTCGGAGAAGGCGGGGCTGGGAAGATGGCCACCTAAGCGATCGCGATCGAAGAAGAATCAGAGAGGTACAATATGATATTGATGATCTGGTAACTAAGTATCGTAGATATAGACCTAGATATAGAGAAAGAAGGCCTTACACAGAAAGAGTCGTAAGAAGTCTTCTTGGCTGTCGATAACGACTACTGGTCCGGGGTCCGTTTGGACCTCGGACTTTTTCGCTAACCGAACCAAGTCCATACTTCAAAATTCTTAAGGATGACCAGAAACACTATGAGGATCAGAATATAGTAGGCCCATTTGTTAGCTCCTTTCATCTTGACCATATTCTTAGAGCTAACATAGCCACCTATACCCTGACCGATAGCCATTGCGATTCCAGCTTTCCATATGATCATATCATTGAAATGGAAAATAGCAATTATGATAAGGGTGTATAAGGCAACGATAGCCACCTTCAGGCCATTAGCCGTTACAAGATCAAACTTGGATAAAATGACGACGATCAGTAAGAATATTATTCCAAAACCAGCTTGAATAAAACCAGCATAGATTCCAAGGCAAAAATATAAAGGCATGGTAATCCAAGGAGAAGTGATGGCAGATTCAGTATCGGGCGTGATAAATTTTTTTGGGTTGACTAATAACACAAAGAAGATAGGTAATAGGATATACTTAAATACCTGTTTGAATCCAGCAGCGTCTAACTGTGTGGCCATATATACCCCGACCATGGCGCCGAGAAACACGGCGATTATAATAGACTTGCCTTGGTCTAACTTTAGCTTTCCATTCTTATAAAAAGTTAAAGCGCCAATTGTGCTGCTCGACATGACATTCAACCTATTCGTCGCATTTGCTAGGTGACCAGGAATACCCATCACATCCATATAGATAGCTAAGGTAATAATGGAGCCAAAGCCAGCTAGAGTATTGATGATTCCAGCTAGAAAGCCGCCAATTAGAGAGATGATGATTTCCGTGGTGCCCATTCAGTTGTCAGATAGGAGATAGATACAAGTGCGAAGAAAAGATAAAAACCGATACTGAAGGTCCTTTCGAGGGTGTTCTCTACCATACCCGAAATCAAAACGACCGCAATTAGGGCACTGTAGTAATAATCCATACGTCGACCTAATAGTATGACAGGTCCAGCTATGGATATAAAGTAAACTATGAACCCGATGAGACCCATTGCAGCAAGTGTAAACAAATATTGATTGTGGGGATAATGGCCTAAGGACTTATCGAGGTTTTTCTGATAGTAGTTATTACAAGATTTCTTTAGGTCTCCGATGCCATCACCGATAACTTTGTTAGCAGTGAATATTTTCCAGCCAGCTTGCAAGCTATAGATCCTTTCTGAATCAGAATAATCTACACCTTGGCCAGTCCTATAGCGATGGAGGTCATACTTGACATAGTCTATCTTTTTCTTGAGGCTAGGGACTAGTTGTATTGATAATAATGGGATGACGATAAGACCGATTAACAAAGGAATAAATAAGGTAAACTTCCTCGCACTGATTATCTGCCAGCCGCCTAAGAATAGTGCTGATATATATAGTACGGCTAGACCACTTCTGACAGCGAGTATGTGTAAGAAGACAAAAAGGAACAAAGCCAATAATAACTTGGTGCTTCGTGTGCCGAACTTAGGTAGACGTCGCTGTTCTCGAAATAGAAAAATGCTGATAAGAATAGCAAACGAAACGAAGATGCTGAACTCTGTGTGATCTATCGGTGTAAATAGGGATTGCCCTTTGACTATGGCCTTATTAGCTGTTTCTACATTCATGAGGTAATTGGCTAATATGCCCGAGGATACGAGGGTAATCAGACCGACAAACCATTGGAGATAATGGAAAAACCTTAGTCTGACGTGGTCTCTTATAGCATAGAAAGCTAAGGGAAGGAATAGAAAAGGTGCTTTCTTACTTAGAAAAGTCATCCAAGTGTCCTTATCCTCAGAGATTAGACCACTGATGATTGTGATTAGGAAAATCAGAATAGGAAATAGAAATACCCTTATATCCTTAGTGTCTGTGGGCCTTACGGTCAGGTAGTATCCTAGAGCAGTTATCGTTAAACCAGCCATACCTATACCTAAGATTGCTTTAGAGCAAAGTAGACCAATAAAGTAGACCAAGACAAAGACGTCAAAGGAAAAAGTCCATAGATACCCTACTTTGTTATCGACCATACAGCGTAAAATTAGACAATTGGTAAAAACTAAAACGTAACTTTGATTCTTCACAATATGCCATATCACTTTTGGAAGCATTTAAGACAATAGAAAAAATCCTCGGCGAGATAGATGCAGAGGCACCTCAGGACTTAGCTCAACTGGAGACTTACAGGATACGCTATCTGGGTACTAAGAATATTATTAAGCCCTTATTTGCAGAAATGCGCTCGGTACCCAATGACCAGAAGAAAGCCTATGGCCTTGCGCTGAATAAGCTGAAGACCAAAGCAGAAGATAAATTTCAGATACTTAAGGGCCAATTGCAGGATCAAGCAGACCAATCCGCGAGTAGTGCCAGAGATCTAAGCTTACCCGCAGGAATCCAAAACAAAGGTTCGAGGCATCCCATCTCAATTGTTATGGATCGGATGATCGATATCTTTGATAAAATAGGCTTCGTCGTTGCAGAAGAGAGAGAGATAGAAGATGACTGGCATAACTTCACAGCGATGAATACACCAGCTGATCACCCAGCGAGGGATATGCAAGACACTTTTTATCTCAAGAACTCGACCACAGAATTACTCCGGACGCATACTTCATCTGTACAAGCTAGGGTCATGATGACCCAGCAGCCGCCTATTCGTATTATAGCACCAGGTAGAGTCTATCGGAATGAGACGATCTCAGCAAGATCACATTGTCAGTTTCATCAGATAGAAGGGCTCTATGTGGATGAGCATGTTTCGTTTGCAGATATGAAGCAGACCTTGCTATATTTTGCTCGTGAGATGTATGGTCCTAAGACCAATATTCGATTACGTCCGAGTTATTTTCCATTTACAGAACCGAGTGCTGAGATGGATGTCTGGCTAGGGACTGATACAGAAACAACGAAAAAGCTGACCAAAGGCACTGGTTGGTTAGAAGTACTTGGCTGTGGCATGGTCGATCCGAATGTACTGACTAACTGTAATATAGATCCGGAGAAATACACCGGCTTTGCATTTGGTATCGGTATAGAGCGATCAGCTATGCAGAAATATGGTATCAGTGACATACGATTACTCTTCGAGAATGATGTGCGCTTCCTTAGACAATTCAGCACAGTTATCTAACTATGAAACCAGGCATTCCCAAAGGAACCAGAGATTTTCTTCCAGAACAGGTCGCTAAGAGAGAGTACATATTCTCTGTTATCAAGCGGGCATTTCAGACTTATGGCTATGTGCCCATAGAGACGCCGGTTATGGAAAACCTGAAGACCTTGACAGGTAAATATGGCGACGAAGGCGATAAACTATTATTCAAGATTCTCAATAATGGCGATTTCTTGGCTAAGGCGGATAAGCAAGCACTAGAAGACGGAAATTCCTCAGGACTTATTTCTTCTATAGCGGATAGGGGTCTACGTTATGATCTGACAGTGCCATTTGCACGGTTTGTGACTATGCATCAGAACGATCTTAGCTTTCCATTTAAGAGATATCAGATACAGCAAGTATGGCGAGCAGATCGACCACAAAAAGGACGGTATCGTGAATTCTACCAGTGTGATGCAGATGTCGTCGGTTCTGATAGTCTGCACTATGAAGCAGAACTGGTCCAGCTCTTCGATCAGGTATACGCGACACTAGGTATCAAGGTGTCTATCAAGATCAATAACAGGAAAGTCCTCTATGGGATAGCAGAGTCACAGGGCATCGCTGACCAGTTTATGGCAATGACTATTGCGATGGACAAGTTAGACAAGATTGGTCGGGAGAAAGTCATAGAGGAAATGACTAAGAATCATATTCCAGAAGCTGCAGCGCATCAAGTGATGGACATCCTAAGTTGTAAGGACTTAGATGAGATGCAAGAGAAAATTGCTTCTAGTAGCATAGGTGTAGCAGGGATAGAAGAGTTACGTACCTTTCATCGTTTCATAGATACCAGCGAATTATCTAATGAGCTCAGCTTCGACCCATCCCTAGCCAGAGGACTTAATTATTATACAGGATGCATATTCGAAGTAGCAGCTAAGGATGTAGCCATAGGTAGTATAGGTGGAGGTGGTCGTTACGATGACTTGACTAGTGTATTCGGATTGAAAGGTGTTTCTGGTGTGGGTATCTCATTTGGGTTTGCGCGCATCTATGATGTGATGGAAGAACTGAAGCTTTTTCCAGAAGACATCTCGAGGACGCTGGATATACTTATATTAAGTTTCGATATAGATAGTCATGGTTATGGTTTTCGATTGATGACCCAGCTTAGGAAAGCGGGCGTCAGTGCCGATTTATATCCTAAACCAATCAAGATGCAGAAGCAAATGAAGTATGCGAATAATATCAAAGTACCATACACTATCGTAATAGGTTCTGAAGAGATGACCTCAGGCGTCTTGTCACTCAAGGATATGAATTCCGGCGAACAGAATAAAGTGACCGTCAATCAGTTAATCGAGAAATTCACAAATATTTAATACTTACCAATTCAGGTAAACATACTTATGTAAGGCCGCTGTCGTTTTATTAACACTTGTCCCTCAAGATGTTACGAAGCGCCCATTTTTATTGACTTTATATGCTTATTAATAGACTTCTTCCCCTATATAGGTGGTCGCATTCATCTGGCATAGTTATTGGAAATCATAGATATACACATTATGAATAATCATAATTTGATTGCTTGACTATTATCTAAGGTCCGCCTATATTTGCGGACCCGATTTTATACATAAAAAAAATATCTATGTATAAAGGAATAATATTCTGATAATTAGAAGTAAGTCAGAATCTTGTTCTATCCTAAATCCGATTTTGTATTGATTTTGCAAATTTCTTATCCTATGTCCAAATTTAAAGTTACCATGGCGCTGATTATGGTGGCATATCTTATCACCTTTATGAGTCCAACTATTGGACTTGCTCATACTAATCCTGATGCTGTCAGGGCGTATGCACCACCGATTCCAGCATTTTCGGAAGAGGTCGTCAGACAACGGCTTAGTAATCTTAATAGCATAATTGACATTAAGTATACGCCAGAGGTCGGCAGAAGAATCAAAGAATATACAGTCTCCTATCGAATAGCAGGCGAAAAGATATTAGGCAAAGTCGATCTCTACTTTCCTATGTTTAATGAAGAGATTTCTAGGAGAGCACTGCCTGGAGAACTGAAGTACATAGCGATTGTAGAATCTAACCTCGATCCATATGCGCACTCTAAGTCTGGTGCTAGTGGTCTATGGCAATTTATTCCAAGCACAGCGAGGAACCAGGGACTGCGTGTCAATGATAAATTGGACGAAAGGAGATCGCCTAGAAAATCGACTAAAGCGGCGCTAGAATATCTCACGACCCTCTATGAGACTTTCGATGATTGGACTTTAGCGATTGCAGCATACAATTGTGGACCAGGTGGCGTAAAGAAAGCAATGAAGAAATCTGGGTCTTCAGACTTCTGGAAGCTCAGACCTTATCTACCTAGAGAAACACAGAAATATGTACCTAGGGTAATAGCGGCTATGTACCTCATGCAATATTACCAAGCTCACGAATTGAAACCACGAAAAGTGGATGACGAAATGAAGTACGTGACTTTTATTACTGATGGTAAGGCACATAAGTTTATAGAATTAGCTGATGAACTGGCTGTAGATCCTAAGATTATCATGAACCTAAACCCGGAGTTCAGGAATAGTTATTTCCCAGCACATAGTGGTTCTGTGGAGTTAGTTATCCCAGCTAATTGCTATGAGAGATATCTAGAGCTATATGATATACAAGCATACAAAGAACTCCTTGCTGATAGACGACAATTAGAAATAGAGAAGATGAAGGAGAAGACCTTAGCACTAAGTGTAAGACCGCTGGAAAGGATAGACCCAATCTTACTGAGTAAGCTCAAAGTGAACAGAGAAAAACAAGTCTTTAAGACCAGCTTTAGTGTCTGGGAAGAAGCCTAGAGATAATAGTTAAATAAGAAAGGAGCTTAACGGCTCCTTTTTTTATGCCCACCAATAAGTCAAAATGTCAGGTAAACTTAAAACATGCTGCCAAAAAGACACACTTTAGGTCACTGTTTCTGCACAAATGACTCAAAAAAGCTCATGGAACAGCTATTGATTATACAATCGTGTATTTAAGTATTAAAAACAAAAACACAGAAACATGAATTTAATAAGATTTAATCGACCAGTCCCAGCAAACCCATTAGCCACCGTACTAGATGAATTTTTTCAGAAGGGAATGAATGAATTGAAGAATACCCATTTCAGTTACAATCGACCTTCTGTTAATATCCTAGAGGAAGATGAAGCCTTCGAAGTCCATCTTGCAGCACCAGGTCTTAATAAAGAGGCTTTTGAGATTAAAGTAGAAAATGACCAATTGATAGTTAAGGTCACACAAAAGTCAGATGTCGAAGAGAATAAGGAGGATGGTCCTAAGTTTAGGAGAAGAGAATTCGATTACAATTCATTCTCTAGGTCATTTCATTTGCCTGAGACAATTAATGCAGATGAGATCAATGCAACCTACCAAGATGGTGTGCTTAAGATCACGCTGAATAAGAAAGAAGAAGCTAAGGAAAAGGAGCCGAGGCTAATTACCATTAGCTAGTCCATAGACAACGCATCTAGGATGTGAAATTGGGTAAGGGTCATGGTGAGTAACTGTGGCCCTTTTTCATTTTATATTAAAATTCACTGGTCGTATGGAAGACAACCTTTGGGTTGTTTTCTTCAGCCATTTTAAGTGTCCAGGCGGATTCCGAGAGATATACTAATTTTTCATCTTTATCGATAGCAAGATTCTTTTTTCGTCGAGACTTAAGTTCAGCAAGTGCTGCTTTGTCAGCAGAACTTACCCAGCAGGCTTTATGTAGTGCGATACCCTCATAGGTACACTTTGCACCATACTCGTGCTCTAGTCGATATTGTATGACATCGAATTGCAGTGCGCCGACAGTCCCTATGATTTTACGATTGGTATCTAACTTAGTGAATACCTGTGCGACACCTTCATCCATGAGCTGATCGATGCCTTTATTGAGCTGTTTGGATTTCATCGGGTCTGCATTATTGATATATCTGAATTGTTCAGGAGAAAAAGAGGGAATCCCCTTGAAGGTGAGTTTCTCTCCGGTAGTCAGTGCGTCACCTATCTTGAAGTTTCCAGAATCGTAGAGACCCACGATATCACCTGGGTAGGCTTCTTCGACTATATTTTTTTTGGCAGCCATAAACATGGTCGGATTAGAGAATTTCATTTTCTTACCATTGCGCACATGGAAATAGTTGGTGTTCCGCTCAAATACGCCTGAGCAGATTCTCATAAAGGCTATTCGATCCCTATGCTTAGGGTCCATATTAGCATGTATCTTGAATACGAACCCTGTGAATTTCTCCTCATTAGGAAGAATCTTTCTTTCTTCAGTCTCCCGAGCAAGAGGTTGTGGAGCGATATCCACGAAACAATCGAGCATCTCTTTGACACCGAAGTTGTTGATAGCACTACCGAAAAAGATTGGGTTTAATTCGCCTTTCTCGTAGGCTTCTACATCAAGAGTTGGATATATCTGTGTGATTGTATCTAGTTCTTCGCGCAGCTCAGCAGCAGCAGCCTCACCAATTAATTCGTCTAACTTAGGGTCACTAAGGTCACTTATCTCGATGGTATCTTCCTCAGTTTGTTTACCATGAGCAGAAAAGAGGAGCACATTCTTTTTGTATAAATTATAGACTCCCTTGAATCGTTGTCCCATGCCTATAGGCCAGGTGAGCGGGCAAGCCTTCATGTTCAGTTTAGTCTCCACTTCATCCAAAAGGTCGAAACCATCCAGACCCTCACGATCCATTTTATTAATGAATACAATCATTGGTGTTTTACGGCCTCGGCAGACATTAACTAGTTTCTCAGTCTGAGCCTCTACGCCCTTGGCGACATCGATTACCACGATGGCGCTATCCACTGCTGTCAGCGTCCGGTAGGTATCCTCAGCGAAGTCCTTGTGACCAGGTGTATCTAGTATATTGATCTTCTTATCTCGATACTCAAAGGCCATGACGGAAGTAGCAACTGAGATACCCCTCTGACGCTCGATATCCATGAAATCAGAAGTTGCACTTTTCTTGATTTTATTAGATTTGACAGCACCAGCAATCTGTATAGCACCACCGAATAGTAGCAACTTCTCAGTCAGCGTTGTCTTACCAGCATCAGGATGCGATATAATCCCGAAGGTCTTCCTTTTTTCTATCTCTGCTTTTAAGCTCATGGTTCTGGAATGATTGAAGTCTGCAAAAGTATCATTATTAGAATATTTATTCGATCAGCTAGTGGAGGTAGACAATAGACTGGCCTCTCAGCATATTATAATAATAAGCATCTTTGTGCCCGCTCAAAATTTATAAACGACTATGAGATCCCTTATTTTATTAGCATTCTCATTACTTATTTGCAGTCAATTATCGATAGCCCAACTGAGATATGATACACTCCTATGGCAAAATAGGCCTGAGCTCTCTGATGCGCTTATCGAACAGATTAACAATTCTGAGGTTAAATCCTTATCAGAAATCCCTGACTTCGTCATAAGTGACTTGCACGTAGGTTACCTAGGCCCTGTCAGAGAGGTCGTCCTGAAAAAACAAGGTGTTCCTTATCGAAAATTTGTTTTCGATCATCAGCAAAGACCTATTGTAGACCTAAGCTTAGATACCTCAACCTATTACACGAATTGCCTTGCTTATGACAAAAAGGGTCTTCCAATATTAATTGGTAGACCTGATATAGAGCTGTCAGATGATACTCTGATACATAAATCAGATAAGGGCGTTAGGAAATTCTGGATGGAAAAAAGAGCGCGTTACCTCGAACATACTACTGGTTCAGAAAAGATCACAAGTATAGAAAAATACAATAAGGCTGGTAGAATAGAGGAGTTGATAGAATCCTCTGCAGATAAGGCACAGTGGTATAGACGCAAATATATCTACGATGAAGACCTGCTGGAGCGTCTCGTTGATTATGGACGTGTAAAGGGCAAGGAGAAAAAACAGTCTGAGAGGATATATACTTATGGATCAGACGGTATGATCAGCATGGAAGCAGAAGGAAAACGAAGGATTGAATATGAGCATTCATTTTCTTATGCCTCAGAATATTATAGAGTCATAACAAGACAAAGTGAGCAATCTAACATAGCCCTTACTCAACGCATCTATGATAAGTACAATAACCTGGTCTATCAAAAAAGTGTTTCAGATACAGATTCCATGGTAGTAGAAGCCGTCATTACTTATCAGAGAGCTGAGCCGTTAGAAAATGAATATCGATCATTAGATGACTATATCCAGCGATTTTATTATAACCTCCATGTCGGTATCGATTCATTATCTAAGCTTACTACTGGTAACGGGCATAGGAGAACGTTAGAAATGTCTAATCAGAGTAAGTATAAGTTTCTCATTTCGACTATAGAGAATCGGCATGTAGTAAGTAAGTATCCTTACCAGTCCATCACTAATCCGCAAATCAGCATTACTACAGTAGAGCCGTTTTTTGAAAATGACAAGACCATACACTATAAGCTTCATTATACTGAGACAATCGAGCTACACTTCACTAATAGAGAAAAACTAGATAAGCAGTTAATCAGAATGAGAAGTTTTTTTAGGGACAGCAGAATCTATGAAGACTATAAGAAAGACCTTATGGTCAAGATTGTTTCTAAGGACAATTACATACTCGTCAAGCAATATAAGTCTGATGGCAGATGGACGATCAGCTAGACGTCCAGTGAAGAACTAGTATCATGGCTTATTCGTTCGTATAGTACATTAGCTAATTGTGTGACGATACCCACGACAAGCGCATTTCCCATAAAGAAGGCGCGTTTCCCATCAGAGATACCTTGTAATTTAGTATGATTATCTGGGAACATATTAAGTCTTTCTAGTTCTATAGGAAGCAGCCTCCTAAGTCCTTTTTTTGTGCTGACCACGTGTTTGAACCGGGATGCTGAGCGACCGCCCTCACCAGTAATAATCGTCCGAGAGGGTGTATCTAGTGGGTCAGGAAAAATCATATTACCCTCATTGTAATTATATGCAAAACCTTGTTTTGTCGTTCTTGACTCTTTCTTGGCACCCTTGAGGTAAGTCCATTTTTTCATGTCACCTTGGTTGATGTAGAAGTCATCAGGAATTTCCCCTTTGTATAAGATATCACCAAGTACCGTCCTAACAGAATTATAATTTGCTCTTGTTTTCTGGGTGTAGATCTTGCCATCTATCATAAGACCCGTATTCTGGAATGGCGAAGCTGTCCCGTCTATATTAAACTGCTGAGAGATTTCCACCAGATCATCATCTAGGTCGAACCAATCGAGTTTGGTTACTGGACTAATTGAATAAGCTTCAGCGATGATGCCATTTTCAGTAAGCCAATTTTTTTGGTGTTTCTTAAGTTGCTCATAGAGCTTAGTAGATCGATGATAGCCTAAGAAAAAAATGCGGCGCCGACGCTGGGGTAGACCATAATCGGCCGCATTGATGACACGCCACTCTACTGCATAGCCCAGATCAGAGAGACTTCTGAGCATGACAGCGAAGTCTCTACCGCGCTGTGTGGATGGAGACTTCAGCAACCGATCCACATTCTCAAGCAATAGATATCTGGGCTTTGTCGTCTTTTCGTTGAGGATCCGATAGATCGACCACCACAAGACGCCTTTTTTGCCTAGTAGGCCTTTAGAATTAACAAGAGAAGAAGCAATACTATAATCTTGACAGGGGAAACCTCCGACGAGGAGCTGGTGATCAGGAATTAGGTTCGTAGCAATTGTGGCGATATCTTGGTTAGTATGACCAGCGGACCCAAATCTAGCTTCATAGACTTCTGAAGCATGCTGTCTTTTTGTGCTTGGTTCCCACTGATTGCTCCAGACGACCTGATAGTGACCTCTGCTTTTTTCTAGTCCAATGCGAAAGCCCCCGACACCGGCAAATAGCTCAACAACATGTATCTGTGGGTTACTCATGGAAGGACTCTAGGTAAGTAAAGATAGAATTAGTCATAGGGATTAATGTCACCTGTGCCTGATTAATGCCTTACCTTTGTAATAATGGATTGGAAGTCAGCTATAATTGGATTCAAGGCATATTTGGTACTCGAGAGGTCTCTATCTGAGAATTCTATAGACGCCTATCTTAGGGATGTCCGTAAACTAGTAGAATACCTAGAGCTGACCGAAAAAGAAATAGGGCCTCTAGCTCTCGGTAGAATTGAATTGGAAGCATTTATCAAATATATCTACGATCTAGGGCTAGGCGACCGCACACAAGCTCGGATGCTATCAGGGATTAGGGCATTCTACAGGTACTTATTGGTCGAGAATCTATTAGATGAGGACCCTACGGAGTTATTCGAAGGACCTAAATTGAAGCGAAAGATCCCAGATGTACTGACCTATGATGAGATCACGACAATGTTGGAAGCGATAGACTTAAGTACAGATCAAGGGCACAGGAACAGAGCCATGTTAGAAACGCTGTATGCCTGTGGACTCCGAGTAAGTGAACTGACAGAGTTAAAGTTGTCTAACTTCTTTTCTGACGAAGAGTATATCAAAGTGGTCGGCAAAGGCAATAAGGAACGCATCGTTCCTATGGGTCGAGCTGCGATCAAGCAGAACACCTACTACCTAGAAAACTACAGAAATCAACTCCCGATTAAGCCCGGTTACGAAGACCACTTCTATCTTAATCGACGCGGCAGATCTCTATCAAGAGTAATGGTATTCATGCTGATTAAGGCGTTAGCTGCCAGAGTTGGTATCCAGAAGAATGTTAGCCCGCACACTTTTCGGCATTCCTTTGCAACGCATCTGGTAGAGGGTGGCGCAGACTTAAGAGCGGTACAGGATATGTTAGGTCATCGTTCGATTACGACAACAGAAATATATACACATATAGATACACGGTATCTGAGAACGACAATCATGGAATGTCACCCTAGAAATAGAAAGCAAGTCTTATAACCTAAGATGTAGATCATGTCGAGGAAAAACTATATAAATTATCTACAGCTTGTGATTCTAGGCTTATTATCCTCTTGTGCACAAGTATCGATGCCAAATGGTGGCGCAAAGGACGAAGAACCGCCACGTATGCTCACGGCGTTATCGACGCCTAATGAACAGACCCAATTCGTAAAGCAAGTCATAGAGTTAGAATTCGATGAGTGGATAAAATTATCTAATCCAAGCAAGGAAATCTTTATTTCGCCACCATTGGATTATCCGTTGGCTGTCGACTCTAGAGGAAAGAAAGTGTCGATAAAGTTTCATGAGAATGAAATACTTAAGGAAAACACAACCTATCAGATTAATCTAGGTCAGTCAGTCAGAGACCTAACAGAAGGAAATAAATTCGATGAGTTTGTCTTTTTGTTTTCTACTGGTGATAAGATCGACGAATTGTCACTTAGTGGCAGGGTTGTAGATGGCGAGGATGGAAAAGGTGTAGGAGATATCTTAGTCTTATTACATGACAATCCATGTGACACCTGCTTCGTCAGTGGACGACCTCTATATGTGACTAGGACTGAGAAGACGGGTGAATATAGTTTTCAGAACCTACGTGCAGATACTTTTCAGATTCATGCATTGTTGGATGAGAATGTCAGCTATAATTATGACCTTCCGTCAGAGAAGGTAGCATTTTACGATAGCTTGGTCATATTATCAGATACGATGCAGCAGGACATAGAGTTATTGCTGTTCGACGAAGAGGATCCACTAGAGTTATTAGAAACACAACATAAGACACGTGGAAAGACCCTGTTGTGGTTCAGCCGATCGCCAGATTCAGTACAGGTGACCTTGTATAATCAGCATAAGAGATCTTACCAGGAAGTAGTAGAGGACTCGTTGTTAATATGGCATGATGATCTTGTTTCTGATTCTACTATATTACATATTGCTTATGAAGGTGAAATGGATACTGTAAATGTTAGGAGTGGTAAGGAGAATTATGGACAGAGAGTGTTACAGACAGCTGATAAGCGTCTGGAGTTATTAGCAACTGATACAGTCTTTGTAGAATTCAACCATCCTCTGCTAGATGTCGATACGTCGAGGGTATCGATAAAAGACACAACACTGGTGGAAAGGATTATAGACTATGGTGTAGAAGGTCGAAAGCTGTGGATTAATGCCGTCTTAGAGCCTGCGGTAAGCTATGACTTAGTGTTAGATTCAGCTGCAGTATATGATTGGTATTCTAATGAAAATCAGTCTAGACAGATCATTAAGATTGAGACCATTGATCCGTCTTCATTAGGGCAGATTAGCATGAGTTTCTCTAATACCAATGGACTGATATACCTGATGGAACTCTATCATGAAAATGACCTGGTGGAACGATTTTCTGTGTCTACAGACTTAATAATTAGTCGTGATAAGATGTTATCGGGGCTATATAGTCTCAAAATTGTAGCAGACACCGATGCTAATGGCAGATGGTCATCTGGCAGTCTGAGCAAAAAGAAATATCCAGAACTGAGAAGAGAACTTAACTTTGAGGAATTAAAAGCAGGATGGGAACTGGAAGTGCCTATCGACATACAAGAACTATTTTATGGAACTAAGAGCAACTGACCTAGTAAAGAAATATGGCCTGAGGACAGTTGTGGACAAGGTCAACATCACTGTCAGACCTGGAGAGATTGTGGGTTTGTTAGGTCCCAATGGCGCAGGCAAGACGTCTACTTTTTACATGGTTGTCGGGTTTGTTAGACCAGATTCTGGATCTGTATATATAGATGATGAGAATCTGACAAACTTACCGATGTATAAGCGCGCTAGAAAAGGTATTGGTTATCTACCCCAAGAAGCTTCTGTGTTCAGGAAACTCTCAGTAGAAGATAACATCATGGCCATCTTAGAGATGATGAAGATGACATCAGCAGAGCGAAAAGAACGCCTAGAAGAACTCATAGATGAATTCGGTCTGCACAAGGTCAGGAAAAATATAGCGGATTCTGTTTCTGGTGGAGAGAGAAGGCGGACAGAGATAGCGAGAGCGCTTGCTTCATCACCTAGCTTTATACTACTAGATGAACCTTTTGCTGGGATAGATCCTATAGCCGTAGAGGATATCCAAGTGATAGTTGCTCGACTGAGACAAAAAAACATAGGTATCTTGATAACCGATCATAATGTACAGGAAACTCTGACAATTACGGATAGAGCCTATCTGATGTTCGAAGGCAAGATATTAATGTCAGGGACTGCAGAAGAACTAGCTAATAATGAGACAGTCAGACGGGTATATCTAGGTCAGAATTTTGAACTTAAAAAGAAGCACATTAACGTATGAGTTTTCGGTTGCTTAAGGTTAGCCTAGTTCTTTTAGTGTCATTAGCAAGCACTAGTTGCGGAGAGTATGAGTTACTCGAACAACAAAACCAAGCTAAGCGATCAGCGGATTCACTATTCCGATTGCATAAAGATTCACTCAGAGGCGTTGCAGATAGTTTTTGTCTCCAGACTTATGATAGTCTATATACGGTCACGCTGGATTCTCTGAGGGCTATATACAAGCGCGATATAGAAAAATTGATTGGGCAATGAGAATGAGTTTCCTTATTCTTTCTCTTTTTTTGTGCTGCTCGTGTCAGCCACATACACTCGATCAGCAAGCCCTTATAGATGATTTCTATGCTGCTAAGTGCCAAGAATTATTTGCCGAGAAGCGTGGCGAATGCAAGGAGAACATTAGAGAGGTTGCTAAGGCACACCTCGATTCTATCGTGCATCAATTGCTCAAAGCTGATGCGATGGATACCTTGGTATTTCCACCTAAGCCAGTTAGGCCGGTGGCGCCAGAGCATATCATCGGGACAGTTAAGAAATTTTGATTTAGCTCAGTCATATTTTGTTCAGCTTACTCACCTCTCTTTTTATTTACCTGATCCATATAAGCTGCGCGCATTAGCTTATCGCTACCGAATCGTTTTCTGATGTGATCCTTGCGTTCCATCAGTGATATGGCTTTGGCTGTATCATCGAAGATGTTAATCTGGTAGTTCCCATTGACGAGGCCACTGAATTTGACACCGACGAGCCTAATGAGTTGTCTACGTTCGTTAAGCGTATCGAAGATTTCGCAGATATGACGTGTGAGAACACTCTCATTTGCAGTATAGGGTATGCGACGTTGTTTTGTATAAGTATTGAAGTCGGCATGGCGGAGCTTGACAGTAACACAGGAGGTTAGTTTGTCCTTCTTCCTAAGGTCAAAAGCCAGTTCGTCCACCATCTTAAGAATCATGTTCTTAATGAACCGGAGATTAAGGGTATCTTCTGTAAAGGTTCTTTCTTTAGACATTGATTTCTGTTCTGTATATGGGATAACGGGTGATAGATCTATACCATTAGCTTTCTCCCAGAGCTTCCTACCATTATTGCCAAATTCTCTCTCCAGCAGGTTCATGGGAATCTGACTTAAGACCTTGATCTGACGGACACCCATGAAGCTAAGTTTCTTATACGTCTGCTTACCGATGCCTGGTATTTTCTTCACCGAGAGTGGTGAGAGGAACGCTTTTTCAGTCCCTTTCGGTATTTCCTTAGCGCCATTAGGCTTTGATTCTCCTGTACCGACCTTAGATACCAGCTTGTTAGCGGAAAGCCCGAAAGAGATAGGAAGACCGGTTTCTTTAATAATCCGATGTCGTAATTCCTTGGACCAAGTAAAGCAGCCGAAGTGCTTATCCATCCCAGTCAAATCCAGGTAGAATTCATCTATAGACGACTTTTCATAGACAGGTGCATCTTCTGCGATAACTTCAGTAACCAGTCTAGAGTATTGGGAATAGCTATCCATATCGCCTCTTAATACGATGGCATCGGGACATAGATTGAGCGCCATCTTGACTGGCATAGCACTATGTACACCGAATCGTCTGGCCTCATAACTACATGAAGCAACCACGCCACGGCCGCTAGTGCCACCTATGATAAGTGGCTTACCTAGGAACTGACTATTCTTCAGACACTCTACCGAGACGAAGAAGGAATCGAGGTCCATATGTAATACTGCACGATCGAACAAAATAGAAGGTTAGATTATTGTCGAATATTACGACCTATACTTATCGTAAAACTCGACAAATATAGCCTATCCTCTATCGGTTAGCAAGGTGCTTAAGATAGAATTAGCGCTTAGCTTTCCTAGCCGCAATAAAGCTTCGAACAAAAAAGATCATAGAGATAATACCTGTAAGTGTCATAGCCCCGACTCTTAGTAATTTCAAGCCACCATCGTCAATCGCAGCAGGAAGTGGCTTGGCTATAAGAGCAATAAGAGCTATTAGGGTAACAGCTACAGCTATATGAGCGACAGTTTTATTATGATCTCTTATGCTGTTAGTCAGCACAAGTAAGACCACACCGAATACGAGAGGAATGAGTGCTGTCTTAGCGTGACCAAGAGAACTATAAAAACCCCAAACACTCATACCCATCAAAGTCAGGGCATTCAGAAGATTTGCATTTGCTACACTCATTTGTCTAATTTATTTGTAGTGGTTATCAACGTGGCGCAACGTAGGAAAATTCTGCTAATCTAGGAAATTAACTGCATCATTTTGTCCAGAAGCTTGTTTATAAAAAGCTGTTCTGTGATTACAAAAAAGGCCTCTTTTTTATATTGCCAAAAGGCGAAAAACTAGGTGTCTATTTTTAAACATTAGTGGGCAAAAAAGGCGATAGAATTCGTTATTAGTTAATAAAGTTGTAACTTTTGGTTGTGATTGTAGCTCAGCTGCTATGATTTTGCAATAGACAATCTTAGTTAGATCAACCCCTTAGTACTAAGTCTTAAATGACTTGGTTTAATTCTCACATTTTATTTCTTAAGTAACTAGTATCTCGAAACGATATGGATGTCCAAGAAGTTGGGACGAGTCCCCAAAAACTCAAAGATTCGCTCAAGCAATATTTTGGCTTTGACGATTTCAAGTTAGACCAAGAGCATATAATCAGAAACATCTTATCTGGTAGGGACACCTTTGTAATTATGCCGACAGGTGGTGGTAAATCTTTATGCTACCAATTACCTGCACTAATGTTACCTGGCGTTGCGCTGATCATTTCGCCACTGATTGCCTTGATGAAAAACCAAGTCGATTCCCTAAGAGGTTTCAGTGAAAACAATGAAGTCGCACACTTCCTGAATTCATCTCTGAATAAGACCCAGATGAAACAGGTCAAGTCAGATATCGTATCTGGCAAAACGAAATTGGTGTTTATCGCACCAGAAACCTTAACCAAGGAAGAGAACATTGATTTTTTCCGTAACGCTAATGTATCTTTCATCGCTGTCGATGAGGCACATTGCATTTCTGAGTGGGGTCATGACTTCAGACCAGAGTACAGAAATATCAGAAGAATGGTCAAAGGTATTTCAGGTAATATCCCTGTCATGGCACTGACAGCCACTGCAACACCTAAGGTGCAGTCCGATATAGCTAAGAATCTGGAAATGAAAGAGGTGAAAACCTATATTTCCTCGTTCAATAGAAGTAACCTTTTCTACGAGGTCCGACCGAAAACAACCAAAGATCAAACCCAGAAAGAGATTGTGCACTTCATCAAAAAAATGGAGGGTAAGTCAGGAATCATCTATGTACAATCTAGGAAATCGACAGAAGAGATAGCCCAAGTCTTACAGCTGAATGGAATCAATGCTTTGCCTTACCATGCAGGTCTAGATTCCAAGACCAGAAATAGAGTTCAAGATAACTTTCTGATGGAAGATATAGATGTAATCGTCGCAACGATTGCATTCGGAATGGGTATCGATAAGCCTGACGTGAGATTTGTTATCCATTATGATATTCCTAAAAGTATAGAGAATTATTACCAAGAAACAGGACGAGCAGGAAGGGATGGCTTACAAGGACATTGCCTAGCGTTCTATTCCTATAAGGACATCATGAAGCTCGAAAAGTTCCTAAGAGATAAGGGTGTCGCAGAAAAGGAGCTTGCAGGACAATTAATGGAGGAGATCATAGCTTATACAGAAACAAGTACTTGTCGCCGCCAGTTCTTACTCCACTACTTTGGAGAAGATTATAATGTCAATAAATGTGGCAAAAATTGTGATAACTGTAAGAACCCTAAGGATAAGCAAGTCGTCACTGATGAGATGCACCAAGCAATGTGTGTCGTCAGAGATCTGAAGGAAAATTACGGCATCAAGCTTATCGTTGACTTCCTGATAGGTAGGTCATCTAAGGAAATAAAAACAGTTAATTTCCAAAATAAGCCCGACTTCGGTAAGGGAAAAGAGAAAGGAGAATTATTCTGGCACTCTATAGTCCGACAAGCCATACTCAAAAATTTCCTTTACAAGGAAATAGAGCAATATGGCCTACTGAAACTGACAAAGGAAGGAAAGGACTTTATAAGTAGCCCTAGTGAAGTAGAGATACCGCTCAATAGAGACTTCACTGTAGATGATGCTGCTGGTATAATGACTGGTGTCTCTGGAGGTGCAGCCTTAGACGCTACCCTGTTAAGTATGCTTAAGGACTTACGTAAGGCCGAGGGCAAAAGATTGAAATTGCAGCCCTGGGTTATATTTGCGGAGACTTCGCTACAGGATATGGCGACCTATTATCCAATTAGTAGAGAAGATATACTTAAGATATCTGGCGTCAGTAATGGTAAGGCCAATAAGTTCGGTCAGCCATTTCTAGACTTGATCAAAGAATATGTCGATGAGAATAACATCGATCGTCCTGAGGATTTCGTGATCAAGCAAGTGGCTAATAAGTCTAAGGCTAAAGTGACAGTGATACAAGGGATAGATAGAAAACTAACCTTGGAGGATATCGCAGGCACACTTAATATGAGTCTAGATCAATTGCTCGAAGAAATGAATATCATAGTCACATCTGGTACTAAATTGGATATCTCATATTATCTGAATGAAAATCTGGATGAGAGTGTCATCGAGGATATCTACGATTATTTTTCTGAAGCTGAGTCTGACTCTATAGAAGATGCAATTAAGGAATTATCAGAAGATGATATCACAAAAGATGAGATACTCATGGTGAGAATTAAGTTCATGTCAGAAATCGCTAATTGATTTCGACCTGATGCGTGTCTTAATTATCAATGGTCCTAATCTGAACCTACTTGGTACAAGAGAACCAGATATCTATGGTGATCAGACCTTGGATGAAGTCATAGCAGAGTTACGACTCTCGTATCCAGCTCATCAGATGGATCACCATCAGACTAATCACGAAGGATTTATTATAGACTTATTGCATACAGCCTCAGATTATGCTGGCGTCATACTTAACCCAGGTGCTTATACTCATACCTCTATAGCAATCAGAGATGCGATAGTTGCTATCACGACACCGGTAGTCGAAGTACATATTTCTAACATTCTTGAACGAGAAGACTTCAGACAGAAATCATACCTGACAGAAGTAGTGACTCATGCAATAATGGGCAAGGGTGTAGCTGGATATAATCTGGCGATGGATTACCTGCTTCGTATCGGCAGTTGAGGTGTTTCTGAGTCGGGAACGGAAAATCTGCTGTCTATGATTTTCGCCTTGGAAAGATTATTGTTCAGTGGGACTTTCTTATAACCGAATAGTTTCTTTAGGGCATATCCGACGCCTGCGACAATACTCCCAATGAGGACACTCATAATGCTAGCTTGATACTCACCATGATAGAGCTGCCCTATTCCGCCATAGACAACCACTCCAGCACCTAGGCTAAAAATTAGATTACCGAAGTTAGTAGCCTTTCTATTCCTATATCGTGTAGAATGCAATTCGTGAGGATAGAGGTATCCAGCATCCGTAATCATGATATCTTCTTCTGGAATAAACTTGAGAATCTTCTCTAATCTCCAGACATCGGGATGTTGCAGGGTTCGGAATTCTAACTTGTCTCCCACGTAATATCTTAGATTGCTAGCATCGGGATGCTCTATTCTGAGAAAAACATCAGCTTGTCCTACGAGAGCAGTAAGAGAAACTGAGATACAAAGGAAAATCTTAATTAGGAATGACATCAGTTAGTTTTAGCATTATTGCACTAACGGACTTTTCTATGGTGGAATATATTAGTGGTTCTCTTTCAATGAAGATTAACATAACTGCAAGCTGTATGTCACCTTTATCGGTCAGTTTCTGGTGTAATTCAGCACGACCTTTTCTATAAGCTTCTCTAGTTCGACGCTTTAGTAAGTTTCTTTTAACTGCGGATTTGATCTTTTTCTTGGGGATAGAAACGCCAAATATAAGCGGCTCTTCGTCTGGTCTTCTTGCTTGGATGACATATATAGCCTTGAAAGGATGTGCAAATACATGTGAGCCCTTCGCAAAAACCTGATCAATTAGTTTTTTGCTTTTAAGTCTGTCCTTACTAGTAAGTGTATGTCTAACAAGAGCCATATTTTGCATTTTAATCGCTAAGCATAGCGGTTCTTCTCCCTTTAGGGAGTTAGAGGGCAGCGCGGCAAATGCCATTCACGCCCCCAGCCCCTAAAGGGGTGCATCCTTCCTGCGGATTATTAAGCATAGCGGTTCTCCCTCTAGGGAGTCAGAACCTAATTACAGAGAATAGCTCAGTTAGAGGGCTTATTTAGAGTGCATTTCGTCAGAGACAGTCAGCTTGTGACGTCCTTTGGCTCTACGGCTGGCTAGAACCTTGCGACCGTTCTTAGACGCCATTCTTGCTCGAAAACCGTGCTTGTTTACCCTCTTTCTTTTTGATGGCTGGAATGTACGTTTCATAGTAAGTCGTATTTATAACTGTTGTAGTGTCTTATTTTTTGACCAAAAGGACTGCAAATGTATTGCATTATTATCTTAATACCAACCCTATTTTCTGAAGAGCTTATCCATTCATCGTAACGAGGAACTCTTCGTTAGTAGTTGTTCCATGCATATGCTTCTTCAGGAATGACATCGCCTCATCAGGTTTCATATCAGCAAGATGCTTTCTGAGCATTCTCATTCTGGTAATAATCCCATCTTCTAGTAATAGGTCTTCTCTTCTTGTGCTTGACTTAGTAAGGTCTATTGCAGGATATATCCTCTTATTAGCAAGTGATCTATCTAGTTGCAACTCCATATTACCTGTACCCTTGAATTCCTCGAAGATGACATCATCCATCTTAGAACCTGTCTCAGTAAGAGCTGTCGCTAGAATAGTGAGTGAACCTCCATCTTCTATATTCCGTGCTGCACCGAAGAATTTCTTAGGTTTCTGTAGTGCATTGGCTTCCACACCACCAGAAAGAACTTTACCAGATGATGGTGATACCGTATTATAGGCTCTTGCTAACCTTGTAATGGAATCGAGAAGTATAATTACATCGTGACCACTCTCAACCATTCGCTTGGCTTTTTCGATTACGATATTAGCCACTCTTACGTGGTTATCGGCTGGCTGGTCAAAGGTAGAAGCAATGACCTCAGCCTTGACACTTCTTTTCATGTCTGTGACTTCCTCTGGTCTTTCATCTACCAGGAGGACAATCATATAACACTCAGGATGGTTGCCAGCTATTGCATTGGCGATATCCTTAAGTAGGACGGTCTTACCAGTTTTGGGTTGAGCGACTATAAGTCCTCTCTGCCCTTTTCCGATAGGAGAAAATAAGTCAATCATCCTGATTCCGTAATCTTTTCCTGCTGGATGAGACACCATATTGAACTTCTCATCAGGGAATAAGGGCGTCAAATAATCGAAAGGGACTCTCTCTCTCGTCTTTTCAGGATGTAGCCCATTGATACTAGACACCTTGAGTAGAGCGAAGTACTTTTCACCTTCTTTTGGTGGTCTAACAGCGCCTTTTACAGTATCTCCGGTCTTAAGTCCAAATAGTTTAATCTGAGAGGGCGAAACATAGACATCATCAGGGCTAGTCAGGTAGTTATAATCTGCAGAACGTAAGAAACCATAACCATCCGATATCATTTCGAGGATACCAGAACCTTCTATGACACCATCCATGTCCACATTGAAACGTTTGACTTCTTCTCTTGGCGGTCTTGGTTCTCTAGGTGGCCTTTGTTCTCTAGGCCCTTTTTGTTCTCGGGGTTCTCGTTGCTCTCGAGGTTCCTTTTGCTCTCTAGACTCTTTTTGTTCGCGCGGTTTACGTTGTTCGCGTGGCTCTCGAGGTTCAGATTTTTTATTTGATTCAGTCTTTTTAGTAGATCTGTTAGAATCGCTTTCTTCCTTGTCTTTAGGATTTCTAGCTGGCTTAGAGCCTTCTTCGGCTTTTACTGATTTTGGTTTTTCCTTCTTTGGTCTGCCTTTGGGTTTTGCAGGTGCGGCTTCTTTTTTGGTTTCTTCGCTTTTGGCAGTTGTGTCTACAGTACCTCCTACGACAGCTTGGTGGTCTAGGATTTTATAGATGAGATCTTGCTTACTGAGTCTCTTGTAGCCCTTTAATTCTAGATTTTCTGCTATCTCTTTTAGTTCAGGAACGAGCATTTCGTTCAGTTGAAGGATATCGTACATGGTAGGAATAAGTAAAACTTTAGTAAAAAGGAAAATTAGGTTAGAAATCGTGGTTAAATACTGAGTATTTGAGGGAATGAATCCGGAAAGTGAAAGCTCGAACTTGTGGATTCTGCGCCAAATATAGTGTTTTATACAGTATCATATGTGTCGGGTTGGAAAATAGGCCTCGAAAGTGCTCAGGGAGGACTTAAATAGGCCTCGAAAGCATATTTTTGTGTGTATCATTCAAATCATAGCATGCTAGAAATCAGTAGAATTCGTACAGAAAGGGCCAAAGTAGAACAGGGACTTAAGATTAAAGGCTGGACAGAAGAGAAATTAGCTATACTCGATCTGATTATAGCAGCAGATGATAAGCGTAAGCAGTTGCAGACTGAGAATGATGGCTACCTATCAGAAAGAAACAAACTATCCAAGGAAATTGGTGATCTATTCAAAGCAGGTAAGGCCTCGGAAGCACAAGCAGCTAAGCTACAAGTCGAAGAACTTAAGGAAAAGATAGCCATTGCAGAATCAGCGATGCAAGCTCAGATTATCGAGTTAGAGAGCAAGCTAATCGAACTGCCTAATATCCCTCATCCAAGTGTGCCGGCTGGCCATTCTGAATCAGACAATGAAGTGTCTAAGCCATGGTCGAATGAATTGCCTGAGCTCCCAGAAACGGCGCTACCACATTGGGAACTAGCGACCAAATACAATATTCTGGATATGAAACTCGGTGTCAAAATAGCTGGCGCTGGTTTCCCTGTATTCATAGGAAAGGGGTCTAGATTGCAGCGTGCACTGATTAATTTCTTTCTAGACGAGGCGACCGAAGCTGGATACACAGAGATTGTACCACCATTACTTGTCAATGAAGCGACCGCTAGAGCAACGGGCCAGCTACCAGACAAGGAAGGACAAATGTATTATGTGACTAAGGATGACCTCTACCTGATTCCGACCGCTGAGGTACCCATAACGAATATCTATAGAGATACAATACTTAATCTAGACCAATTTCCGATCAAAATGACTGGCTATACCCCTTGTTTCAGAAGAGAGGCAGGTTCGTATGGCGCTGATGTCAAGGGCCTCAATAGGGTACATCAGTTCGATAAAGTAGAGATAGTACAGTTAGAGCATCCAGATAAGTCGTATGAGACTTTAGACCAGATGGTTGCACATGTAGAGGGATTATTACAAAAGTTGGAACTGCCTTACAGAATTTTGCGTTTATGCGGTGGGGATGTTTCCTTTGCTTCAGCATTGACTTATGACCTGGAAGTTTACTCAGCAGCCCAGAAACGCTGGTTAGAAGTAAGTTCTGTTTCTAATTTTGAAACTTTTCAGAGTAATCGGTTGAAATTGAGGTACAGGGATGAGGATGGCAAGAAAAGACTTGCTCACACCCTCAATGGTAGTGCGCTTGCTTTGGCAAGAATCATTGCAGCCTTATTAGAAAACAATCAGACAGAAACTGGTATAATAATACCTGAGGCACTTAGAAAGTACACAGGTTTTGATATAATTGATTAATAAAAAAAATAGAAAACTATGTTCGGATATATGATAATACTTGGCGTATTCACGCTACTCGGTATGGTCATCGGTGGGAAACTTAAATCCACTTTCAATAAATATAGTCAGTACGAGCTCAGAAGTGGCAAGACTGGTAAGGAGGTCGCAGAGGATATGCTAGCACATTATGGTATCCATGATGTCAAAGTTGTACCTGGTCAGGGATCACTAACGGATCACTACAATCCTCAGACTAAGACTATAGCGCTAAGCGAGCCGGTATACGCTAGCCGAAGCATTTCAGCTGCTGCTGTTGCCGCTCACGAATGCGGTCATGCAGTACAGCACGCCACGGCCTATCCGATGCTTGCGATGCGTTCCACTTTAGTACCTGTTGTTAATTTTTCAGCTAAGGCTCAGCAATTTGTCATGATGGGTATGATGATGGGTATTGGTGCCGGATTTGTCAATCCATCTCTAATGTTGGCAATCTTAGCAGGCACCTTTGGTGTGACGGCTTTATTCAGTTTAATTACCTTACCTGTGGAGTTCGATGCATCTAAGAGAGCCTTAGTTTGGCTGGATGAATCTGGTGTGACACAAGGCGCAGAATATGATGGAGCCAAGGATGCTTTGTGGTGGGCTGCTATGACTTATGTAAGTAGTGCACTGATGGCTCTGGCGATGTTCTTGTTCTTCCTTTTGAGGTTCATGGGCCAAGACTAGTCTATCAGCTCTGACAACGAAAATATAGGGACAACTTGCTAGGGTACTTAGCCATAATCGGGCTATCTACACTTGTAGGTATGGTCATTAGTGGTAGACTGAAATCTACTTTCCGTAAGTATGGACAGATTGCTATGACCAGCGGTCTAACTGGAAAAGAAGTGGCGCTCAAGATGCTAGAGCATTATGGCGTAACCGATGTTAAGGTTATTCCTAGGAAAGGAGCGCTCACAGACCACTATAATCCCCTAACTAAGACGATTGCTCTGAGCGAACCAGTCTACAGTAGTATCAGCATCTCAGCTGCCGCTGTCGCGGCGCACGAATGTGGTCATGCTATACAGCATGCGAGTAATTATAAAGCGATGACACTGAGAACTATATTAGTCCCATTCATCCAATTCTCTACTCGAATACAACAATTTCTATTCTTTGGTATCATATTAGGAATTGGGTCAGAGATAATGACCAGTAAGCTAGGTCTGATGATACTTACTGCCACCTTTGGCGCAACAGCTTTATTTGCTCTTGTGACCTTACCTGTAGAGTTTGATGCATCTCGACGTGCACTAGCCTGGTTAGATGACACAGATCTAGCCATGGATGGTATAGAATATGATGGCGCTAAGCAGGGTCTGAAGTGGGCAGCCATGACCTATATAGCTAATGCGCTAAGTGCACTAGTTATTTTCTTATATTTCGGCTGGCAATTGTTAACTAACAGGAGGGCCAAAGAGTTAGCCTAATAAACACAATAGTTTTATTCTATATAATTACAGCTTATGAGTGAGCAAATCAATCAATCAATTTCTAACGGACAATCCTCTATGGATGGTGCAATCGAGCACCTGAAATCAGAACTTTCTAAGGTCAGAACCGGAAGAGCGTCCACTGGTCTAGTAAAAGATCTAATAGTCGATTACTTCGGATCTCCGACACCTCTAAGTCAGGCGGCCAATCTATCGACACCAGATTCTAGAACGATTTCTATACAACCTTGGGATAAATCTCTCCTTTCAGTCATCGAGCAGGCTATATTCGCTGCCAACCTAGGGATCACACCGATGAATGATGGCGAGTTCATTAGGATTTCTATTCCACCTCTTACAGAAGAAAGACGGATAGAATTAGTCAAGAAAGCCAAGTCTCTCGGTGAAGAAGCCAAAGTCAGTCTTAGGAATGAACGACAAAAGATCATGAGCGTCATCAAGAAAGAGGTGAAGGACGGTTTTCCAGAAGATCAGGGAAAGCGAAAAGAAGGTGAAGTCGAGGGGCTGGTCAAAACTTTTGTAGAATCGATAGGCGAACTTCTAGAGGCCAAAGAGAAGGATATTATGAAAGTCTAAAAGACAAAACATATGTTACATCAGCGAGTTCTCATTGATTGAGACTCGCTTTTTTACATTCAGAGCTTATTTTTCTGGATATATTAGCAAAAAAAGACATGCCTCGAAGTATTTATTGGCTCCTAGCATCACTATTATTTTTTTCTTGTAGTCCTAGGATAATACCCAGCTCAGAAATATCACAACAAGCCACTGACCAACCGACTTACGCTTGTGTAATGATAGACGCTGGTAATTCGGGCCTAGGACCCTGTGAACCATCGATTTGCATCGACCCTACGAATAAGGATCGAGTTGTTGCTGGGGCTATTCTGGATAAGGTCTATACCTCAGAGGACGGTGGCCTGACATGGACCAAGGATAAGCTGAGATCGCCTTATGGTGTCTATGGTGACCCAGTTGTAAGAGCTAATTATCAAGGTGATTTCTTCTACGCACACTTATCTAACCCAACAGGGAAGGCTTATGCCAGTGAAGAATTTCTAGATCGTATAGTCATTCAGAGATCTGAAGATGGTGGTCATACATGGACAGATGGGTCTTATACACTTCCTAGATCGCCTAAGGACCAAGATAAGCAGTGGTTGGTAGTCGATCCTAAGGATAATACACTTTACATCACTTGGACAGAATTCGACCTCTATGATAGTCCTGACCCACAACATCGATCACGGATACTTTTTTCTAAATCTACAGATACTGGAGATTCTTGGACTGAGCCGCTAACACTCAGTCAGCAAGAAGGTGATTGTCTCGATGATGATCAGACAACAGAAGGTGCAGTGCCAGCTGTAGGTCCTGATGGAGAGATTTATGTAGCTTGGTCTTATGACGAGAAGATTTATTTCGATAAGTCTTTGGATAGAGGTGTCACTTGGTTACAAGATGATATGGTCATCGCAACACAACCAGGTGGGTGGACCTTTGATATAGCTGGCCTAACTCGATGTAACGGTATGCCTATAACTGGCGTAGATTTATCACAAAGTAAGCATCGAGGCACAATCTATGTCAACTGGGCCGATCAGAGAAACGGTAGTGATGATACTGATATTTGGCTCGTGTCTTCTACTGATAACGGAGAATCATGGACGGCACCAACCAGAGTTAATGATGACACACCTGGCAGTCAACAATTCCTCAGTTGGATGACAATAGACCAAAGCTCAGGATATATCTATGTCGTATTCTATGATCGACGGCATCATACAGATATCAGTACGGATGTCTATCTGGCTGTATCCAAGGATGGTGGCCAAACTTTTGAGAATACTCAAATAAATAGTCAGAGTTTCCAACCTAGCCAAAATGTTTTCTTTGGTGATTATAATGATATCAGTGCTGAGGACGGCAGAGTTAGACCAATCTGGACTCAACTGGAAGGCAAACAATTGAGTATCTGGACAGCAATTATAGAGATGCCAGATTCAGAAACTAAATAGCTGACAGAACCTTACAAAGCAAGATGGCATAGAGCCATGACGGTACTTAAGTGCTTATATACCCAAGCGATACAGGCCCTTATCATCTATGACCATCATCCCATCATTCTCATATAGGAAATAACTTCTGATGCCTTTTGGTAGAGCAGTGACGACGCTTGATGGGTTTTTTATCTGAACACCAGTTTCATAGGTGTATAAGGTTCCATTATCTTCATAGAGCAGACGGTCATCGAGTATCTGTATCCCTTGGTTAGTGAGTTGTATATCCGAACTAAAACCACCAAATTCATCATAGATACGGATTGTTTCTGAAGTGCATAGAAAGACCTGTGTGTCATAAGCAATAATCTGTAGATCTGAACCATATCTGTCATTGAGATAGATTTCGTTACTACTAAGTAAGATTTGTCCCTGATCGTCGATTTTAACCAATCTAACATTGACTGGGTCATAGAGCCAGATGAAGTTATCGCGAGATAGAGAGACAGCCGTGACGTCCCAGAAATCCATCGCTTGTAGATCAAGCTGCTTAATCTCGGAGAGGGTGTTATCAAGAAAAATTATCTGTTGGTAGTCACTGAAGTAGATGAGGATTTTCTGTGGATTAGAGACATCGATGTGTGCAATTTGGCCATATTGCCTTACAGAGTAGCTATATAGTGTTTTGTACTGTTTATCTAGTTTGATCAGTTCATTGGAGGCGGTTATGAGATAAGTATGACCCAGTTTATCATAGGTCATATGTTTGTAGTCGCCTTTAATCAGGTAAGCTATACGGTTGGGACTGGCGACTTGGCTGACGACTTGGGAGGTTTTGCAAGCGCACAGGAAGAGAAGACTGCAGACGAATATGACCGTTGGATGGTGCCCTAATAATTTCATGGACTATAAGTTAGCAATTTCAGACCAGTCTGGTCGTATTTTATATAACTGTCATAACTTAACCAGTCACCACAATTGAGATATCTAGAGCGTCCATTACTAAGTGTATGGTCTATAGTTAGATGTCTGTGTCCGAAAATGAAGTAATCGAAGTGCTCATCTCTTAGGCGCTCTTCTGCATAGATTGTCAACCACTCTTTTTCTGGTCCAGCGAAATAATCATTCTGCTTATCGCTGGATTGCTGGGAAAAGTACTTCATCAGAGGTACCCCTAGGTTCGGATGTAGTCTAGCATACAGCCATTGGTTGATGGGGCTGGCAAATACTTTTTTGATGAATTTATAACCATGGTCACCAGGTCCGAGACCATCACCATGACCAAGTAAGAAGCGCTTGTGATGTAGGGTGACTTCGATTGGCTGCCTATGTAACTGGACACCTAATTCTGTCACCAAGTAGTCGAACATCCACATATCATGATTGCCCGTAAACACATGTACTGGTATCCCGCGATCTGTGAATTCTGCAATCTTGGCTAGAAATCGAACATAGCCTTTTGGGATGACAGCAGTATACTCGAACCAGTAGTCGAACAGGTCGCCGAGAAGATATAAGGCTTCCGCTTCTTCGAGAATAGAACTCATCCATTGGATGATTTTCTTCTCTCTTTCTTGACTCGTCTGTTCTGCCGTATCAAGGCCTAAATGGAAATCTGAAGCGAAAAATATAGCCTTCGACATCAATCTATTTGGGATGAATAAGGTGAAATCAAGCCTCTACGAATCGCTGATCGACTGCCATGGTTTCCCCACAGTTGCTGCACTTCCTAAGTGAATCAGATGCATAGTAATCCTTGAATCGAGGTAGGAAATCCTTTTCTATATTCTTAAGTTTGAAGTAAGACTCATGCAGTTTGTTGTTGCAGTTATCGCAGTACCACTGCAGTCCATCTGTTTCGGTGCCTGTTCTCTTGAGTTCGACAACTAGCCCTATAGAGCCTTCGGAACGCATAGGCGAATGTGGCACTTTAGCTGGAAGTAGGAACATCTCACCTTCCCTGATTGGAATATCTACCGCTTTGCCATCTTCTTGTATCCTAACGACGATATCACCTTCTAGCTGATAGAATAATTCTTCTGTCTCGTTATAGTGGAAGTCTTTGCGGGCATTAGGCCCAGCCACAATCATGACCACATAGTCACCAGCATCTTTGTATAGATTCCTATTACCTACAGGTGGCTTTAGTTCATGTCGATGTTCATCGATCCATTTTTGGAGGTTGAATGGTCTAGCTATAGGCATATGAGGTTATATTAAGCTGTTAGTTATGTCGAATTTAATCAAGTTACGGGATCTTTTTTTCTTATCAAAACTGGCGAGAATGGCTATTATAGACACCATAAAGTGCAAAACCCGATATAATCAGTTCCAGTTGCCAACTTTCCTGTTGCAATTTTTCTAACCACTCCTTGAAAAAGGAGCGACTCAGTGTCTTGTCATTGTCGTTAAGACCGAGCATAGCCATTTGGTTGACTATAAATATAATAATCAAGGCATGATTATTATAATCGATTTCTAGATGAAGCGCTTAAGATAGAATCTTGGCGTTCTTGACGATATGGTCTAGTTGCATCATGAGATCTCGCTTGCTCGTCCCTGGAGCGAGCACAAATACATCGATGTAGATAAGTTCGTTCGTTGCTTCATTGAGTACCATATAGGTATTGAATGGACCTCCAGCAAAACTGTGGGTCATCTCCCACAAGCCTCTGAATTCTTTACCATAATGTTCATCCATCTGAAATGAATACTCATAGATAGGCAGATGTCCAGTATCTACGACCATGGCATCTTCTGGATCACTCGTTGTGATATAGTTCTTACCGAAATTGTTTCGCATAATAGTCATTCCATCTTTTGAGAACTGGGCTTGATCTTGGTAGGGCACCTTTTGGATGACGATATTCATAATCGCTTTATCAGTATCCTTTCTGAGCCAAAGGACGTCAGTGCTTTTGTCATGCGGCACTCTGATATAATCACCTGGCACGTCCAGATCTAGGCCGTAAGTCCCTTTAATCTCTTCAGTAATACCAAGATTGACTTTATCTAAATAGATGCTGGATTTCAGTTGTTTATGATCATGCTGATTAACGCGCTTTGCGATAGCAGAAAAGTTTTTGATAATGGCATCTGAGAGTACTTCATCACTGGCACCATAGAGATAGACAAGTAATTGGCCTCTGGCCCATTTGTCTTTGCCAACAGAACTTGCTGCCTTTTTCTCCGAGAGTACTTTATCTGCTTTACTATCACCGATATCCCTAGTAACCATCCTTGTTGTCGGAGAGTCAAAATCAGCTAGGTTAGCAAGTATCGTATAGGTCCTTAGTTCTTTTCTTAGAGGTTGTTGCAATAATTCTTCAGGCGTAAAATGCCTTACATCGAATAGCGGTTCTGGCTGAGGCAGAATCGGATATGCTGACTCAAAGTAATATCTGAAAGTATCTCCTACAGCACCTTCCCATAGATTCTTATCTGCAATAACGACAATCTCATTCATCTTACCCAGTGCGGAGCCTTTGGGTTCTAGTTTTTGTGAGACCTCAGTGTTACAGGCCATAACAAAGAGGACCACACAGAGGAGTGAGATTGCTTGGCTGATTATACTGGTATGTGATCTATTATCAGTCATATGTCTTTCTACTTATAAATGTAGATGTAATTGCTTACAGTTTTGGTGTAAAATGAAAAACCCTTCCTACATCGTAGAAAGGGCGGTTAATCTTTATTATGGATGGATTAGAACAATCCAGCTATTACATCTTCTTCTGAGATGCCTTCTGCTTCGGCCTTATAGTTTCTGACAATCCTGTGTCTTAGGACGTAATTGGCGATGGCCTGTACATCTTCTATGTCCGGAGAATACTTCCCATGGATTGCAGCATGTGTCTTAGCACCAAGGACGAGATACTGAGAAGCTCTAGGTCCTGCACCCCAAGCAATATAATTATTCACGGATTCAGTACTTCTCTCTGTATTAGGTCTAGTCTTACTTGCCAGTGAGACACAGTATTCTAAGACATTATCTGAGATAGGTATTTTTCTGATGAGTTGCTGATACTCTAGAATTTCGTTAGCGGATACGATGTTAGTTAGTTCTGTATTACTAGCTGTGGTGGTGGCTTTGACGACAGCAATTTCTTCTTCATAAGAAGGATAATCCAGAGGAATATTGAACATGAATCTATCCAACTGTGCTTCTGGCAGGGGATAGGTCCCTTCTTGCTCTATTGGGTTCTGTGTTGCAAGTACAAAAAACGGCTTCGGCAAGATATGCCTGTCTCCACTGATAGTGACAGACCTTTCTTGCATGGCTTCTAATAGCGCAGCTTGTGTCTTAGGCGGTGTTCTGTTGATCTCATCTGCAAGAACGATATTCGCAAAAAGAGGGCCTTTATTGAATTTAAAGGCGCGATTCTCATCTAGGATTACCGCACCAGTAATGTCTGACGGCATTAGATCTGGTGTAAATTGGATCCGTTTGAAAGAGAGATCTAACACTTCAGAGATAGTACTTACAAGTAGGGTCTTGGCTAGACCTGGCACACCTACTAGCAAACTATGGCCGTTAGCGAATAGTGAAATCAGTACAGTCTTAACAACTTCATCTTGTCCGATAATCACTTTACCTATTTCCGATCTTAATCTTTTATAAGCATCGGACAGGCCATCTACAGCCTCCTGGTCATTTTTGAAATTCAAGCTCATTCTTTGTTATCTGTGAAAAAGTACCTTGGTTCAGGTGCACAAAATTAGGTATATGCCTACTTAAACGCCCTTAAACAATAAAATATTTAAGGGCGCTTATTAGTCATTCCTTTATCTATCGAGGCTTTTGTTAGAACTTAAACACTTTAGTAGACTTAATCAGCTGATTGGATTCCGAGATTGTAAGGACATAGAAACCATTACTGAGGCCACTTAGATCCACCTCTTGAGTCGTATCGGTCATGCTATTCGAGATTAATAACCTGCCTGACATATCGTGTATGCACATGAGGCCATCTCTTATTAAGCCATTAGTCAACTCGATTCTCAGTTTGTTGTCATAATAATAAGTCTGCACCTCAGTCTCTGTCTCGAAGTCAGAAGTAGAAGAAAGAATCTGGAAAGTATCAAACCAATCTAGTGCATTGAGCGTGGCAGGAAATACACAACCACCATGATCTAAAGGATTACTATCAGTATCCATTCTTAGGGCTTCGAGGTCTTCCGCACCATTAGCAGTCATCACTTCTTCTGCGAGGATGGCATTCTCATAGGTGACTTGGTCATCGCCTTCGCAGTAGTATAGTCTTGTTGGTGACTGAGGTGCCCAGTCATAGGTATCATTGTCAGCAAGAGCGACTGACAGCGGATGTGTGGGGTCGTCGGTTAAGGCTGCTAGTATCTCTGGCTTAAGTGTATTCTTAGGCGTAACAGTGCCGACTGTGTTAATAAGTGTCGCTATCATTCGATCATTAAGCGTCCATAAATCGATGGTTTCGGCCGCGAATTCATTGATATCAGCCACATATTCTTCTTTGAAAACATTCTCTATGCTATATTCAGCTAGCTCACTAGGATAGGCGGTCTGATAACCCAGCACTAACCATGATAGGTAGGCGACTGTCTGGTATTCGTTATCACCTAGGGTGAAATCTACCATTCTTTCTGAGACACTATAAGGCCCAGACATGGGCGCTGCGGCAGTAACGGTAAAGTCGGCACTATGCTCTAGCTCTATAGCCCTATGGACGGCCATTGCTGCATGCCCACCTTGTGAGTAACCAGACACAAAAACTTGGTCATTGAGATTCAGATCAGGTAATTGTTCAGCCATTTCTCTTAAGGCATACATGAGGTCGACACCAGCTGATGCTTCTGTCGCTGCATGGACATAGGGGTGTATCCCAGGTGAGTCGCCGAGTCCGACGAAGTCAGCAGCACAGACAGCATAGCCTCTACCAGCAAAAGCTAATGCGAGTTGGAAACCACCCATCTGATTAGAAGGCACATCCTCACGGCCGCCTACGGTACCATGTTGGTAACAAGTGATCGGAAAGTATATATCTGAATCTCCAGTAGGTAGTACCACTAGACCGGAAGCAATATGTTGCTCGCCGAGGGCATCAGCTGTGTAATATCTTACTTTGTATAGATCCACATCATAAGTTGCTCTGATGTTGGCATCCAAGAAATTGATTAGGCCTTTAGAATAACTACCTATTGGCTCAAAAGACGCCAGCTTTTGTCCTTGTAAGACAAACTGGAAAGCAAGGGAAATAAGTATTGTGTAAACTAGTCTCATAGTATGTTATTAAGTTTCATAAGTGTTCTCTCTCGAAATTTACCACCTTTAGACGGAATAAAGATATTTTTGGGGACACTGTCAATACAAAATGTCTGACAACCCTAGAAGCATATTCCTGATGCGGTACTTTTTTCCTTCGTTGTTTTTGGCTTATGCCCTATTCTACCTGTGCGCTTGTGTGCCTGAATCCAAGAGGATTCTCACTGAAGTAGATGTAAGTGTACAGAATCTCAAAGTGCAGCATATTCATGATTTCAGGAATCAACAGAATGTAGACAGTTTATTCTATTATCTCTCAGATTCGGACCCAACTTTTCGTTTCCTTGCCGCTGAAGCTTTTGCCTCTTTCCAAGACAAAAGAGCGCTGGATTCACTCTATATTTTGTTAGATGACCCCATTGTCAAGGTCAGGTCCATGGCAGCCTACGCTATAGGACAGATAGCTGATCCTCTATCAGAGACGGAACTAATCAGTTCTTTTAGACAGAAAGATACCATGTCCTTAGATAATGGCGGTAATGCTCAGATCCTAGCAGCAGTCGGGAAATTAGGGAAAGCAGCATTGGTCGAATCAATCGCAACGGCAGACGGCTATCGAGATACTGACACCCTACTCCTGATAGGTCAGATTAAGAGTTTGTATCAATTTGCACTGCGCGGTATACATACCCCAGTCGTTACACAGAAGATTACACAGACAGTTCGGAACAGAAATCTACCTCAGAAAGTCAGGTTGTATGCAGCTCACTACCTTTCTAGAGCCAAAGAACTTGATATAGAACAAGTTAAATTTCAGTTGGCAGAAGCATTAACTGATGAACAAGATCCAGATATCAAAATGGCCTTAGCACTGGGGCTGCGTCATACTGCTGACACGGAGATTCAGGCAACACTACTAGGGCAATTATCCTTACAACAAGATTATCGAGTGACTTGTAATTTGCTGAGGACTCTAGTATCCTACGATTATAACACCTGTTTACCTCAGGTTCTAGAATTCTTGAAATCTGAAAACATCCATATTGCTAGGGCTGCCATCAATTTTGTAAAGGAAAAAGGGACCCCAACAGATGCACCAGTATTCAGGAATATTGCTAGAGACAGCATCCCATGGCAAGTCAAGACTGAGTTATATGAAGCGACTTTTGATATCCTGCCCTACTTCTATACCAAAACAAAAAATGCAACCAGATGGCAGGTGACTCAAGAGCTCAAGGCAACAGATAATCCCTACGCACAGATAGGGTATCTCAAAGCTCTAGGCAAAGACCCTGAGAGTTACGAGTTGATTATGAAGTTTGCCAAAGAATCTACAGACCCTCGAGTTAGAACTGGGGCGATAGAGGCTCTTGGTACTGTATTAGCCCATCAGGATTTTAATTTCGTATATCAGAATCTATCGAGATCTGTTAGACGTAAGATTTTAGCTTTTTTGATGCCAGCAATCGAGTCTACTGATGAGGGTATGGTCGGGGCTGCCGCTAATATCATTGCGGATCCTAAGACTGCCCTCAAAGACTTAATCGATAGCACACAGTTCTTATTGGATGCCAGAGAAAGACTGCGCGTGCCTGCACAGATAGAGAGCGTGCATGCCGTGGAAAAAGCTCTGGGTTTTCTCAGAGGAGTTTCTAATCCTGTCCTAACTAAAGTCTCTGCTATCAAATCAACACCTTGGGCACTCACTAGAGAGTTCAAGGCAGGAACCAACGCTATCGTCAAAACTTCAAGAGGAAATTTTACGATTGATTTATTTCTCTCACGGGTACCATCGACTGTGCTGAACTTTATAGAATTAGCTAATAAGCAGTTCTATGATAGTCTGACTTTCCATAGGGTGGTCCCTAATTTTGTTATACAGACAGGCAGTCCCAGAGGTGATAATTATGGGGGCGCAGATTATGTCATTTCTTCTGAACTTGGACCACTGGATTATGATGGAGAGGGATACGTTGGTATGGCCTCAGCGGGTCGTCACACAGAATCGACGCAATGGTTCGTCACACACTCACCGACTCCGCATCTAGATGGCAAGTACACTATTTTCGGTAAGGTCAGTGCTGGCATGGATGTCGTGCATAATATTCAAGTCGGTGATGTCATCACCGATATTATAATTACAGATCTTTAGGATAAAAAAAATCTCAGTAATCACGAGTATACAATGAAAGAAACACCGCTTACAGCTATCCATAAGGAACTGGGCGCTAGGATGATGCCCTTTGCTGGTTACAATATGCCAGTCACTTATACCTCGATTAACGAAGAACATCAGAACGTCAGGGAACAGGTCGGGCTCTTCGATGTTTCTCATATGGGACAGTTCTTTCTTAAAGGAGAAAAAGCACTGGATCTCATACAGAAAGTGACTTCTAACGACGCTTCAGTTCTCTCTATAGGACAAGCTCAGTATTCCTGCCTGCCTAATGATAAGGGTGGCATCGTCGACGATCTACTTGTCTACAAACTGGGCGAGTCAGAGTATATGTTAGTCGTCAATGCCTC
>CALEAC010000053.1 GCA_937944095.1 uncultured Saprospiraceae bacterium
CGATGGCGCTCCAGTAGGCACTTGCCTCATTTGGCACTTGTCCTACGAAGATGGTCTGATAGGCGCTGAGATGGGTATGAATGCCAATAACCTTCAGGGTTGCTTTAGTCTATCTAACCCAATCTCTGTCGTCAGAAATGATTGTACTGTTAGTGGTGGTGGCATTGTAATCAATGAAATCAATTCAAATGAGCAAGTTGAGCTTAAGAATACTGGTACTACATCAATAGATATTTCTAATTATTGGTTGTGTAATTTTCCTGCTTATAATCGAATAGGAACGCTTACTATTCAGTGTGGCGGAGACCTCATTCTAGATCCAGGAGAGCTAGTGACAGTTATAACCAATTTCACGATATCTGAAGGTGATGGTGAGATGGGTTTGTATACAACAAACGCTTATACAGATCCAACTGCGCTTATAGACTATGTAGAATGGGGTACGAGCGGTCACCAAAGATCGCCAATAGCAGTGCAAGCAGGTATATGGACGACAGGTGACTTTGTGCCAGCATTTAGTTCCACAATGAGTATTGAGTATGATGGGACTGGGGATGCATCAACAGATTGGACTGAGGATATGGAGTCACCTTGTGGCGAAAATTTACTAGTTACACCGACAGAGAAGGAAACACTACAGTTAAGATTATTTCCTAACCCAGCTACAAATGAAATTCAACTCTGGACAGAGCAAGAAAGTATCTATGATGGGGAATTTAGAATTACCCTTTATGACATCTACGGAAGAACTGTATATACAGCTACTGAAGATAAGGTCTCAATAAAGAATAAAAGAATCGATATCTCTTTCCTTGATCCTGGCAATTATGTGCTAAGAGTAATTGGAGGTGGTAGTCGATTGACGAAGCAAATTTTAAAACTATAGTTTATAGTAATTGGTGATAGTTACATGGAGTCTGGTCGCGATAAGTGATCAGGCTCTTTTCTTTTTTAATATACCTTCTTGTAATCCGGATTATTCATCCACTTACTCCAACGCTTATTATAAGTGTGAACTTCTCTAGTTACACGTCCTCTTGGATCTACTAATTCGTGGCCGCAATTAGCCCATTCAAAAATACTTCCATAAAGATTTCGGATATTCGTGAAACCTCGCTCCAATAATTTTTCGCCAATCTTCTCACTGCGATATCCAATAGAACAGTAGACCAAAATGGGTTGTTCTCTATCAATTGTATCCAGTCGTGACCAATTGACCTGATCATATCCTAGGTGAATTGCTGCAGGCAAGTGGCTCACTAAGTATTCTGGGAGTTCGCGTGTATCCAAAATTAGATAGTTGTCATACGTTTGTTGTAGTTCATCGACAGATATGACATCTACAGAGTAATTCAATAGCTTATTGACTTTCCTATTAAACTCTTGGTCCTGGCATGCTGCCATCGCACTTTCTGTCCATTGCGCAACTGCTATTTGGCAGGTTACCAGTATAATTAACATTATGGTTGTCGTTCTCATATAAGTTGCTTTGGGCCAAGACCGACTTGGTCTTCTATAATTCTATTGTCTATACAATACGCTCTTAAACTCTCTTTTAGCTCACTCACTTTTTCTGAAAATGATTCAGGATAAAGCATGTGGACATTAGGTCCTGCGTCAAGTGTGAAATAAACTGGAACACCATACTCAGCTCTAAAAGTTCTAATCTCGTTAATCACTCTGAGGGTGTTGGGTTCCATAAGGAGATATGGTGGTTCTGAGGCCATCATAAGGGCGTGCAAAGTGAAAGCTTCTCGCTCTACAATGTCTCCGAACTGTTCTAAGTCCCCAACTTCCATCGCAGCTATTAGCGCTGTTAGATTATTATTGGCTGCTTGATATCTCGCAGCGGCATATGGATTATTTTCCATTAGTGCATGACCTGCTCTTGATGAAACTGCTTTCTCATTTTTGGAAATAATGAGGATATCATCTTTAAATGAAGAAAAGACAGGATCTATTTTGTCTACATATGGGATGGCATACTGATCAGAACTGAGATCTGAAATCTCACTCTTGCCCCATACAGCTATAGGTCCATAGACACTACGGGCTGCACTCCCACTCCCAAGCCTCGATAACAAGGAGGCTTTCTCCAAATCAAAATGCGCCGAAGACTGCAGTTGTTGCTCTATACTCACTAGACATAATGCCAGTGCAGACATACTCGAGGCAGAAGAAGCGATGCCTGACGAGTGTGGAAAAGAATTCTCACTTTGTATTTTTAGATTAAGGTGACTTAGTTGAGGTATAAGATCAGTGACACTACTAAGATAGGTCTCTATTTTCTGCTGGAACGGTATGTTCCTCTTGCCCTCAAAGGTAAAATCAACCTGAGTACCTAGCTTACCATTTTTTCTGTATTCGTAATCTACTTGTGTGGTCGTCTGGGCGACCGAAAGTGTAAAGCTGATAGAAGGGTTTCTTGGCAACTGACGTCCGTGCTTACCCCAATATTTGACTAAAGCAATATTAGAAGGGCTCTGCCATTTGACTTGTCCGCTCTCTATTCCTGACACGATGATTATTTAGAATTAAGCTTATCCTGTTCTATTCGATATGAGATATCAAAATCTTGTAATACAGCGTCGAGTATCGGATATACCCCTTCATGATAGCCTTCTTTGAGATCATAACTGTACAGCTTAGAGGCATTATGCCAATACATCGCTGCAAAGCGGCCTCGTAGTCCCTTGATCAGGTCGAACATGGTTTTATCTAGTTCTTTCTCTATCATTTTGACCATGATTTTGCCTTGCAGTTTGGTCAATTTGGTAAGCGGCTTCTCAAATTCAGTCCGCAGCTCATCTTGTAACTTCTTGATATGTTTCTTACGCTTGCGTCGTCCCATCGTCTCAGTCACATATTCTGTCTCTCTGAAGATTCTGATTGCTTCTTTGGCATAGGGATAGACAATAGCTGCATATCTCTTAAATTTCATGTACTTCCTATAATCAGCTTCATCTTTGAACGATCGAAGTGAAGTGATACTGATATCATCTAGGGTTTCCATGATGAGGGTGTCGCCGGTTTCAGTGATCATAGCAGTCATGATCCGTCCATCAATTTTCGTTTCGAACATATCCAGTGCCTCATCATCGTACTTAATCGTATCCATCAGGTCCTTAACCTGATCATCTACGGGGATGACTTTAGTGTTGATATCGCTTTGCGCGAGTAGGCAATTGAAGCCTATTAGGAGATATATGGTGAAGTATTTCATAAAATCTGCTTTTGTCGTAATACAAAAACGGCTTGATTTTATTAATGTTACTGAAGAAATTGTTAACTAACTCTGCGAAGGTATGTATTATCTCATAATCAATAAGCGCTATGTCATCTATTGCTAAGATTTCGGCTTATCTCTTATCCTTGCTGATGCATCCACTATTCATGTTGGTGTATATGTTTCTTATATACCTACTCGTCAATCCATACCTCTTTCCTCATAGCTCTGGCAAGGACCTGGGCTTACTCTTCCTGGTCATCTTCTTTTCATCTGTTCTCATACCGGGAATAGCTATTTTGCTCATGGTGGGCTTAGGTATGATAGAATCCATCCATATGAAGGATAAGACGGATCGAATCGGACCGCTAATCATTATATCTGTATCCTACCTGTGGCTATTCCTAAATTTTCGAACACATAGCGCCATACCCATTTCTTATGCCCAGTTCATATTAGGTGCCTTGATAGCCGTTTTCATTGCCTTTTTTATCAATAATTTTTCTAAGATTAGCCTACATGCTGTAGGTCTAGGCGGCCTGTTCTCTGCATTCCTCATGTTATTAGTTAAACATGGTCAAGGGTTCATCTCATTTGCCCATGACGGTATGATGATAACGGTGAATAGTGTCTTAGTCTTAGCTGTCTTATTGATTCTTATCGGTGCGACTCTTACTGGCCGAATACACCTCAAAGCACACCGAAATCAGGATATAATGGATGGGTTCTCCGTGGGCATCATAGGCCAAATTTTAGCTCTCTTTCTTTAGAACCTATCTATGGGACACTACTCTAGTTCATATTTTGTGCCCTTGGTCCTGGTCAGAACGGCCTTGATAGACCCATAGCTAATTGGAGATTCTATCAGTAATGGAAGGCGGTTTCCTTCCGAGGATAGCCATATATCCATCAGGTCTCCTTCTTTGAACACATAGCCATCTATCAATTCTGGTTGCAGGTGATAGGTGTCAAACTTGCCTAGATCTCGAATTTTTTTCTTTTCCATTCCTAGGTAATTCACATCTAGGTCGAACTCTTCTTTATCAAAGAAGATGTGTACCGGAATCTTATTGCCAGGCTGATATGTTTCTATTGGGATAGTCCGGAGATAATAGATCACCGAAACCATATCATGCATGACCTTATCCAGTTGGAAGTTGAATTCTCGAGCTGTTTCTCTAGTCTTGCCAAAATATTCTTTGACCGCAAAGGTCTCTTGATCCATACTGAGACTATCATATCGATGATAAGACCCTTCGTGTACCTCCCGTACAAATTGATATGGCAGCAAGGACGTCTTCTCGACCTTGCTGACGTAACGATCATCTACCTGAAAGAATGAATCATAAGAAGGGAAACTTTTGCCAATAACCTCGAATTCGATATGGTCAGGGTTTTCAGACATTGTAAATCTGACCTGACCTGCAGGAATCCAGACAAACTTCCAGTTATAATACACAGTATACAAAATCTCCTCTCCTGGCTGGAACGGCCGTATAGCAGAATCACAAACTTGCTGACCGATGCCTAAGCAGGGTAAGAAAAGCAAAAGGTATAATACGTGTTTTCTCATTTTCTCTGTAGTATGAATATTAATCCAATTATGGCAGGAATAAAATGATTCATGACCCACAATACCAACGCAGCAAATAGTATAAGTAGTTCATTCATGCCTGTAGAGGCTAAGATCAGAACAGCTATCTCCGCGCGCGCCACAAAGCCCAACAAGGCAGGCAAGGGTAATAACGATTGTAATAAGAAGATCCTTGTAACCATGCCTGATAATAACAGGACATCTAGCTCTGAGGCCAAGAACTTAAGCGTTAGAACATACTGTGATAGATAGACTAGATATCTTATCAGGGATAATATAATGACCCTGAATAAGTGCCCTCGAGGTATCTCCTCGTCTAACGAGACACCTATCTTCTCACGAAAAAACCTAATCCGCAGTAATAGCCCAACTAAGACCTTATAGTTCAAAAATAGTATGACCAGCACGGTCATCACAATTACCGAAAATAAAATCATCTGGAAGTGACTAAGAGACAAACCGATGATGGGACTGCAAACTATAAGACCGAGACCTCCAAATAGTAAGGTCGCTATAGACTGCCCTAGGCTGCTCAGAAAAGTCGCTAAGGCACCCTTAGGAATCACCGCCTCAGTGAGATATAATGACCTTCCTATATAATCACCCGATCTAAAAGGAGTGATTATTGCAAGCGTATAACCTGAGAGCACTGACCTCAGACTCTTAGTCCAAGTCACCTGGGCATCATGGATTATCGTTCTCCACTTACTACTTTCCAGCCAGATATTGGGTATTATAAGGATAACAGCACTCACCATGTAATACCAGCTACTCTTTAGTTGGGCCGAATCTATACTATGATACAGACTTGTGATACTCTGCTTCACAAAGAGGTATCTATAGGTGACTAGGGTCAGGGCGACCAGAATGAGGGCCTTTATTAGGCTATTTAAGTGTGTTTTCAGCTAAGCTAAAATGATATCAAATTATTAAAAAAAAGGAAGGTATATCATAAATAGTACAGAATTCCCTATTTTCAGATAGAATATTCTCAAAGCAACCATTAGTCAAAAGTCAACATAAAAGATATGTATCGACAAAGCATTACTTTCTTAATCATTTCTCTTATTAGTAATTTTCTTACAGCTCAAGATTTCTGTCATTGGAATTGTGATGATGCACGTGAGGATTGCTTCTCTTGTGACATCGTAACCGAGCTAGATGGCACGAGTCATCTGGCATGGAACCCTAATGGGAATCTCGATGATATGGGTGAACTCTGTAACGGCATCCAAGCAGATAATACTAGATGGTATGGTTTTCTTGCCGGATCCAATACTATTTCTATACAGGTCATCGCCAACTGCCCAACCACTGCAACATTGCAAATCGGTCTATCCTCAGCTTGCTGGGGCAAATGTCTGATTACTGAGGGCGACTGTAGCTCAGCTGTAGTCAATTTAGATTACAATTCTCTGGTTCCCGGTTTTCCCTATTATATATGGGTAGATGATTGCTCAGCTAGTGCTTGTGACTTTGACATCTTTATAGATGACCACGAGGCCTATGAATTGGATGAAATCGCAGCTATAGGCGTCTACAGTCCTTGTCACGACGAGTGTCTGACTGGAGATTGTGGGAACACAAGTTTTTGCGATCAAGTTAGCGAAGTAGAAGTTTGTGTCGGTCAGACCATAGAGTTTATTGCGCTCCACGAAGGTAACTCCTCTACAGATCTAGGTGCTTATGATGGTTCTTGTTCTATCTATCCGCCTTATCTGGATGCGACATTTAAGTGGCGCATTGCCTCAGATGACATAGATATTAAGCAACTATCTTCTGGCAGGTCTGGGCCTCTATATACCGTCCCTAATGTACCTAATGGCACTGTTATCGAAGTCGATTTGGATGCTGTCGAAGCTTATTGCAATGAGGTGGATAGAGTCGCTTGGATGGATCTTGTCGTCACTTCTGCAGAAGAAATGATATACGCATATGAAGTCTGTACTGATGACCTCATTAACGGCTGGGATATACCTGCTGCAGAAGAAGATGACTGGCTAGGACCTGACGAAGTCGATTTACAAGATGTTATTAACTGGAATAATGGCTGTATCAGTTTCCAATATGACTCTACCTGTGGCTGTGACCCTATACAGACCTTATGTATAGATATCCTACCATGTACTATAGATACCACCACAAGTACAAGTAATATAGATAATCTAGTCCCAGATTTTCCATGGTTGGAAGACCTTTTGGATCTAGACAATTGCATAGGCACAACCGTTTCTCTTTATAGTTATGGGGTATTCTCTTATCTCTTTATAGAACAACCTGGAGAACAAGGCATCCTATATAACTCTAGTGGCGTTAGATATTGCCAAGACAGAGTGGGCTTCTCCTGTATAGCAAACTATAACCTATCTGGTCCTATCGAGACTTGGACCTGCGGAGACAGTCTAGACTGTATCTGTCCGACAGTTATTGAGCCTGTCTGTGGCGTCGATGGCATCACTTATGACAATGCCTGCTTAGCAGATTGTGCCAACATAGAGATAGCATATGTAGGCAGCTGTGAGATAATTATTGACGAACAGATTTTCCTATATTATCCTTGGCTTAGCTCACTAATTGATTCAGAAGATTGCTCTGGTACGAGTGTCGCAGAATATCGTAATGGCAACTACACTTATGTACTCGTCCAACATCCTGGAGAATTCCCGATTCTATATAATGCCGATGGTGTTCGATATTGTCAGGACAGAGAAAACTTCAGTTGTATTGATATCTATAACCTAGAAGGGCCTATCTCATCATGGGTATGTGGTGCAGTAACACCTCCTCCTTCTAGTGCAGCCGTATTCGACAATAGACCTTGGCTGAATGATTTAATAGATGTTAATGATTGTGAGGGTATCTCTATTACAGAATATGAATTAGGTAGCTACAATTATATCTACATCCAAACCGCGGGTCAGTATGGTATCCTATACAATGAAGAAGGACTGAAATATTGTACTTCCAGACCTGGCCTTGACTGTCTGGAATTCTATGGACTAGGCTCTGACGAAATTACAGATTCTTGGAGCTGTCCTGATGGTATAATAATAGACCCAGATTTACAAGCAAGATCAATTATACCAGTAAAGAAGTCGCTTATCTATCCAAACCCTAGTACTGGCACTATTCATCTTACTAATTGTGATAAATCTACTGAGTTAGAAATATGCGATTTGAATGGGCATAAGGTAGAATTTAGTGCTGAACATCAGGCTGATAATCAATTGCTGATTAATATATCTGTGTCTAGAGGTGGACTATACCTTATTCGATCTATGACGAACGGTCGTTCAGAAATTCATAAAATATTCATTATGAACTAAGAATAGACCTTCTAAGAAGGGATAATCAACTATCACATGGAAAATTTATCTAATTTGATTTTCTAAAGAACACGAGCATCAGACCGAACAAGATTATAGGTGTAGATCCAGGTACTAATATACTAGGCTACGCGATATTAGATACGTCTAATAGAACATTGGTTGTCCAAGACATCGGCGTAATCAAGCTCAACAAACTAGGGGATCATCAGACGAAGCTAAAAGAGATTTTCTTACAGCTACAAGAGATTATCGAAACGTATCTACCCAGTCACATGGCCATAGAGTCACCATTCTTTGGAAAAAATGTCCAATCCATGCTTAAGCTAGGTAGAGCACAAGGTGTTTCTATGGCTGCAGCTATGACGATGGGCTTAGAGATCACTGAGTATTCTCCTAAGAAAATTAAGCAAAGTATCACCGGCAACGGCAATGCCGCTAAAGAACAAGTCGCTGCTCTTCTTAAGGGTATGCTCAAGTTTGAGGTGAAAGAGCACTACTTAGATGCGACGGATGCCTTAGCAGCAGCAGTGTGTCACTACCACCAAATTTCGAGAGGTGGACCGATACAAGCTAAGGGAAATAACTGGAAGAAATTCCTTAAGGAAAATCCAGATAGAATACGTACTTAGAAAGTTATAGACTCACGTATAGTCCTCGCAATCGCTTCAAACTCTTCTGGACTAAAGCTCAGTCTAGGTCTGGTGATGTCAAAAGCTTTCTCTTCCTGAAAAGGTAATAAGTGGACATGAGCATGAGGTACTTCTGTCCCTATAACCATCGTTCCGACTCGTTTACATGGAATAACAGACTGCATGCCGATGGCGACACGCTTAGCAAAACAATATAGTCCGCTTAGCGTATCATCCTCTAGATCAAAAAGATAGTCTACTTCCTGCTTAGGCACGACTAGTGTGTGTCCCTTTACTAGAGGGTTAATATCTAAGAATGCAAAGTAAGCTTCATTCTCTGCAACTTTATAGCAAGGTATCTCACCTACGATGATTCGAGTGAATATACTCGGCATACCTTAAGGTAAAGATATCTCTAGCACCTCAAATTCAATTTGACCTCCAGGTGTCGTTATAGCTACGACATCTCCAACTTCTTGGCCTAATAGTCCCTTTCCAATCGGCGAATCGACAGATATTTTCCTTTCCTTCAAATTAGATTCTGCTTTAGAGACCAGGGTGTAACTGATCTCTTTATTGACTTTTTTATTCATTAGCCGAACTTTGGATAAGATAGTTACTCTAGAAAGATCTAAATCGTTTTCATCCAAAATCCGCGCGTCTGCCATGACCAACTCTAATTCGTTAATCTTGGCTTCGAGCATCCCTTGGGCATCTTTAGCAGCGTCATATTCTGCATTCTCAGATAAATCTCCTTTCTCTCGGGCTTCTGCAATTGCCTTAGCTGCTTCGGAACGACCGTTGCTCTTTAATCCATCTAGCTCTGCCCGTAATTTATCATAACCGGTCTTGGTCATATAGTTAAAGGCCATAGTTAATATTTTGTCTTACAGTGATAATTACAACAAGAAAACGTCCCCACCGATGGTAGGGACGTTCTATATTATTCTAAAAATACTATTTTCCTTTAAATAGTTCCTATCAAAAGATCAATCGTATAGAGAAATTATGGCTGCCTTTGAATGGATTAGTTGTCCTATATGCGTAGTCTAGGCCTATTCTACTTGCACCTTCCTTCGTGAAAGGCAGCTCGACAGAAGCACCAGCTGCTAAGCCAGTATATAGGTTATCTCTGATAGATCCAGACTCTCCAACTTCCAATTTATAGCCACCTCTTAGAGTAAACATTTCACTTACAATCACTTCTAATCCGACACCTATTTGGTCTCTAGAGAACGCATTTGATGTGAAATTAGCTAAACCTCTTATGACTAATTCTTCTATATAGAAGTCATAACTCAAGCCAATATTAAGTACAGAGGGTAATTCAAACTCCGCAGCTCTTTGACTTGCAGAAACGACGACACCTGACTCTGTAGGCGCTTTAAAGGCAAGTCCTTCACCTTCAAAACTCATCGGTGATCCGATGTTTCTTAATGAGATGCCTAACCTGAAGTTATCACGCTCACCAGAAACATACTGTACCCCAGCATCTACTGCAAAACCAAAAGCATTCACATTAGAAAGTGCTTCGGATACGGCTCTTACTAATATTCCAACTGAAATCTTATTAGCATACATATGAGAGTAACCAATGCCAATATTGAAAAAAGAAGGAGAAAAAGTTGATCCAGTGCCTTCTGGTTTATCAGCTGTCGTGACAAGTATATCACCAAAATCCATTGCTGTCATACTTACACCAAAAGCACCATTCTCGCCAATCTTATTACCGAAACCGATAGCATTCATTCCAACTTCAGAACCCTCGTATAACCTTGTATTAGCTAAAACGAATTCCTTCCCAGACATTCTACTGAGTCCTGCTATATTAAGCCTCATCGATTCTATCCCGGTGATGCAAGAGGTATTCATACTATGAAGACCTGAGCTTCTTGCCCATGGGTTAAGTAACAACTCAGCTGCACCAGCTTCTCCCTGACGGTCAGGATTACCTGCTATCAGACTCACAGAACTGAAAATCAGTCCTAAGAATAAGAGGCATATATTATTAAAATTCTTCATTGACGTTTTTTTATAGTTGATTAGATTGCTGTTCTACAAACCACTTGGGTCAAACTTTCGATTGATACCAAACCACTTGATTGTTCTCTCCTCTCCTAGCTCCGGCGCACTGATATGTATCAGATAGACACCACTAGCTATTGGAATACCAGCACTATTCTCTAGATCCCACTCTAGATTAGAAGTGCTCTGTGAGAAATTAACACCTGGGTTAGCTCCTCCTCTCGCCGCTGGACTCTCTGCCCGATCGAATTGCTTGATGAACTTACCATCTAATGAATAAATAGTGACTATAGCTCTATCAGGTAGGTTTGTAATCTTAATCCTCCTATCAAACTGTTGTGGCTCATATGAAGAATACGCATAATATGGATTAGGTACAGCCTGCACATTCGCTAAGGCGCCTTCATATTCTTCTTGTACCAGATCTTCAGGTTCCTTGCCTTTAATTTCGAATTCGTATAACGGTAATGGCGCACCCTCTACCGTAAAGCAATCTCCTCCCGGTACTTCTAAGTTAAAGCTGGTCTCTACATTATATGGACGTTCTACTCTAAGCTTGAAGCTCACATCAGTTGGTACGACACCTTCTGCATAAGATAAAATCTCTTGACCTGGAGCCATTAGTGACATAGAACACCAAGTCACAGATTGTAAAATCTTAATCTGTGCAAAGAAAGGAAAAGTGTTTTTATACTCATTTATGATACTCTCACAGCCGTCATATTCTTGTCTCGTTGCATAGATATAATGTTGGCCACCTAGATGGATCTCATTCAAATTATCTAGTGGTAAAGAGGTGAATCCAGGGACAGTTAGAAATCTGTCATTTGGATTGTACAGCAAATCATTCCCATTAGCTAAGGCAGGGTCTCCTCTTTCCTCTGCGTAAGCTTCATTGAATAATGAATTCTCACCAAAGAATATATTCACTCGACGTCCAGTCTCTACATCAATTGCATAACCTGGAAACCAACTCATACCTGTGTCAGAAATATAATTAGCTGCATCCTCGTCTGTACTCGCTCCAGAACCTGTAGAAGCATTACCGTTCTTGTCCATAGACGGTGAGTCAGTCTTGATATTGAGCATCGTGTTTTGTTGATACCACTGACTTGCTGTTTCTACAACAACACATCGTGACCATTTGGATTTATCAGAGGTCAATACGATATCAATATTGTTCAGATTCTTAAGGATATTAGAACTATTAGGTCTCACGCCAGCATGCTCATTATTAGCTTGGTTCCATGCTGGTGACAAATAAACTGGGCTGCCCTGAGGTGGATCTTCTGCGCTAGTTAGATGGAATGGATACCAATATCCATCACCTAGATTACTGAAACTCTGATTGACATCATAGATGTTATCACTACCTCCGGTCCTGATAAAATCAAATAGTCTTCTTCCGAAACCTATCTCCTCATCAGGGATACCAGGTACCTCATCTCTTACTGCAAAGAACCATGGTTCTGCATCCTCGACTTCGTATTCAGTAATAGCCGCTCGTGCACCATTGTCATTATCGAGATTACTTCCTACGATATTAGACTGCTTGATATCTATTGAGAAACCGTATTCGGGTAGTAATTGCTCATTGATTTCATTTATTGATTTTTCTGAAGCGATCACTTCATCTGTATCTAAATTAGTCAGTACCCAAGTCGCGCCATCATCTAATATACAGCCCTCTTCTCTATTGTGGTTTCCGACAATCTGAAGTTGGAATTTGCCATTTTTGACTTCTAGTGGATTATAGATATTGACATCTATCGGACCACGTCCATCCTTATAGACGATTCGGCCATCGAAGTCTCCACTTAGTATACTTTCGTGCATACCCTCTTCCATATCGACTAGGTTACCACCGACACCGACACCATCTATTCTTGTAACCTGCGCACCATCTCCGTAGCTCGCATTCAGACCTTGATATATAATTGGTCTAGGTACGACTTCATATGTTTTTACATTACCTCTTCCCTCTAGATATGGTCTAGCCTGTGTCAAGGTAGAATTATTAGGGTTGAATGGTGCAAACTCGTTGTAAGCATAGGCCACAGCCATGAAATAATATTTCTTATGATTGATCAGACGACTATCACCTGAGGCAAACTCATCGACTGTCACTCTGAAAGTATTCTGGATACCCTCATTCTGACCAGTCACCATACTTGTCGGGAACCAAGTCTGTCTTGGGTTCGTCTCACCATCCGCATTCGGGTTAGTCACACTTTGCCAGTTGAATAGCTCTGTGACATTATTCTTGAGGTCTGCTTGGAAAACGATTCTTGCTTTCTCCATATCATCCAACTCTTGTGGAGATACTGACGGTCCTACTAATTGGAATATTCTATATCCCTCAAATCTATATGATATATCCTCCTCGGTAAACATAGGATCATCTGGAGCATAGATATCTACTTCTGTATATCCTAGATTAGCATTGTTAGAGTTAACTAAATCATTATTAAGGACAAGTATAATTTCTCGGTCTAGTTCTACTGCACATACAGTCGGTGCATCAGGACCATCTATGATATCAAAGCACTCATCGAAGAGACTCTGTGCTATATCATCCGCCGTTGTCAGCTTAATAATCTCAGGACCTGGGTGTGTGACATCTGGTACCCAAACTGCGCCTACAATTAGCTCATTGATCGCATTAGGCTGCAATAGGAAAGGTCCAGAAGCTTGGATAGAACGTCTATCGCCGTCTGCAAGTCTGTCTTGCCACATAGACCAACCTCCAGACTGGTTAGGTGGATCAGGGAATGCATATCTGGTTGTATCAGTACTTCCTGCGTTCAGCCCTATGCCACCTTGTGTCAGAGGCTCACCATTAAGCCATCTTCCTTGCAGATAAGAATAATATTGTTCTGCATTCTGAGGATCTATAGTAGCTGGATCAGGATTACCGAAGCCGCCTCTGTTATAATATATGAATGATGACATCCCTAATTCCTGACCGAAGTCGCCTTCTTCTCCGCTCGATAGATCAGGATCTCTTAGCCTTATCTCATCACCTATACTATACTCGAACTTATTGAAACGATCAGAAACTCTGATAATATGAGTTTCGCAATCTTCGGTCGAATCTCTACATATCACTTTGGGAGCGACTGGCCCTCTGAAGTAATCTGTTCCGATCATAGGTACTTTGTCTTCATATGTAGCGACACTTCCCGTACAATCTGTACCCGTACCAGATCCATCTAGGGCATCAGAATTATAGGCATAGACAAGACCTCTCTCTGGATCACAACCAAGGTAATCATCCTCAGAGCAACCTAAATCATGATCTACCCACATTGCGAAATAAGTCTGTCTGATATCCTCTTTCGCTCTATTGATTAGTTTATATCTGAGGAAGGTCATATCGTTGATCTCATCATTTGTCGCATAGGCAAAGGCCTGTACTTGAACTTCCATATTGATTAGTGAACCTTGAGAAGCTCTGTGGATATTACCTGCATCATTATAGATCCAGAAAAACATTTCATCTGGCAATAACTCCTTGGCTTTCTTTCTAGATTCTGGTTCGCAACCTCTAATGTCGATGATCGGAAAGTCGCCATTCTCTGGACTATAGATGGCATCGCCATCCTCATCCCAAAATGACCCAAGACCCGCCTCCGTATTAGGGAGTGCAAAGCCGTGCTCGTCTTCGAAAAAGACATTGCCTTGACCTGGCCAGTACTTTACACCATCTGGTACAGAGTCTATAGAATATTCTTCCCCTCCTTCCTTAGCTAAATCATAATCACGGATGGCCTTTTTGATATCGACACCTTTGACAGTGAAGAACTTATCCCATTGCTGGCAAGTCGTCGCTTCTGTCTGACCCGTATTACTGTCTAGAGGACCGGGATAATAATCTGTCGTCGCGCCATCTGGATAGGTCGAAGCGGCAACTTTAAGATTACCGTCTGGATCGAAACCTCCCAGCCAGACACCACCTGCGAATATAGAAGAGACTTCTCTTGCCTCTGAACCTACTGGCGGCTTGGGCACGATGTATCTACCGTCACTTTTGTTCCACCATACATCTCCTCCGACCCAGAGTCTCGCTCTGACATTGTTAATCTCTAAATCATCAGAAACTCTGGCAGGTGCGCAATCCATTCGCAAATTGACGAAGGTGCTATTGTTGATCTCAGTGGGACTTGGGTCCTGATGCTCAGGATTCTTAGAGAAACCATATTGAGCTATCAAGCAGACCACAAGAAACGTGAATACTGATTTGATGTTTTTCATAATGATGTTTTACCTTATCGGTTAAATAAAAATTTTCTACTAGAAATTGACTATTGCTCCTAAGAAGATTTGTCTTGGACGCGCGTAATTGTTAGGAGCTAAGATTCTCCAGTCATAGGCAGAAGTATAATTCTCTCTTAGGAATCCGTTGTTAATTGCATCACGAATAGTTGCTTCTCCTCTTTGTGACCCTAACCATCCAGAATCATCTGGTGATTGTGATACTTCATATACACCAACTACATTATCGATATCAAATAGGTTTTGGACTCTTAGATAGACATTGAAATTCAGTCCTCTAGTTGCTTCTTCTGAGAAGTTAACACTGAAATTTTTATCTATCTGTAGGTCCGCATTGAAAGTCCATGGTAATCTTGTCTGATTGATTGCATTTGGTATAGAATTAACGGTAGGCGCGCTTATGTCTTGGAAAGTGGTATATGGCCTTCCTGATACGGTCGTCAATAAGAGGTTAACTCCTAGGTCAGCAAGTATATCATTGCCACCTACTCTAGGTCCATTATACTTATTCCCCCTAGAAAATCTATAGTCAGCTACCGCTGTAATCCTATGTCTCTCATCATAAGAAAGTGGAAGCAGTGTTCTGATATTTCTATTACCATTCAGACCACTACCAGAGTCAGCATCTGACCCTGTACCATCTGCTCTCTGGAAAGTATAGGTTGCATTTAATTGGAAATTCTTAGTCCTTCTTAGGTCATAAGAAAATGAAAACCCTTTGACCGTACCAAAATCGATATTAGAGAAAGTCTCATATTCACCCACAAGAGGTATATATCTGAATATCCTTCTCTGGATCATGTCTCTCAGCTCTTTATAATAAGCTGATACCTTAATAGCTGATGAGTTAGAAATCTTCTGTTGGAACCCGACTTCGTAATCGATGGTCTTTTCTGGTTTCAGGTCAGGATTCTCAGCAGGATTATTCTGTGAACTAAATCTTGCATTATTTTCGAAGAAATAATAATGTAGTGGTGTTCCGATAACCTGAGTAGAATTAGGTCTCTGCACTAACACATCATAATGCGCAAAGAAGCCTGCATCCTCAGAAATCGGAAAAGAAAAGGCCAATCTAGGCATGATATTCAGCTGAGGATCATAATCCTTAAATGAGTTGTCAGGATTAAATCTATCATCAGCACTTGCGTAATACTGAGGGTTTCTTCTGATCTCGTCTTTCTCTACATAAGATGGGAAGATTAATCCACCACCGAACAGTATGTTGCCATCAGTCGCTGTGCCATCTGGCATAAACCACTCATCACCACTTCTATACCCAACAACGTCATTGCTGCCATCTTCTGCCACATACACCTTGTAGTCTTCCCCAACAGAAGGTGGTTTAACTAGATTAACATTCTCTGGTCTATTAAAGAACTGATCCGCTGACTCAATCGCTGATAAAGCATATGGGTCCTGTAGAACCTTAGTGTTGGCATCATAATAATCTAACCTCACACCGACTCTACATATGATATCCTTGAAAGTGAATTTATCTTGGAGATATCCTGCTATATAATTGGGTTGGAAAGGCGCCACATTAAAGGTACGCTGTCCGTCCTGAGTCCCAGAAAAGAAATCATCAAAGGTGGTAGCTGTACTTATCTTATTACCTAAATAATCATACCCATAATAATTCAGATTCAGGTTATCCTGACCTATAAGCTCACCTGCAGAAAACATATCCAAGCTCAGATCCGATGGATCAACCCCATCAATATTGACAAAATCAATCACGTCATACCCTAGCTTTTCTCTTACCGCTGTGAAGAATCTATTATCAGCAAATTCTTCTGCTTGATTGTTAGGTGCATACAAGGGCAGTGTCATACCACTCGCTGGATCTGTCATCTCACCAATTATTCTTGTTGTATCGATACCATTCTCTATGTGTCGGTTGATATTACCTCTCATCAGCTCCCATAGTGTAAGAGGTGTCATTTCCCACCTTCTTTCTATACGCTGCTCATACATGAATCCAAACTGTATACTATGCTTCCCAGACTCTGAGCCACTTGGGAATAAATCGAAACCACTATTTACATTTAGAGTATATCGATCCTGCTCTTGCTTTCTTGATAGATTATAGACTCTTCCGACATTCTCGAACAGATTGAAGACATTACTCTGAATCTGATTACGGAACCCATTCTGATCATTATAATCTTGGAAAGCCAATACTGGATTGATATTAGGGTCCGCTTCGAATTCACCATCGACGGCAGATATTCCTTGATAAGCAAATGGTCTAGGACCAACTGGTGTATTCACGATAATAACTGGTGCGGTCCAGTTCGGATCCGTCACTTCTGTCAACCTAGATACATAATCGACGTTCTGTACGCCATAGTAACCATAGTTAAATAAGTTATCTCCATGTCTCTGATCTTGCTGCGAATTGTTTCCTCTTTCGTACCCGAACTGAATAGAGTAAGATGCATTTCTAATAAGAGAAGCTTTGTCGTCTTCCTTATCGACGCCTTGTCTTCCTAATTTATGTCTAAATCTTACGCTTCCTCTGTAACCACTTCTCAGCGCAAAGGGGTTATTTACCCAATTATATGTTCCAACCAATCGTCCACCTGTAGCACCAGGTGTAAACTGATTCTTAGAATCATAATATGACCCTGAAAATGTCAAGTCGATAGCATCACTTATACGCGCATCTAAATTGACTCCAAAATTATAGTCTCTATCTGCCTCATTAGGACGTGCCACCATTGGCTCAGGAATATCTGCAGCACTTAAGAACTGTGGTGAAGGGAAAGGTGCACCTTCTATATAGGTCACAGGCTTAGCTTCTAATTGTCTTATCAGGTCTTCGGATGCCCTATACACTCCGACCGCTGATGGATCATCATCCTGTATATGTCTATACTGTCCAAAGAGCCTAAATCCAAGTAGAGAGGTCTCTGTCCCATCATCACTTCTTTTCTTAAGTATAGGACCACTGAAATTGGCATTGATTAAGTTATAACCATAAGCATCTAGGAATTCACTGGTCTCCGCTTCTATTCCACCTGAGAAGTTGCTAGAAGGTCCTTTGGATGTAATAGATATTACACCCCCAGTCACATCACCATATCGAGCTTCTATACCACCTGTGATGACCTGCAATTGCTCTATCTGAGCCTGAGGTATCATATTGGCCGCGTTATCTGCACTGACTCGAATACCATCTATATAATAGAAGGTCGCATCAGTACGAGAACCTCTGACTGAGATAGCTCCATCCTGATTAACAGAAACCCCTGCTGATGTCGCTGCTATAGAAGCGATATTCTTAGTCGGCAGTGCTTGTATATTCTCAGAAGTCAGCGTATTCCCTTGTGTGGTATTATCGAATTCGACTAATGGCACCCTATAATCTATAATTTCGACACCGATGTCTAAGAGGACACCTTCCTCTTTCATCGTGAAATTGATAGGGGTTACCTTACCAGCTTTGGCGACGACACCATTTATTCTTTGGGCTTGAAGGCCAACATATGTCACTTCCAGATCATAAGTACCAGGATCAACATCCGAAAAGAAGAAATTTCCATCAAAATCTGTATCTGTCCCAGTGAGTAGTACACCATCTTTGTAGAGAGCTACTGTACCAAACATTACTGGTTCACCGGTCGAGCCGTCTGTAACCTTTCCTTGTAGCTGGGTTTGCCCCATTGCTACTGTCGTCATAAATAGACATAAAATCAGTTGTATAATATGCTTAGCCATCCCTTAGCTTTTGATTATCAATAAATTAGTAGAACACACACCTTAGTGAAGCCCACAATGTTAATAAATATTTAAAGCCTCACAAAATTTAAATAAAGTGAAGTCTTCAAATGGACGTTACCTAGATTATAGTCGAAATCTTAGAGATCAACACTTCTGCAATCTTCTCCAAGGAAGCATGTGTCCATCCTGCGATATGAGGCGTGAGCACCACGTTATCCATGGCATACAATCTAGCAAATAGTTGATCTTGCTCGGGTGAGAAAGCCTGTGGTTTTTCGTTCTCAAAGACGTCCAAACAGGCGCCTCCGAGTCGTCTTGTTTCTAGAGCTGATACCAGCGCATTAGTCTGAATAACCTGACCTCTAGAGGTATTGATAATGATGGCACTTTCTTTACATGATTTCAGAAATTTCTCGTCTACCATCCCCTGCGTTTCAGGGGTTAAGGGAACATGAAAACTAATGAAATCCGAAAGAGCCGTTAGTTGGTTGATGTTTACTTGTGTAATATTAGGTAGATCTGTAGGAGTACACAATAGATAGGGGTCATAATATATTATATCAAGTGTCCACGATGACATTTTCCGCGCTAAAGCCTGTCCAGTATGACCTAAACCTATGATTCCCAGTGTCTTTCCGCCCAGTTCTATGCCTCGATTAGCTTCTCTGTTCCAGATCTTATTTCGAACTTCATGATCTGCTCGAAGCAAATTATTAGACAAACTGAGTAACATGCCGACGACATGTTCTGCCACGGCGTCTCGATTACCTTCGGGTGAATTAATAACGGCTACCCCTTTTAGCTTCGCATATTCGACATCGATAATCTCTAGGCCTGACCCTAGACGCCCTATGAATTCTAGTCTGGTCGCAGTAGCTATTCTCTCAGCAGTCATCTTGATGTTGCTATTGATAATGATGCCACTGAGTAAGGGTAAGACGCTTTCTAAGTTCCTAATATCAAAAGCCTCCTGATAGTCTACTGAGAAACCTAGGTCAGTGAGGCCAGAAATGAGTTTAGGGTGGACATAACTAGTTATGAGTACTTTTTTGTTCATGAGACGTAACTATGCCGCCAAATTACTTACTGTCACGTTAAATAGAACAAAATCATAGTCTGCATGAGGATAATTGTTCTTTATTAGGTTTCATTTGCGGACGCAAGCTTTGGTCTGTTTTTTTTAATTATAGTTATTGCCTTATGATGAATGCTCGATTTTATATTGGATTGTTAGTAGGTCTATTAGTAGGACTGGTCTTTAGCATCGATCAGCTGACAGGATCGGTCGCTGATGAGCGAGCTATTGTCAGTTCCTTGCCCCAGATTATAGAACCCGTCGACATCAATAAGCAGTTTGACTGGGCCGGAGAGATGATACCCGAGAACTTTGACACCAAAGAAAGACTGGATAGAGAACTACTAGTCAATGCTTACTGGCAGTCATCTACGCTTCTTAATATCAAGGCAATCAATAGATATTTTCCACTTATGGAAAGAATCCTAGCCGAAGAAGGGGTACCTGATGATTTCAAATATCTGGCTGTTGCCGAAAGTAATCTCAGAAATGTCGTCTCCTCAGCCAAAGCGACGGGGTTCTGGCAATTCAGAAAATTAGCGGCAAAGGAAATGGGTCTAGAGGTCAATGACCAGGTCGATGAAAGGTATCATGTGGAGAAAGCCACTAGAGCAGCTTGTAAATACCTAAAGCAATTGCATCGCCGTTTTGGTAATTGGACCAATGCCGCAGCTGCTTATAACGTCGGTCCGACCAACCTTTCCAGAATCATGTCTAGTCAAGGTGAGGAAAACTTCTATAACCTGAACCTAGGTGAAGAAACAAGTCGATATGTATTTAGGCTAATTGCCATGAAGGAAATCCTAAGTAATCCTAACAACTACGGTTTCTATGTAGACGCGCACGAAAAATATCCCCCCTTAGATAACTTCTATGAGGTCGTGGTCGATTCTTCTGTTAATAGCTGGAGCGCTTTTGCTAAGCAACATGGCACCAACTATCGTATGCTCAAGGTGTATAACCCCTGGCTGCGTGACACTGACTTAACTGTAATCAAAAACACTTATAAGATCAAGGTCCCCAGAAAATAGAAGGCAAATGAGGGTCTAATTACAAGTAGACCCTGTTCCTTCCTGGGTAATCTGAAATTCGCTGAGCGTGTTTTCTGAGGTCACTGAGGTTTCATTACCATTAGCGTCGGTTGTCGTCACAGTAATGTTGCCATTTCCATCTGCACAGGCTTGGATAACAGTTTGGTTATTTGAGCAAGTGACACATTCTCCAGCTGCATCTGTTATCGTTTCTAGTCCACATGATGCGAAAAGACATACAAGACCTACCATGAAGAATCCAGCTAATATTTTCATAACAACTATATTTTGGTGTAAGGTAGTTATTCCTAGATTTTTTGGCACTTTTTAACTAACCATGCACGATGTTCTGCATCCAGCATAGGTGCTAGTTTATCTTCTACAATACGATGATATTCATTCAGCCAATCCACTTCTGCTCTGGTCAGCAAGCTAGGTTCTATCAGATTAGTAGCAATAGGAAAGTAAGTTATGGTCTCAAATTCTAAAAAGCCTTCCTGGACAGGTGATGCGATAGTGGCCACTAGATTTTCTATTCTGATACCATATTCACCATCTACATAATAGCCCGGCTCATTAGACGTGATCATGCCTATTTTCTGAATTGATGCTGCGCGACCTTTGATACCTGGAGCGAAACCTTGCGGTGGCTCATGGACATTTAGAAAAAATCCGACTCCATGCCCTGTCCCATGACCATAATCCATCCCCGCTTCCCATAAGCTATGTCTGGCTAGCACATCTAATTGACCCCCAGAAGTCCCTGCTGGAAACTTGGCCTTAGCCAGCGCTATATGCCCTTTGAGGACTCGAGTGTAGGCATCCATTTGTGCCTCTGTCGGTTCAGAAAATGCAATAGTCCGTGTTATGTCAGTCGTCCCATCCAGATATTGTCCGCCCGAATCAACCAGCAGTATCCCCTCGTTAGTTATCTCTTTGCATTGCGCTATCTGGGGTCTATAATGTATAATCGCGCCGTTACTCTCATAACCTACAATTGCACTGAAGCTCTCACCGAAATAGTGTGCTTGCTCTGCCCGACACGCCCCTAGTTTAGCTGCAAACTCAAACTCTGTGACCTTTCGGACTTCCACTTCTTTTTCTAACCAATAGAAAGCCTTGGTCAGAGCGACACCGTCCTTGACCATGACTTTTCTGAAATGATCTAGCTCAACCTCATTCTTGAGCGCTTTCATGTGCCTACTAATAAGTTTACCATAGCTGATCTTACAAGCCTTGTTAATGGCTTCGTGTAACTGGACGTTGATCGTAGACTTATGAATCAGTAGGGTGGTCTGATCTGTAAGTAGGGTAACTTCTTTATATATTTCTGGATACGCAAAAATAGAAATGCCATCATCGCTGAGTTGTTGGCTTAATTTTTCTGGTACTTTACTGGCATCGATATATAACTTAACCTCAGTAGCACCTATCAGAAGATAGGAGACAAATACTGGATTACAAGCAACGTCAGAGCCACGTAGATTAAGAGTCCAAGCGATGTCGTCCAGAGTGGTTATTAGATGATGGCTAACACCCAGTTCGACCATCTCCTTTCTGATACTGGCTATCTTAGTAGTTCTAGATCTACCAGCATATGCAACTATATGCTCAAACACGGGTTCTAGTGGTACCAAGGGCCGATCTGTTTTCCATACTTGGCCGATTAGATCATCAGTCAGCTGCAAGTTGATATTCTTAGCCTCTAGGGTCTTAGAGTACTTATCCCACTGATTCATAGAAATAAGTGATCCATCGACAGCAACAGTGCTATGCTCAGCTAGATTATCAGTCAGCCAGGTTAGGTGAGAGGGATCTCGATTCATATTGAGCTTATGGAGGACAAACTCACTCTCTGCCAGTTCTTCTTCGGCCTGAATAAAATATCGGGAATCTGTCCAAAGTCCAGCATGGTCCAAAGAAACAATGACCAGACCAGCAGATCCTGAAAATCCCGAAATCCAGGGCACTGCTTTCCAGTGCTCAGCAGGATATTCGCTCTGATGAGGGTCGCTGAGTGGTATGATATAGGCAGCTATTCCCTCCTTTCGCATGACTTCTCTCAGCGTCGACAATCTACTGTTTATCATATTAAAAAAAATTATAATGTGTTATTTATTGATAAGTAATGTGTTAAATATTAACATTGTATTTAATATGGCATAGTCCTTGTATAATCTCTTACGGGTTACGATACCAAGGCGGGTAATCTGAACGAGATGTATGCCTTTATTGTTAATAAAATGTAGCAAAACTAACATGCTAAAACAAAACTTAGGTCAGAAAATGCTTCAGAAGCTGTCTCCACAGCAGATTCAGCTAATGAAGCTATTGCAGATCCCTACTTCGACTTTAGAGCAGCGGATACAAGAGGAATTGGAGTCTAATCCAGCCTTGGATGAGAGTGATGATTCGGGTGAGGTCTATGACCTGGATGCCAATGATGATGAAATCGATGATGATGGGAGTACAGAAGATTTTGAGCTAGACGACTATCTCACGGAATACATAGAGGATGACCCTATCAGTTATAAGACGAAGAGTGAATCTATACATGATAATGAAGAGAAGACAATGCCAATTGCGGTACAGAGTTCGTTTCATGATTATCTAGATGCTCAGTTAGGCCTATTAGATCTAAACGATATCAAAGAGTATAAGATTGCCGAGCACCTTGTAGGCAGTATAGATAGTGATGGCTATCTCAGAAGAGACCCATTAGCCATTATAGATGACTTACTATTTACACAAAATATCGAAGCTGAAGTTTCCGAGATTAAGCATGTTATCAGCCATATCCAGAAAATGGAGCCAATAGGTATCGGGGCAAGTAACCTTCAGGAATGTCTGCTCATCCAGCTTAAAGATAAAATAGAAAAAGAGCCTAGGATCAATCGAAAGCCTAGAATGCTTGCTCAGAAGATTATAGAAAACCACTTTGATCAATTCACTAAGAAACACTATCAGAAACTCCAGAAGAATCTTTTCATATCCGAAGCTGAACTGAAGATTGCGATAGATGAGATACTTAAGTTAAACCCAAAGCCGGCAAGTGGGTTCTCTACGCCGATGGCTAATTCGAATCAATATATCGTTCCTGATTTCATTATCAATAATAGAGATGGTCTAGAATTAACACTGAACAGTAAGAACGCCCCTGACCTTAGGATCAACGACCATTATATGGACATGTTGAATACCTTCAAGGACAACACGAAAGGTCGAAGAGTTCAGAAAAAAGAAAAGGAGGCTGTCATGTTCATCAAGCAGAAAATTGATTCAGCTAAATGGTTCATAGACGCAATCAAGCAAAGACAAGAAACGCTCTTCAATACGATGTATTCTATTATGCAATTTCAGCAAGAATACTTCCTTACTGGGGACGACAGGACACTTAAGCCGATGATTCTCAAGGATATAGCTGAGATTACTGGCTTAGATATCTCTACAATATCTAGAGTCGCTAATAGTAAATTCGTACAGACGGAATTCGGTACTAAGAGATTAAAGGATTTCTTCTCAGAATCCATCACGACCCAAGATGGCAAAGAGGTGTCTACACTGGAGGTCAAAAACATCTTAGGAGATATCATCAAGCAGGAAGATAAGCGTAAGCCAGAATCTGATGAGAAACTCAAGGAGCATCTACAGAAGAAAGGTTACAATATCGCTAGACGTACCGTTGCAAAATATAGAGAACAACTTAATATCCCCGTAGCTAGACTGCGTAAGGAATTATAATCTCACGATAAAACTCACGTATAAATAACCTCGCTGTAAAAGTACATCGGGGTTATTTTCATTATAGCTCTGCTAATGATAACTTTGATAGGTGGATAGATCGCTGATTCAGTTATGCCAGCATTCTAAATGGACCTTGCTAGCAGTTGCTTGCGCTCTTATATTTCAGCTAATCATCTATTTCCTAGTTGGTAGCTATATTAATCCAACCGCGCTTGGCCAATTTTTCTTAGCATCCAGTCTAGTTTTTATTCCAGCAGCGATTATAGAATACAGTTTTGTCAATTCACTCATACATCAGAGCGAACCCACCGAACTAGATGCAAGAGCGGTCTTAGGTATCAATCTTTCTGTCAGTATAATAGCTATAGCCCTAGGCATAATTGTAAGCCTATTAATTCAGTTGCTCTACCAGTATGAGTATGTCTTATACTACTATCTACAACTCGCCATAATTCTTATTCTGATAAGCTACTCTAGCACCCAAAATGCGCTGCTCAAAAAGCGCCTTCGCATCAAGGACTACAGCTTAATCGACTTAGCGTCTAATACCCTTTATTTCTTACTTAGTCTGTCTCTATTATTATCTGGTTACGGCATACAGGCTCTTATCCTCGGGTTATTAGTTAAGCAACTGAGTGCCACAGTCCTACTAATTTATACCCAAGGAATCAATTCTTGTAGGCCAGTTTTCAGCAAACTAGCCTGGGACAAACATGTCAATTATGGCAAACATGTTTTCAAGGAAAAGTCCTTTGGCTTAGTCCTATCCTACGCTGATATATTCCTGATCAATCACTTCTTAGGTGCTCAGGTTGTGGGTATCTATGAATTACTCAAAAGAATAATCCTAAGACCACTGTTATCAGGCTATAACGCTATAGAGCAAGTGGCGTTCTCACTACTCAGTAACAGCAAAGAAAGGCCGACAGCATATAATCGAGAATACAAGGCATTTACAAAACTATCCAGTCTGTCATTCTTGCTATTAGCTCTAATACCATGGGCGGACCAACTTATAAGCTTAGTCCCTATCGCTTACCAACAACTGGGTCAGTACCTGCCTCTAATGGTCCTCTATGCCACATCCCTAATACTCATGGGACCAACTGACATCGTGGCCTATAGCTTAGGGGCAACAGAGCCCTATTGTCGTCTATCTGTATGGCATGGTCTCTCAGTACTAATTATGATGGCTATAGGCATCACACTCGGCCTAGAAATATTACTTATAGTAATGATTATAGGGAATATTTCTGCCTTAGTCCTCCCCTATCACCTTATCCTAGATATCAAAAACCAAGTTAGACTAAGAAATTGGTACCAGCCCTTTTTACTATGGTCTGCAATGGCCCTCATGGCCTACCTGGGCTACTGCTTCCATTGGCCTGTATTTAGTAGCCTATGCTTGATCTTCTTATATCTGGTATTCCTATTTAGGCGTAGCGATAACATAGCTTATCCCTAGGAGTATATTATTTCACTTAATTTCGGCTTGCGAATTGATTAACATGAAGCTACTTCTCATCATATCACAATGGGCCCCAGCCCAGACACCCAATACGATTCGCTGGTCACCACTCGTTGATTATTTTGCTGCCAAGGGTCATGAAGTCCATGTACTGACAACTAAGAGAAGAGGTATCTCAGCAACAACCGTAGCTCATTCTCATCAAATTCATCGAGCAGGATATAACACCCTACTAGACAGATTATATGATCTATTCAGCTCTAAGAAAAGACGCAATGAGCTTAGTGCTGGTATCCCCTCTAACAATCCTTTTGTTCTCTTACTGGAAAAACTGGCTGATACTTTCTGGAGGAAGAATTACTGGCCTGATGGCAGTAAACTATTCATCAAGCCAGGATCGATAACAGCTGAAAAAATCATAGCTGAACATCAGATCACACATATCATTTCAGTAGGTCTTCCCTATTCGTGTCATCTGATTGCCAAGAGCATGAAACTTAAGTTTCCTAAGGTCCACTGGCATATGGATATCCAAGACCCATTTTCGTATTCCAAAGAATTTTGGGTGAATAACCAAGAAAAGTATGCGCAAAAGAACCACAGCGATGAACTAGCATCCTTTAACACCTCAGATAGTATTTCCGTAACGAATGAAGTGGCACAGCAGAGGTATACTGCTTTGTTTCCTGACGCCAAGCAATCTGTTGTGATTCCACCTGTATTTGATCCGCCTGACCCTCAGGTAGAATATGACCCCCAACCCTACTCTGCTAAGATCCATCTAGGTTACGCAGGATCGTTTTATAATGGGGTTAGATCACCCCTGGCTTTTATGCAATTCCTTTCTTATCTGCATGAGCAGAACCCAGAATTAATCCAAAAGATACAGTTCCATCTTTTCGGTCAGCAAGATAAGGTCAGCTATAATATCCTGAATAGTTTTCCCAGTGTTCGGCGATACATAGTCTTACACGGCTTCCTGAATCGGTCGGAAGTATTAGATGCACTATCGAGGTTAGATATTATAATGAACTTCGGTAATACGACTGATTACCATTTACCTAGTAAGGTCGTCGATTACCTCTATCTGAATAAACCAATCCTCAATCTAATTTCTACAGAAAATGATTCGACGAGTGCTTTTATGTCTAGACACGAGCTGGAATTGCAGGACCTCCATTTAGGTCATAATACCATGGAAACTAATAAAGCTCTTTTCGATAAATTTGTGTTTCAGCAGCGGAAACCATCTATTCCAAATACAGCTCTGGTATCCGAATACACTGTCAGGATGATTGGTGATCAATACTTACAATTGCTCAGTCCAGAATTAGCCTGATTCTTCTTTCATAATAGCTCTATATGCGATGATTTTCTTTTTGATCTGTTCATATAATATCGGTTCTGCAATAAGTCTTTGGAGACCCTGTCTCACTGAATCCACAGTTGGATCGACCCATAAGGCTGCATCAGTCGGTACCTGTTCTTGTAGACCACCTACTAGGGTGACGAGCATCACCATCTCTGCGTCCACACCTAAAGTCAACACACCAGACTGGCTTGTGTCCAGATAAGGCAAGGCTAGTATTTCATGAGTTTCTAAGAGTTCAGAAATCTGATTATCAGTGAGCTGCTTATTGATGAGGTTTAACTTATGATTTGGCTGTATATCTAGGTCAGAATTAACGCCAGCAATTGTGAGTTGCTTGATATCTAGGTCTTTTGCTGCCTCTA
>CALEAC010000054.1 GCA_937944095.1 uncultured Saprospiraceae bacterium
CGTTATTGCAGACTCTAAGCCACTAGGGTTAGTGATAGACCCTGGATAAGTATAGCTAAAGGTGGCTTCAGGCACTTGATCTCCATAAGTAATACTGATAGAATCAGGTTTTATAGTGAGAGGTAATTTGTCTATCGTCAATGTGCCATTCACATATCTGAAATCATAATTGTCACTAATCGCTGTAGACAAGATACCCATACTCGCATCTATCCTATACTTACCTGGTATGCTGTAGGTGGTCGCACCGACATTATAGATTATAGGTAGTGTATCTAAGCCTACGGAAGACAAGCTGATGCTATCTGGTAGTCCTGTAACTGTAGAAGTAAATGCAGGGATATCCTCACCATAATACTTAGTTGCACTATTCACTGTGATTGTAATGGGCGTCTTAATAGGCAAATTAAATTCAATGCAATTAGAAGTTCCGCCATCAGTTTCTTCTATTGTCAAAGGTGGTGTCGTAAGCATCACCATATCAGCAATGGTATCTGTTGTACTATATACGGGTATCGTGGCTATAGCTACGCTGTCACCTATGATTGTTGTGACCAAAGTATCTCCATTGAAGACAACCTGAGTCATACTTGTGATGTACCGACCTTTGAGCGTTACCTGGAATGGCACAGTACTCACATCTGCTGGATCGAATCCATCAGGATATTCATAGTCATCTATAATAGGCGCCGGATTAGCGAATTGGAGTAAGGCTTCATTGGTTTGTAGTAAGCCCGCTCCAGATTTGATATCATAGCCGACGTCTTCCATATCTAAAGCTGTACTGGTAATAATAGAACGGGCTTCATCTGGCGTCGTTTCTAAACCAAGATATTGCTGTCGACCTTGATTAATCAGCGCGATAGCGCCAGCAACGTGAGGTGCAGCAGCAGAGGTCCCTGAGAAATTAGGGAAGCCGTCGAAATTATCTATCGCTGCAACACCACCTAATTCGACAGTTGTATTTGCGCCATTTGGCCCCATAATATCTGGCTTTATTCTATCTATTCCAAGACCTAAGAATCCACCTCTAGAAGAAAAAGATGCTGCGGTAGGCGTCACACCAAAAGCAGGTGTATTCCTATACAGAACCGCGCCTACAGTAATAGCCCCTTCTGCATTCGCCTGGCCGACAACTGTAGAAATATCTGGTGTCCCTTCGTTAAAAGTGGCACCAGTACCTCTAAAAAAGATGAACTTAAAATTAGACACGGGTCCACCATTGGCATTGACAATAACAATATTCTGTGTCGAGGTACTAACACTTACCTTGAAGTCTACACTAGTAAAGGGGTCTTGTCCAACCTCGTTAGTCGGTCGATTAACTCTCTGTATCAAATCTGAATCTAACACCCACAAATCTAAATCCGTCAGTGCACCATCAGTACCAAGGCTTGCATAAGGCTCATCCCATTGCAAGGTAACTGTATAATTCCCTGGCTCTAAAGAGAGATTGAAATACTGGTCACCATTGAAATCATGCGTTGTCGCAGTACCACCTGGATAAAAAGCTGAGATGGCAGCAGGTAGTGGATCTGAAGAAGCCGTGAAATTTGCAGAATAGGATTTGGATCCATAATTTCCAGCTGCTGAGACATACGTTATGCCCATGGCTACAACTGAGTCTACTGCATTAGCGACTGGCCCATCTATGTAAAATGGCTCTGAAGGATAGGTAATATCATCCACAATAATATCACAACCAACAGAGGCCAGATCTAGAATCGCTTGCGCAAACAAAGCTGGTGTTTCCGTTCCTGTCTTGAAGGCTAACTGTGCACCAGGTGCCACATCATGCACAATTTGTAACATCGCTCGGCCTTCATCTGTATGTAGACTAGAGCGAAGACTGGCATCTCTAAGAACCTCGACCCCATTTGCTGGCAGATCACCATTACTGATATCTACACCTGCATCATCATTTAGAGTCTTAGCATTATAACTATCTGAGATAACACCGACTTTTAGACCAGAACCATCTAGGCCATAACCTTCCTTGACGAAGTCAGATCTTTGGGCCTTATCGCCTAATGAAGTGACTGCACCTTTAGCCAAAATAGGTCTCGGTATCGGTCTTGCAAAGTTCAAAGTGGCACTATAATCATCTAATTGTCCGACATTACTAATAGGAATATACCCTGCTATGATCAGTGGGTAGGAGCTGGCATACAGCTGCTCTGTCATACCTAAGCTCTCTAGTATGTCTGAAGCTGCTGCTAAGTCGGAAAGACCGTTAACTATAACTTCTACCAGCACGAGGTATTCTCCAGGGTTAAGTGTGTCTTCAGCTAATTGATATGTATTAATGGCTTGGATGTTAGACGTATCCGCTAGTTCTTCCACGACAACAGGGTCGATTATTTGTATTTCCGCAAGCACCTCTAGGTCATAGTTATTGACATTCCCAACTGGCGGCTTGCCTGTAGTTAGATTAGGGATGTTCTCTACTATATTTCCTGAAGTATCGACAGCGCAATAAGTAAATCTAGAACCATCTATTTTCATATCTCCATTTCCAACGTCAGTAATCGTTAGTAAATATGATCCAGGAGTCGAGGCAAAAACACAAACCTCTTGATCATTATAAGCCTGTTGTCCAGTTGGATTAATTATATCCTCAGTGACACCATTGAGATCCAACCTAACAACCCCATCACTTTTCTGGAAACCAAGGGTTACACAGACGAGCGCAGTGGCACCTAAACTATCATATGCTAAAACCAACTCGGAACTTCCTGATAATTTCTCAGTAAAGTTACCATCAGCTATACCTTCTGCATCTTGTGCATCTATGACACCAGTATCACTATCATAAGAACCAGTGCCTTCAGTGAAGAGGCCAATCCCAGTCCCTGTGCAGTTACAATTAGCGTCATATATGTCACCAGTCGTACATGGGTCACCATCATCACAACTAGTACCTATTATCGACGCACAGTCGCAAAATATCCAAGCAGAACCATCAACTTTGATATCGCCATTCCCTGTTTCTTTGATGACCAAGGTGTGTACACCCGTTGTCGTTACCGTTACACAGATAGATTGCAGCTCATAAGAACTACTAGCTGATAGATTGTCTATTGTCGTGCTTACACCATTAAGAGTGAGTTCTACTTGGCCATCTGCATCTTTGAATCCTAGGTCCACACAGACCTCTGTTCCAACTTCGAGACTAGGATAACTTAAGGTAAGTTCATCATTACCAGATACTTTTCCAGTGTTCTGTCCATCTGGTATGCCGTCAGCATTATCTGCATTATTCACACCAACATTAGACACATAAGTTCCAGCTCCAGACACAAGAGCAGGTGCTGGGCACTGCGCATAAATATCAAAACAATGGAATAATAAGACTACTGTACAACTCAGTAAGAAGATTGACTTGTTTATCATATTAGAAGGTTGAGATACTAGTAAATTGCAATGCACTATTACTATGTTATCAGATCTAACAACCACAAAGGACCACTGTAGAACGTACCACTCTAACGTAACTCTCGAGCAAGAGCCAGCGAAAAATAGTTTTCAAATCTTGTATGTAAAACCTTTAAATAATGAATGAGCGTGTTTTTAGGGGCGCTACGGGGTTATTTAAATCAATTAAGATTAAGAAATAAATTAGGGTAGATTGTTTCCTCAAAAGTAATATATCACGAACTCTTAACCTATCCCCCTAAAAGGGGAAATTGATATACCGACATATACTATAACCCTAAATAAGGTGATATTTGAGTTGTAATCAAACAAAGTATTTAGAAAACAAAAACTTGAAAATTATGTGATCTAACTTTGTAGTGGTTAAAATAAAACTGAAAAGTCTTCAGAAAATTTAACTTAAAAGCGTACTTTTAGAAACCCCTATTACTAACAGCTGATTGACCTCCAATGGTTAGACTTGGCATTATTGATGAAAACAGTTCCTATCGGAATCACTTAAAAAGAGTGCTTTCCACTTCTACTGACGTATCAGTATATTTCAATCAGCCCGCTATAAAAAATTACGATTACTGTAACCAGATAAGTATACTCCTCTTAGCCATCTCTGAAGATTTTGATCTAACTAAATTAACCTCATTAAAAGAAGGTTATCCTCAGCTTGATATTATTGTCATGACTGATTCACAATCTGAGGAATTTATTCTTTCGACAATATATGCAGGTGCTTGCTCTTTCTTTTCTAAGCGCGCGACCAAACAAGAAATTCTAAGATCGA
>CALEAC010000055.1 GCA_937944095.1 uncultured Saprospiraceae bacterium
TCACTGAGTGAATCTAAATCTGTTGGGGTCTCTTCCCAAGTAGATGTGGGAGAGGCGTATAAGCTTAATGCGGTGCCCATAAGTGAACCGGATTCATTAATCATGATTCCAGCATCTTGTTGGCCGATATTAGAAAAAGCAATATCCCAAGCGTCATTCTTTACTATAGTGACTTCACAAGTAGAAAGCTTGAAATAGGCTTGTTCGCTATAGGCTGCACCCATAGATACTTCTGTTATCTGGGTACTGCCTACCAAGGGTATGAATAGGATGAAAATTAGTGTTCTTAGAATTATTCTCATGGATATTAATCTTTTCTGCAATTATAACCCATGGTGGAATGCATTGATGTGAAGAAGGACTGAATTGTCTTGGAATAAGACCATAGATGGTAAAAGGTCACAGGATTGTGACATAGCCATGACAATAGAAAATTTGTGCTGTTATGAGGTCTACTTGAGCTCCATTTTGAGGAAGCGACCAGTATGGCTGATTTTTTTAGTCGCGAGCTTCTCTGGTGTCCCTTGGAATACGACTTTGCCGCCACCTGAGCCACCTTCTGGACCGATGTCTATGACATAGTCAGCGACCTTGATGACGTCCATGTTATGCTCGATGATGACGACGGTATTGCCCTTGTCGACGAGCTTCTGGATGACGCCCAATAGGAGTTTGATATCAGAAAAATGGAGTCCAGTCGTCGGTTCATCTAGAATGTAAAAGGTCTGACCTGTATCCTTCTTGCTCAGCTCTTCAGCGAGCTTAACCCGTTGTGCTTCGCCACCAGAAAGACTGGTCGCCTGCTGGCCTAGGGTGATGTATCCGAGTCCGACATCCTGTAGTGTTTTGACTTTTCTGTAAATCTTAGGTATCGCTTTGAAAAACTCGACAGCTTCATCGACATTCATATTCAGGACATCAGAGACGGTCTTGCCTTTATACATGATTTCTAGCGTCTCTCTGTTGTATCTTCTGCCGAGACATTCTTCACATTCGACATAGACATCTGGCAGAAAATTCATTTCGATCAGTTTCATGCCACCGCCTTGGCAGGTTTCGCAGCGACCACTCTTGACATTGAACGAGAAGCGTCCAGGCTTGTAGCCTCTTATCTTGGATTCTGGCAGATCAGAATAGATCTTACGGATATCGGTAAAGACACCGATGTAGGTCGCTGGATTAGATCGAGGCGTTCGACCGATTGGGCTCTGGTCGATCTCGATGACCTTATCGATATGTTCCAGGCCATCGAGCGACTTATAAGCCAGCGGATTCTTGATGGATTTATAGAAATGTTGTCTGAGTATATGATAGAGGGTCTCATTAATCAAGGTAGACTTGCCACTGCCAGAGACACCAGTCACACAGACCAAGGTACCGAGTGGGATTTCTATAGAGACATCTTTGAGGTTATGGCCTGTAGCGCCTTTGAGTCTTAGGAATTGGCCATTGCCTTTGCGCCGCTCTTCTGGGACGTCGATACGCATCGTGTCATTGAGGTATCCTGCTGTGATGCCTTTCCCTTTGGTGAAGTTTTTTGGTATATCAGCACCCACGATCTCACCGCCTAGTCGTCCAGCACCGGGACCTAGGTCGATCAGGTAGTCAGAAGCGAGCATGATGTCCTTATCATGTTCGACCACGACGACAGTGTTGTCGAGAGTAGTTAGATGTTGTAGCGCTGTAATCAGTCTCTGATTATCCCGCTGATGCAGGCCGATGCTAGGCTCATCCATGATGTAGGTAATGCCTGATAACTGAGAACCGATCTGTGTTGCTAGTCGAGTACGCTGTGACTCACCACCAGAGAGTGTTCTGGTCGGTCGATTGAGACTGAGATAATCTAGTCCGACATCGAGCAAGAACTGGAGCCGCATCCTGATTTCCTTGAGGATATCCTTGGCAATTGTTTTTTGTTTTTTGTTGAGTTTCTTCTCTATCGTCTTGAACCATACTTGCAATAAGTCGAGGTCCATCGAGCCTAGCTCACCGATGTGTTTTTCACCTAGTTTGAAGTGGAGGGACTCGTTCTTTAGTTTATAACCATCGCACTCCGGACAGCTAACGATCGTCATGAATTCTTCTGCCCAGCGCCTTATCTTCTCTGAAGTCGATTCGCCCTGCCATCTGTAGAGCATATTCACGATGCCCTCATGTGATAAGTTATAGACAAAGTCATTTTTAGTATTGCCGATTCTGATCTCAGATTCTTCGCCACCATGGAGGATGGCTTCCATCGCTTTTTTTGGAATCTTCTTGATTGGTGTCGAGAAGGTGAATTTGTATTTCTGTGATATCGCTCGCAGTTGTTTGAAAGTATAATTATCACGGACTTCGCCGAACGGCACGATGCCAGCATCATTAATTGATTTCGAGTCATCAGGAATGACCTTATTCATATCCACATCATGGCATTCGCCGAGGCCCTTACACTTAGGACAGGTGCCGTAGGGTGAGTTGAACGAGAAGGTATTCGGAGAGGGTTCCTCATAAGAGATGCCCGTCTCTGGACACATCAGTCGCTTGCTAAAGGTCTTAACCTCGTTCTTTTCGGTGTCTAGAATCTGAATAAATTCTGGGGATTGCTTGAAGGCCACATCTAGAGACTCGATGAGTCTTTCTTTTTTGTCCTTGGTGACTTTGATGCGGTCGATGACGATCTCGATATCATGGACCTTGTATCTGTCGAGTTGTAGGCCAGGGACGAGGTCCTTGATCTTGCCATCTGCTCTGACTTTGGTGTAGCCTTTCTTTCTGGTCTGTTCGAAGAGGTCTCGATAGTGCCCTTTTCTGGCACGAATCACGGGTGCTAGGATTGCGATTTTCTTGTTGTTGTAGTCCTTGAGCACTTTGTCGTGAATCTGAGTCTCGCTATACTGGACCATCTTCTTACCAGTGTTGTAGCTATAGGCCTCTCCGATACGTGCATAGAGCAGACGGAGGAAATCATAGATCTCGGTTGTGGTCCCGACGGTACTCCGTGGATTCCATGAAGTAGTCTTCTGCTCTATCGAAATGACAGGGCTGAGCCCATCGATTTTCTCGACATCTGGTCGCTCCATCTTACCCATAAACTGCCGAGCATAGGCAGAAAAAGTCTCCATATACCGTCGCTGTCCCTCGGCATACAAGGTGTCGAAAGCCAATGAGGACTTACCGCTCCCACTCAAGCCCGTGATAACCACCAGCTTATTCTTAGGTATTTTGATGTCGATGTTCTTGAGATTATTTTCTCTAGCGCCTATGATCTCAATGAACTGTTCGGCTTCTTTTGTCTTGGCCATGCTGGAATAACGGTATTAATGATAAGTGGGTTCAAAGATAGCGAGGCAGAATTTAATTGTATACGCTGCTTTACTACCTTATTAAGTTGATAATTCATAATTGGCTGGAGGATTAGCAGTTTCGATCTGATACTCAAGACGTCTAGTGCCGACATTAACCTTAGGAATAACTAAGCCTGTTATTATGAGTATACGAGTCACTGTTATATTTCATAACTTTCACTAATGAAAATGGTAAAGTCAGAACTCAAAAAATCATTATACAATAACCTTAATAGTGGACGACCCTCAAGTAGGGTTGTCCATTATTTCTTAGTTCGATATAGTCTAGGTCTTATTTTGTCTCTATTCTGTTTGCAATCCGGTTACAGCCAGAGTAAGCAGGACTACATTTGGCTGTTCGGTA
>CALEAC010000056.1 GCA_937944095.1 uncultured Saprospiraceae bacterium
CTCTGCAACAGTAATTGGCTGTTGAAAGATTTCCTTCAGCATGTAGTGCGAGTAGCCACCTTTTTCTCGTTCGTCTATTTTAAGTTCTAGTTCCTGGATTTGTGGATCGAGAATTTCATTGTCTAGCTTTCTGATTTCATATTTTCAATATCGCTGAACAGTGATCACGTCTCCATCTTCTAGATAGATCATTTTATTAGTGTACTTAATGACTGGGGATGCATCAGAGGCAAGAAAATATTCATCCTCACCGATGCCGAAAACGAGCGGACTAGAAAGTTTGGCGCCAACCAATTTATTAGGTTCATTCTTATCGATGACAACAATGGCATAAGCTCCTACGACTTGGTTAAGAGCTATTCTAACTGCTTCTTCTATTGGAAGTTTCTGTGTAGATTGGACTTCTTCAATTAAGTGTATTAAGACTTCTGTATCAGTTTCGGATTCGAAATCATGGCCACGTTCCAGCAGGGCTTTTTTGATGGACATATAGTTTTCGATAATGCCGTTATGGATGATAGCTAGTCGACCATCTCCAGAGACATGGGGGTGGGCGTTAATATCATTAGGTTTACCATGTGTCGCCCATCTCGTGTGAGCTATACCAACTTTATGTTGTGTAGTATGAGCTTCAGTTTTTACGTGTTTTTCTAGCTCTGCAACTTTGCCATTTTTTTTGATGACCTTGAGGTCTCCGTTGAGTAGGGCAACACCAGCACTATCATAGCCACGGTATTCTAATTTTTTGAGACCCTCTATAAGGATAGGGTAGGCCTCTTTGTTTCCAATATAAGCAACTATACCGCACATGAATCAAAGGTTTGTGATGATGGCTTTTAGAATAGGAGGAAAGTCAGAGCTGCCAGGTCCGTAGATAATAGCTCTATTAGGTCTTTGGACTTTGGCGTTCGGTGTAAGAATGAGTTTGGTCGAAGTAATGACATCATCCTGAAGTAGATTTAGGTGATCAGTTAAGTCAAAAGAATAGACTTCTGTATCAACCATATTAGTTCTATCTTCTATAGTACCTAGAACAGGTATCGTAACCCGTTCGTTATCTTCATTATTGTAAAATGCAAATAAGCCAACTGGGGGATCAAAACGAGTACCTTCTTCTCTCTTAATCGTTAACTCCAATATTGCTGAATTTAATATCTTATCACTAAAGTTTAGAATATTCTCAAATCCTATCTCTATGTCAGTACCATTAAGGGATTGTAGATATAGAAACTCTGGATCAGCTTGTGCGGCATCTGATTCTAATTGGCTACCAGAAATATCTTGTGTATGATAACTATGCCTGTAATCTCCTAGGGGCAATAGGTAGATAGCTCGTGTTGTATCTGTAGGCCAGTAATAGATTCTTACAAAAGAGCCAGTAAAACTTGACTGACCTGAATCAATCAAGAGGTCTAAACCAATCATACTATTATTGGGTGTAACACTTTTCAGCGCATAACCTGGCACTATGCTATATATATCATCTTGCTCAACAAGTGTGTCTGATAATTCGACACTTAGGTCTATCCACTCTTGTTTCTCTAATGGCAATCTTAGCTCCGCAGGAATATTGACTAGGGTATCTAAGATGAAATTATTAATCTGTATAGAATCATAATGATTGACCACGATGGATTGGGAGACAATCGGTGTAGGGTCGTGTTCTAAGGCTCTATTGGAATAGAGTGAGTCATTGTCTATCTCATCAAATATGGCTTCAAATGGGGTGGATAGGGTATATAACTCTAAGTCATGCACTGCAGTGGGGTCTCCAAAGGCACCTAGGGTATCCAATGATAATGTCAGAACAACGGAATCAACACGCTTATCTGACAGGTCAGGAAAACGGCCATTAGGCCCCACACTGAAATAACTAGTTGACCTCTGAGTCCCAAAGATGGGATCATCCAACTCTCCGACCATGAAGGTCTGATTAGGAAAAAATCCATTTTCAATCCTGCGAAAAGTGAGCGCGGAATCACTAGGAATAGTGGCTGTCTTAAGACTTATTGTATCGATGAACTCGACGGCACCAGATTCAGTCCCTATAACGTCACCTCCGAGACTGATAGGATCAGTACAGGCAGTGATGAGGAAGATGAAGAATGTGGTGAGATATAAAAAACCTCTCATTAAGAATTATGATACGGGTTCTAGAAGTCCTCTATAGAATTCAAACATGCCATCGTTGAGCTCTTCTTCTGGAAAAGACTCTAAAATGGGTACATCTAGTGATTCTAATTGGGTAACAACTTCTTTTGATAATTTTTCTTCTCCTTTAACGATAGCATCTGCATATTTCATACCTCCCTGAAGTAGTTTTACCTTGCCTCCATCGTTGAAATCTGCTAAATCCTCTGTTTCTAGTTGATTAATAGCCGCAATCTCGAAGAATTTCTCTGTGAATTTCTCTTCGTAATTGTTGTCATATGCAGAGTATATAATGGTTGAGCTTTCGAATATGGGCTCATTCTGATAGACTTTCTTTAGATAGAAAGGTATAAGACTGGTCATCCAACCATGACAATGGATGATGTCAGGCGGCCACCCGAACTTCTTGACTGTCTCGATGACACCCTTACAGAAGAAGACCATTCTTTCTTGATTATCCTCAAAAGGCTGCTCGTTTTCATCATCGAAAACGAATTTTCTCTTAAAGAATTCTTCATTATCTAGGAAATATACTTGTAATCTGGCCCCAGGTAGAGAAGCGACCTTAATGATAAGAGGATAGTCATCATCATCCACGATGATATTCATACCTGATAATCTAACAACCTCATGTAGTCTATGTCTTCTTTCGTTGATACTGCCATATTTAGGCATTAAGACACGTACTTCCATCCCTTTTCCTTGTGTAAAAGGGGCTAATTGCTTGACAATGGATGAAATTTCGGAAATCGTGGTGTAAGGATTCATCTCTTGAGTCACGTACAAAACTCTCTTCTTATCCATTCTTGATTTTTCTGATCACAAATGTATCATGACCAGCCGTCTGAGGAATGCAAATCTGAATTTGCTAGGCTGGGCTATGAAGTTACTCAATCTAAATTCGGAGTGCAAAGATACTACAAAAAACATTAATCAGATTGTTCTATGTTCCCATATACCAATGATAATCAATATGATAGCACAATTAAGAGAACTTTAAGAACACGAACACCAATGTATCTCTTAAATAAAAAAAGAGGGTCCTACCTATGTAAGACCCCCTGAAATAGAACTTCTTTAGTTACTTGTTCAGTTTGCTGATGATATGTTTTTGGCCTGTAGACCAGTTGCCTTAGCATCTTTTTCACCGCCTTGGAAGGTTACCACATTGTTAGTGACACAGAACTGTAGATAATCATAGCTACCAAAGGTTCCATTGGAGTATCCGACTTGTGTATTATTGATATCAAGTAACTCAAAAGAGCCATTACCATAATCACAACAGATACCATCTCCATAAGAATCATCTACATATAAGGTGTAACAACCATCTGCCAAGGCAAAAGTCTGAGATATGACCATACCATTAGTACCATCATCGTATGGACCGCCAGTTAGCAAGACAGTGTTGTTATCATCTACTACTTCCCATGAAGTCTCAGAACCATAGTCATCCAAAGTAAGATTAAAGAACACAGTATTGCTGCTAGAACCTCCACCTCCAGTAGATCCGTTACTTTGGTCGAAGGTCGCTAAGCCTGTCCATGTTGTCCATCCAGCAGGACACTTAGTCCTTAGTTTGTATTCATATGTAGCGCCGGATTGTAAGTTAGTCAGCGTTTTTTGGGCAGCTGAGTTATACTTAGTTGTCCATGTTGTCGTTCCTACTTTTCTATATCTGATAGAGTATCTGATAGCCTGAGGCATCGCTTCCCAAGTAACCTTAGTCCTACTGATAGTTAAGTATTCTGTATCGCTGTATCCAGGTTTGTCACAACTAGTGCCGCCACCTCCTGTAGACCCAGTCGTTGTAAATTCCTGTATAGTTGTGAATCCAGTCCATCCAGAAGGACATTGAGTCCGGACCCTGTAATCGTAAGTCGTCCCAGCAGTCAAGCCAGTGACTATTTTAGTTGGTGTTGGTGAAAAGACACTAGTCCATGTTGTTGTTCCATCGACTCGATATCTGAGTTGGTATTGGATAGCTGAGGTATTTCCTTCCCAGTTAATCTCTACGCTAGTATTACTTAACACTTGAGCTGAGGTAGTAGTCGGCATAGCACAAGGAGTCGTTCCGCCACCGCCTGCAGACCCAGTCGTTGTAAACGCCTGAATAGCTGTGAACCCAGTCCATCCAGAAGGACAAAGAGTCCTAACTGTGTAATCGTAAGTCGTCCCAGCAGTTAAGCCAGTCACTATTTTAGTCGGTGTTGGTGAAAAGACACTAGTCCAAGTTGTTGTTCCATTGACTCTATATCTTAGTTGGTAATTTGTCGCTGAGCTATTTCCTTCCCAGGTGATTTCTACGCTGGTATTGCTTAGCACTTGAGCTGAGGTAGTAGCAGGCATAGCACAAGGAGTCGTTCCGCCACCGCCACCGCCTGATGATCCAGAGATTACTGACGCTGCATTAGATGTAATGTTCCCTAAACTCGAAGCCACATAATTCTCTGTAACAGAAGCTTGTCCAGCTGTAAACATGTACATACAAGCATCATCAGTGTAATCCATATAGTTCATATGTAGGTCTGTCGATCCACAACTACTAGCACCTATATTAGGACAACCACTGTAGTCAGAATTCTGGTTAGGTGTATCCGAAATACCATCATCTACATTACAACCATTACCCCAGATATGATCGAGCAGTAAGTAGTGACCGACCTCATGCGTAAGGGTTCTCCCTAGATCAAAAGGTGCACCTGGTCCCACATTACCACAACTAGCTCCAGTGCTAAAGTGGTCTTTGCTTATAACAACACCGTCACCATTACCTGATCCACCGAGAGGGGCGTACCCAAGACTACCACCAGCGTTCTTCACGAAGACGTTAAGGTAACCAGACCAGTTGCTGTCTTCGTCTCCTGAGGTCTTATTAAGCGTTATTGCTAAGTCGCCATTTGCTAAGCCATATCCACTTGGGTGGTTTGTATTAGCGATGACGAATTCTAAGCATGCCTCTCCATTAGAGATATTAGGGAAAGAACTAGCAGCAGTATTAGTCCAGTCTGAGATGTCGTCATTAGAACCTTGAAAATCTTTGTTTAGGGCAGCTACAGCTTCTTCGACCATTGGTGTCAGACAAGCTAGGTCAGTACCAGATACACCTTGGAAGTGGATAGCTATAGGGATAGTAACAGGTGAGCTACATACAGCTCTGGAATCTAATAAGCCTTCGACAAACTCTAGATGATGCTGCATTTTCTTCTCATATGCTTTCCTGTATTCTGGATTAGACAAGAGTTCTTCCATGTGGTGGTCTTTACCACAACTTCTCATTTCATGTAGTTCTAGGTTAACTGTTTCTTCGGAGGTTACTAATTCGTCCTCTAGAAACTTGTCTTCTGTACAAGAAGTGATACAGAGCAGAGCCAATAGGCTGATGACTGAGAGATACATTAAATTTTTCATAGGTCTGTATTTATAATAATTAAACAATAGTCTTATTGGGTATTGTGATTCAAACCTATAATGAATACGAGTGTCAATTGGCCTACATTCTACTTATGCAGGGGGCATATTATACTTAGGGAGGGTTTTATTATACTTAGCAAAATGGAATCAGCATGTATTTGAATAGTTTTGCAGTCTAGCAATAGTTAACATGGAGATCCCTAAGTGGGTAAATGAGATTTTCTTCAATAAGAAGTTTAGAGTCTGGAAGCATCTTGCCTTCTGGATATTCATCTATGCTGATGAGGTACTGAGTTGGTTAGGACTGACAGACCCGATGGATGTACCCTTCTACATTGTCCTCCTAGAAGTTTTAGGCGATATGGTCATGGTCTACGTCAATATCTATTTTCTGTTGCCTAGGTTATTCCTGAAGGGAAGGTTGGTGAGTTATTTGAGCTGTAGTGTTATATTAATATTGATGGTGGTTTTTGCTAATTATCTATTATACTACGATCCAGCATATGAGGTATCTAATACCACCTTTATTGTATCAACTGTTGTCAATAATGTGGTGTTGCTCTTTATGGCTATTGGGATGAAACTCATCCAGCTTTCTTATAGCTCCTCTACCCATATACAGAAACTAAAGGAAGACAAACTAGAGACTGAGCTTGCATACCTGAGAACACAGGTTAATCCGCACTTTCTATTCAATACACTCAATAATATATATGTGATGGCTAAGAAGAAGGATGAATTCTTGCCAGATACAATTATGCAGTTATCTGATTTATTGAGATACCAACTCTATGATTGTGACGCAGATACGGTACCATTGAAAAATGAAATCACCTATCTTAAAAATTATCTCAAACTAGAAGGTTTACGTCGGCAGCATCTGAAAATAGAATTGGATATCACTGGTGAAGTCAATTCTATAGCCATCAGGCCCTTGATAATATTACCATACATAGAGAATGCATTTAAGTATAGCAATAATGGATCAGGCAGTGATTATATCCGATTACAGATTAAGGAAGAGGCCAAAGATTTATATATCGAAATAGAAAATAGCAAAGGCACCTTACATCGTAGAGATGTAGGCGGTATAGGTATGGTCAATGCAAGGCGTAGATTAGAGTTGGCTTATCCAGATCGACATGAATTAGAGTTACTAGAAAATGAGCAACGTTTTTTGGTTAAACTAAAAATTATGACCTAATGACAGTTAACTATATTATAGTAGATGACGAACCACTAGCTAGAGATGGGATGATGCTTAATTGCGAGCAGGTGCCTTATCTCATCCATAAAGGGTCTTTCCCCAATGCAATAGAAGCTTCCAGCTATCTATCCTCAGCGGAAGTGGACTTGATTTTCCTAGATATAGAGATGCCTGGGCTTAATGGCTTAGACTTTATCCGAAGTCTTAAGAATCGTCCGCATATAATACTATGTACAGCCTATCCCCAATATGCTCTAGAATCATACGAACTGGATGTCATCGATTATCTTGTCAAGCCAATCAGATTCGAGAGATTTTTCCTTGCTGTCAATAAGGTCAAGGATTACTTAGAACTCGGCAGTCACAAGAGTTCAGATATAGATTCTTATAAAGAGACTTTTATGTATATCAGGTCCGATAGACAATATGTCAAGGTCTTCTATGATGAAGTACTCTATATCAAAGGCATGAAAGATTATGTCGTAATACATTGTAAGGGTAAGAAGTTCATGACTTCCATGAATGTCAAGACAATTTTAGAACAATTGCCTGCAGATAGATTTGCACGAATATCAAAATCCTATATCATACAGATTAAGGCCATCGTTAGTATCGGTACAGATACGATATATACCACCGACAATGAACTGCCCTTAGGACCCTCCTATAAGGATGACTTTGTAGACCGATTCGTCAAGACGAATCTAATCAGTCGATGATTCTAACCCAGAAAGTACACATCCTTTTGCGATAAGCGTAAATTTGCGTCCTATGTCAGACGTGGATAACCTATGTAAGGAAAGTAACTACCATACTGTGTTCATGCAGGAGGCAGAGTGTCTGAGAAATTTCCTCTATTATAAGTCTGGAGATATGCAGGCAGCAGAAGACCTGGTCCAGGATAGTTTTGTTAAACTATGGCAGAACTGTTCAAAGGTGTCACTAGCTAAAGCAAGGTCCTATTTATTTACCATAGCGAATAACCTCTTCCTGAATACAGTCGCTAGAACTAAGGTCAAATTGAAGTTTGATCAGTCTAATACAGCAAGGGCTGAAACTAGAACACCTGAGTACCTATTAGAAGAGAAAGAGTTTTCTGAACGTCTAGAAGCTGCGATATCAAACTTACCTGAGGATCAGAGGACAATTTTCTTGATGTCTCGTATAGACAAAAAAAAGTACCGCGAGATTGCAGAAGAATTAGGCATGAGTATCAAGACTGTGGAGAAGAAAATGCACCTCGCACTGATGAGACTAAGAAAGTTACATAAGAAAGTGTAGGGTAACGTCAGGTGAGATTGTTTTATTATTAATGTTAGTAAACTAGCGTGGACAAAGAAACACTATATGCAAGGTGGCTGGAAGGTGACTTGACCTCAGAGGAAGAGGCACAACTCAAGGCCAGTAATGAATGGGCAGAACTAGAATCGATTGTAACAACAGCAGATCGATGGACACTTCCTGCCTATAATCATAGCACAGGGTATAAGCAACTTAGAGATAGAACTAAACCGACGTCCAGTAGAACATTTCATCTTAACCAATTATATACGGTAGCTGCCGCAATGCTTATCTTGGTTTCATTATTCTTTTGGTTTACTGGCAGAGACGAGGAGATACTCGCACCTCCGGGAATGACGCAACAGGAGCAGCTGCCGGATGGCAGCGAAGTCATACTTAATGATGGTTCTTCGCTCACTTACGACAAGAAATCTTATAGCGATGTACGAGAAATTCACCTGATAGGAGAGGCCTATTTTCTAGTTGAAAAAGGCGCACCATTCACTGTGGTTACTGAGCAAGGTAAAGTTTCTGTACTCGGCACCTCATTCAATGTAAGGAGCTGGGGGTCTAAGCTCTATGTGGAATGCTATACTGGAAAAGTAGAGGTCGCTAAGACTCACAAGCAAATATTAACATCAGGCATGACGGTCAATGTAATAGGAGACGAAATGAAAATTGACAGCAATAAAGATCTAATGCAACCAGCATGGTTGTCGGAACAGTCGATTTTCCACCATGAGAAAATAGAGAGTGTATTCCAGGAAATCGAAAGACAGTTTGATGCTGATATTTCCGTAACGGTTACAGGGCGTCATTTTTCTGGTTCATTTTCCCATACGGATATAGAAGTTGCATTAGATATGGTCTGTAAGCCGATGGGACTGAACTATGAGAAGGATGATAGAAGTAATTCTTATAAGGTTTTTTGAAAAATATCGTAGGGTGATTTTCTGTGAGCTTGTTATATAAGCGAACATATTATTCACTTGTAAAAATCTTAGATTATGACAACGACAAAAATTTTCAATTTAACTGCTATACTTTTTTTAAGTCTATGTCTTTTTGCCTCATGCGAAAAATCGGAATTAGAAAGCCTTAATTATTCACTAGATGATACATTGTACTCAGAAGCGTATCATGGGGACAAAGAACATAGTCGCCATAAAGAAGAGCGGTGCTTCCAGTTAGTTTTTCCAGTCTCAGTTTCTTTTCCTGATGGTAATGCAGTGATGTTTGATTCTAGGGAGGATCTAAGATCTGGACTGAAAGCATGGAAAGCAGACAACCCTACGGCAGAAGAAAGGCCAGAGTTTGATTTTCCTCTGGAAGTTACCTTAGATGATGGTAATTCACAGACAGTTGATTCCCAGGACGCCCTCCAGGCGCTAAAAGAAGCCTGTAGCGAAGGGAAAGAAAACGAAGGATCTAGAAGGAGAAAATGTTTCCAGTTGGTCTTTCCAGTTAATCTGGTATTACCAGGCGGTGAAGTCATAGCAGTTACAGATAGAGCTGCATTCAGGAGCACGATTAAGGACTGGAAGGAGGATAACCCAACAGCAGATGAGAGACCAGAACTTGGCTTTCCTGTAGATGTAGAATATAGAGACGGTGAAGTCATCACGGTGAGTTCCGCGGAGGAAATGAAGACGCTTAAGCAAGCTTGTCGACAGCGAGGGGAAAAAGAAAAGAAGAACTGTTTCGATTTGGTTTTTCCTGTAAGTCTACAATTTCCTGATGGTTCTACACAAGCCGTAGATTCGCAAAAAGCCCTAAGGCAAGAACTCAGAAACTGGGCGAGATCTACTGAAGATAGAACAGTGAAACCGGCCTTAGTATTTCCACTAGAAGTCGAGTTAGAGGATGGTAGTATACTTACAATAGACTCTAAAGAAACCTTAGAAGAATTAAAAGGGGATTGTGATTAGTTAGAATTAATAGATTTACCTTAGTTGAGAGGGCTGGTCTGATGATCTGCCCTCTTGTCTATTTTTATATTCTTAATGGAGTAAGATATCGAGAGTGAGATAATGTATATGAT
>CALEAC010000057.1 GCA_937944095.1 uncultured Saprospiraceae bacterium
GATACATTAATTGTGGTCCTCAGCATATCTAAGGGCCTGTCTACTGCAAAGATTAAGGCTAATCCAACCATGAGTGTTTCTTTCGGAACACCTACGGAATCAAGTACGATGACCAACATCACCATCCCAGCACCTGGAACGGCTGCTGAACCGATGGATGCTAGTGTCGCTGTGAGGACTATGGTTATCTGATCAGATAAGTCCAGCCCATAGTTTAACGCCTGACAGATGAATACCGCTGCTACTGCCTGATATAAGCTAGTCCCATCCATGTTAACAGTAGCACCAACAGGACATACGAAACTGGCGACCTCCTTATCCACACCCAAATGTTCCTCGACACGTTCCATCGTAACTGGAAGGGTTGCCGCAGAAGAGCTGGTAGAGAACGCAAGTAACTGCGCGGGACTGATTCCCTTGAGGAAAGTAGAAGGGGAGGTCTTAGTGTAGATGGATAATACAACGATATAAAAGACTAACATGGTGAGCAAGCCAGCGATGACAGTCATAGCATACTTAGCTAGGGCAACAAATAGATCTGCGTCCGTCGTTTCGACAATCAAAGAGGCCAAAAGTGCGAAAACGGCATAAGGTGATATCAACATGATCAAATCAATCATTTTCATGATAACCTCATTGAGGCTATCAAAGAAAGCCTTCAGAGGTCGAGCTTCTTCTTCCTTTATCAATAAGAGGCTGATGCCAAAAATGATTGTGAAGAAAATGACCTGGAGCATATTTCTATTATTGCTTGCAGCAGAAAAAATATTATCGGGCACCATGTCGACCAGAAATTGCAATGGTCCTTTACCTTTTTCGCCGAGTGCAGAATCCACTTTCTTGCTTGCAGTCGTGCTAAATGCTTCACTTAGACGTGTCACGGTTTCCTGGCTAACACTGTTTCCTGGCTGTATGATATTGACATACAGGAGGCCAATACTGATTGCGATAACGGTTGTCACTATATATATAGCAATGGTCCTCGTGCCCATCCTAGAAAACTTAGAGATATCTTTTAAGTCAGAAATCCCCTTGATAAGACTAGCAATAATTAAGGGTATGGCAATAAGCTTCAGGAGTTTGATGAATATTGTGCCTAAGGGCTTAATCCAATTGATAACAAAGGTGTTACCTCCATCTACTCTAGACAAAACCAAACCAAATATTACACCTGCAACCATCCCGATAAGTATCTGCCAGTGTAGGGCGACCTTCTTCATCTTCTTAGATTATGTAGTTTTTAGAATAAATCGAACGTATCTGTCGATACAGAAGTAATTTAGGAATAATATCCAGCATTCAAGAGATAGCTAGATCTTAATAGCTCTGAGCATTTCTCTTTTCTTACCTGGTCCGTTTAATTTTTCGATTTGGTAACCAATACTTTGCAGTGTCCTGCGAAAGGCGCCTTGAGAGCAATAGGTAACAAGACAACCATTGGGCTTTAGTGAGTCATATAGCTTTTCGTGTAATTGGCTATCCCATAGTTGTTCTTGGCAACTCGGTGCAAAAGCATCGTAATAGATTATATCAAACTTTGACGAAGCGATAGCGGCTTGTAGGATATCTTCGTTCCGTTTCAATAAATTGAAATTAGAGGAGATGGCTATAGGTACAGCCCAATCTGAATCATGAATCTGAGTATAGTCTAGTAAGGTAGAACCAGGAACAAGCTGATAGTAGGGGAGTTCTTGATATATATGAGGCCCTAAGGGGTCCGTCTCAAAGGCTTCATAGTCAATGTCGATATCGTATTTGGTAGCCGAAATCAACGTCAGAAAGGCATTCAGGCCGGTTCCAAAGCCCATTTCAAGAATGTTCAACTTTCTGTTGCCTTGTCGTTGAAAGTAGTATAGCCCTGCCGAAATGAATACGTGAGAGGACTCTTCTATAGCACCATGCAGAGAATGATAGTATGCACGATACTTCTTACTGTAGAGAGTAGGTGAGGAATCTCCAGTCTTGTGGATATCCCATTGGTCCAAAGCTGCTTACTTGACGAACGGTATCGAAATACTCGGAATAACCTTAAAGTTATTCGGGCAGCCTACACCTTTCTTCGCACATGAACTGAATACGGTAAGTATGATCATGAAAGCGAACGCTCTAGCAATAATATTTAACTGATTTTTACGCATTTTTGATTTTTAATCATCTGTCTAACGAAAACAGGTGCAAATATATTACCAATTGTAGTCTTATGCTTGTCACATTTGCACTTCATTAACTGATTATTTTGAATATTCATCTCATTGCCATTGGCGGTAGCGTCATGCATAATGTTGCACTCGATCTCTTAGAAATGGGCCATAAGGTCACTGGCTCAGATGATGAAATCTACGAACCCAGTCTGTCACGCCTAGCAGCTAAAGATTTATTACCTCACAAGATGGGTTGGGATCCAGTCAGGATTGATGCAGGAATCGACCTTATAATCCTTGGTAAACATGCTAGAGAAGATAATCCTGAATTAATTCGTGCTCAAGAATTAGGCTTGAAGATTTTATCTTTTCCAGAATATATAGGTGAACAATCTCCTGCAACCAAACGTGTTGTCGTTACAGGGAGTCATGGGAAGACAACGACAACGTCGATGATTATGCATGTGTTACAAGCTGCTGGCGTACAATTCGATTATCTCGTAGGAGCCCAACTGGAAGGTTTCCATAAAATGGTCAGTCTATCAGGCGCTGACATTCTTATCGTAGAAGGTGATGAGTATCCTAGTTCAGCTCTAGATGACAAAGCTAAAATGCTCCATTATAGAGGTAATCTAACTGTGATTACAGGTCTGGCATGGGATCATGTTAATATCTATAAGACCTATGATGCTTACAAGCAAGTATTCCGAGACCTACTATCTCAAGCGCAAGCTGGTGATAGGTTCTTTTTTGATCAGACTGACCCCGTGCTTCTTGATCTAGCACTTCAAACGCAGAGTTCGGGCATTCAGACTGGCTATACTGCGCTTGAGACGGATAAGAAAGGTCAGGTTGTATTTGCTGAAACAAGCTACCCAATTGAGGTCTTTGGCCTTCATAACCTCAAGAACATGCATGCTGCCATGCTTATCTGCAATGAGTTAGGCATCTCAAGTCCTGCGTTCTTAACTCATATGTCCAAGTTCACTGGAGCAGCCAAACGCTTGGAAAAGATGCTTGATAGCGATGAGCTCATTGTGTACAGGGATTTTGCACATGCCCCATCCAAAGCCAGAGCCAGCGTTGCCGCTATTAAGTCTAGATACCCAGACCGACAATTTTATGCGGTGCTCGAATTGCATACATTCTCAAGTTTGAATATTGAGTTCATACAAGCCTACAGAGACTGCTTGGCACCAGCTGATCGGGCAATCGTCTACTTCGATCCTGCTACTTTAGCGAGTAAGCAGTTGCCTCCTTTGGATATATCAGAGGTTGCCTCAGCTTTCGGGGGTTCTAATCTAACTGTGGTAACAGAGCCAACAGCTATAGAAAATTTTATGAAATCATGTAAAGCTGATACTGGAGCCATCCTTTTGATCATGAGTTCTGGGAACTTAGGCGGTTTAGATCCCTTAAAAGTGCTTGCAGGCCTTAATTGAGACTGTTTTATTGTTTACCTTTATTTTTTAATCACAAGTACAGAATAATGTCAAGGATAATCACACTTAGAGATGCACTCAGAGAAGCAATGAGTGAAGAAATGAGAAGAGATGAGACTGTCTTTCTTATGGGAGAAGAGGTCGCTGAGTATAATGGTGCCTATAAGGTGAGTAAAGGCATGCTCGATGAGTTTGGTCCTAAGCGCGTCATTGACACGCCGATAGCCGAACTAGGCTTTGCTGGAATTGGTGTAGGTGCTGCGATTAATGGGTTGAGACCAATAGTGGAATTCATGACTTGGAATTTCGCTGTCTTGGCC
>CALEAC010000058.1 GCA_937944095.1 uncultured Saprospiraceae bacterium
TGTATCGCCTGATATTCTCTTCTCCTTCATATCTAGCACCTAGAGACCAATGCTCAGATATGGGTTTCTGAAGTAAGAATCGAGGTCTGATGAACTTGGTTTTTTCGGCTAGGCTATCTTGATAGCTTTCGCTGTTAAGTATGTCCAAGTAAGTATTGATGGTCCAGCTCTTAGTTTGTCTGGTAAAGCCTATCTGGTTTCTCAGTCCATTATATAATTCCTTAGCATCGAAACCTGATATCCCGTATTGCAACTGAGTCGCACCACGAGTTAGATTAGTATTGACCTCATATAGTAGCTCGTCTGAAACTGTAATACTCTGAAAATTCCAATCCCTTGCAAACTCGGTCGATCTGTAAGGATTGAGCGCTTGGAATTCTTTGCCTTTTACTTCTACCTGGCCTTTGGTCCTAAGCTGCCATTTTTCTGAGGATTGGTTGGTTAAGATCGTATCTGACTTTGGGGTGATCTTTCCCCATGAGCGATGATTATCGAAATGCAGCATGACTGAGAGGCCATTGTTATCCCCGTCATCTATTTCTGAGAATCGATTTCTATCCATATTGCTTAGGCCAGTTTCTAGAGTCAGTGCTGTCTTATTGTTGGGGTTAAAGGTCAATCCAGCAGTGATGAGTTGCTTTTTTTCTGGTGGAATGAGTTCCACAATCGGGTCGAAGTTGCCCCCACCAGGCCCGACGTATTTATATACCCTGCCATTGGTGCCTGCTTGTCCATCTATAATATACGACCCGTTGCCTCGGCCGACATTAGAGAATCTGGCAGCTCTGTTCTGAGCTGTGACGGCCTCTTCACTGTCATAGGCCAAGGTGTCAGCAGCTAAGGTATACTTGATTAGATTTTCGTAATTATTATCAATGGGAAAAAATATGCCCGATCGTCGTGCCATGCCATCACCGCTATTAGCCATAATCATAAGATCTATGGAATCTAATGAGATGTCACTTGTTAGGGATTTGCTGTCCTGCTCGTTATAGAAGTTCAGGTCTAATTTCCATGCACCTTTCGAGACGCTACTCGTAGCTGCATATAACGATCGCAGATATGACTGTGTCGTGAATTCATACTCGACGATGATACGAGCATTAGCATTTATAATTATTTTAGGAGTAAACCGTAATTCTGCACGATTATAGTCCATGACATAATCATGGTTTTCGCCTCTGACGAGCAATCTGCCATCAGCATATACTTTTTCAGTGCCCGATAGGACCTGCAGGAAAACCTCTCCTTGGTCTCCTTCTAATTTGTACGGTCCTTGGTTCCCTTCTTTGATTTCTAATTGTAGCCTTTTGAATTTTCCTCTAGCTATGGCAAAACTGCCTCTGTTGTGTAGGGACCAGCTAGAATCTATAGTTGTTGTATTCTTGATGCTTAAGCCCTTCAGTTTCTTATAATACTTCATAAAATAAGAGGCCGAGCTACCTAATTCGTAATCACCTGCAACGATTGAGGTACTATCCTTTTCTATCTCGATGAACACCTTATCGAATTCTTGGAGTACTTGTGTATTACCTTCTGGCTGTATGGGTATATTGTCATCGGAGATAGCGGCCCTTATCTTCAAGCCATTTCCCAAGTCTCCTTGCATCTGCAAATTGAAGTCAGAACTGAGTACAAGGTCCTGCGTATTCCCAAAATTGATTCCTCTGGAGAAACTACCACTATATTCTAATTTGTTAGAGCTGATAAATCGACGACTACCTAATTCCTCTTGCGTATAATCACTCTCGATGCGTATTACCTGATCTTTTTGCTCGACATCTGCCTCATCGAGAATAGGGCCGTATTGCCCTAAATCCATAGCTAACACCCTATACTGGATGTGTAAACTATCTTTAGACCCTTTGTACTGGATAAAAATGTCAGTATTATTAATCACTGGTGGATAGACCAAAGCACTACTCAGATTAGTCAATAGGACAGATTCTGGGACAACCGTGTACTTGTTAGTTATTACTGTATCAGAAACTAATAGAATAGTATGTGAAGTGAAACTAGCTGTAGGCCTTTGCTGAGCTAATGCCTGTGGGAATGAACAGAAAAATAACAATAGACCAGCCACGACAGGGGCAATGCACTGTCTAATAATACTTGGTGTATATGATCCAGATCCCAAATGTTATATAGCTCTTAGTAGAACAATTAATGTATAGAGCAAATTATGTGCTGGATTTAAATTTGGCGATAGATTCACTAATTGGCACAATATTTCCATAAGCATAATAGATATTTCTCATGTGTAGAGAAATGAATATTAGGCTGATATAGATTAATAACCTAATTTATATCACTTTCAGCACCAGAGAAATACCTAAACGACCTATAAGTCATCCCTAATATGATGGCTATTTTTCAAAAAATCTGGTTAAAGTCATGAATAATAAGATCCTAAGTCTTCTGAATAGTCGCTCATTGGCTATATTTGACGTCCATTGCTATGGTTACATAGCAGGCAAATTAATCCTGAGAGGTATTTAACTGATTCTGAAGAATGATTAGATTTATTAGTTTTTACCTATTCCTTTGTTCTATTGTAACTCTTTTTTCCCAAGAGAATAGAAGTATTACGGGCGTAGGTAATAATCCCAATAATCCTGAATGGGGTGCAACAAATGCGCCTTTACTTCGCATATCTAGTGTAAATTACTCGGATGATATGCAAGCGATGAATGATGAGGACCTCCCTCTTCCTAGAGTTATAAGTAATAAATTATTCGATCAGCAAGGTGATTTTCTAGAAGCACAGCAATTAAGTGATTTTGTATGGGCATTCGGACAATTTATCGATCACGATATATCACTAACTGATTCTGACCCCTTCCAAGCACCTACACTATTAGAAATACCAGAAAATGATGATTTCTTCGATGTAGACGAAAAGATTTTTTTATCTCGAAGCAAATTTGAACCGAATACGGGTACAGAACCTGGTAATCCAAGGCAATTTGCTAATGAAGTAACTTCTTTTCTGGATGCTTCTATGATTTATGGTAGTGACTTGACACGGGCTAGTTGGCTTCGTTCATTTGACGGAGGTAAGATGAAGGTATCCTTAGATCCGAGCGAGCAGTTCGAGTTATTGCCATGGAATACCACTACTGGAGCTTTTAATGATCCAGTGGATTATTCTAGAGCGCCAGTTATGGCAGATGATACACGATCACTTGATAGGTATTTTGTAGCTGGCGATGTACGTGCTAATGAGAATCCTCTTCTAATATGTTTGCATACCATTTTTGTAAGGGAACATAATCGATTGTGTACCGAACTTGCTCGTGAGTATCCATCATGGGATGATGAGCAATTATACCAAAGAGCAAGAAAAATGGTTGGATCATATATCCAAGCCATCACATATTACGAGTGGTTACCATCATTAGGCGTAAAGCTCACGCCTTATCAAGGCTATATTCCGACAACTGATCCCTCTATATTCAATGTATTTTCGGCCGCTGCATTTAGATTCGGGCATACGATGATAGATAGTGATATCATCCTTATGGATAATGATGGCGATATGTTATCGACACTTAGCATAAAGGATGCTTTTTTTAGACCTAAAGAGTTTGTTCTTGCCGGTGGTGTTGAGCCTTTCCTCAAAGGCATGGGTACTCAGATTATGCAAGAAATGGATTGCAAAATGGTTGGGGGTCTTCGTAACTTCCTATTTGGTGAGCCAGGCAGAGGTGGCTTAGACCTGGCGTCCATTAATATATTCAGAGGACGAGACAGAGGTCTTGCTGATTATAATACCTTAAGAGATGACTTTCAGTTACCTCCGATTAATTCTTTCGACGACATTACTGATAGTCAGAATGATATCAGTATTCTCGAAGAATTATATGGGGATGTGAATAAAATAGACGCTTGGGTAGGTATGTTATCAGAGAAACACATCGATGATAACTCAGTATTCGGAGAGTTGGTTATGAGAATCGTCAAAGAGCAATTTAGAAGATTGAGAGAGGGTGATCGGTTCTATTTTGAGAACGATGAGGCTCTGACTCAAGCAGAGAAATTTGAAATTAAGAATACAACCTTACATGATATCATAATGAGGAATACGAGTATCTCGCTTATGCAGCCAGATGTATTCAGAGCTATGCCACATGAAGATATCTTCAATCCTACTGTAGAGGAAATTACACTAAGCGCCATAGCTTTCCCTAACCCGCTTAGAGAGTCGGCTGTGGTTAGAATCTATTCTGATCAGGAACAGTTAGGTTCATATAAATTGATTAACTCGACTGGTCAGCTCATGCACATAGGGGAGATGACCCTGGAATTGGGTAATAACAACTTCATAGACTTAGACCTCGGCGCTAAATACCCAAGAGGCGTATATCATCTCCTTCTAGAGACGCAGGAAAACTTTAGTATCACTAAATTAATTAAGCAATAGTCTCTTCGATTTCGAAGACAAGACTGCTTTACCGACGTTCTATCTCCTGTAGATGGTTATAGACCTGAAGGTCAAATCCACAAATTTTTAGTTAAAGAACGCATTATAATTTTTTGTAATGCGTAGTAAATACGCGGCTTCCAGCCCAAATTGGCATGTCATTTGCTCATAGGTAGAAGGATACGCCTATTCAGAAAGAAAGGTGTCAGCCATACATATTATAACAAGGAACTAAATGTCAACAATCAGTACCGTAATAGTGGATGTTCAAAGCATCTTCAGAGCAGGTTTGAAGGCTTTCTTCGAAGTCACAGAAGAGCCCAAGATTAGTGTGGCAGGTGAGGAGATTACGGCTGAAGGACTAATTCTATACCTACACAAGAATCTAAGTACTGAACTGGTATTATTAGACCTGAACCTACCTGATCAGGATGGCTTAGAGTTGATCCCACAGATTCGAAGACAATTTAAGCAGGTTAAAATATTAGTATTAACCTCTTATAGTGATTATAAGTTCGTCGGTCAAGCGCTGAAGAATGGTGCTGATGGATATATACTCAAGTCTAACGAACCAGAGCACTTGTTAGAAGCCGTTCAGGAAATTATGGCTGGTAACACCTATATCGCACCTGGGCTTCATATCACGCCTCCTAATGGGAAAAGATTAACGAATGGTAAGAAGAGCAATTACGAGGATCGTTTCGTTATCAAGCAGAAACTGACTAAGAGAGAACATGAAGTGCTAGAGCTCATTACCCAAGCCAAGAATAATAAAGAAATAGCTAAAGAACTATATATCAGTGATCAGACGGTAGGTGTCCATCGTAAAAATATCATGCGTAAGCTTGGTGTCAGGAACACAATCAATCTGATAAAATTCGCTTTAGAAAACCAACTAGTATAAAGAAAGCGTTCTTATCTCCCCCAAGTCCCACTTCTTCAAAGGTCTGAACAACATTTGAGGTTTAATTAAAACAAGTTTGGCTACAAGCCAAAAACCGATTAATTATGAGAATAATAGAAGTGTTCATTAAGGGCATCTCCGACTTTCGATCTACAGTGCAGTTGCAGGGATCTAGTGTAATGATTATGGCACTAGTACTAATTAATTGCATGGGAGGCTATAGCCTAGAAGGTTCAGACCCAATAACGACAGCCAATACATACCAAGTGATGGATGGTGATGGTGATGGCTTTACGACAGACGAAGGCGACTGTGACGACACAGATCCTAATATCAATCCAGACGCAACAGATATCGCGAATAATGGTATAGATGAGGACTGTGATGGTTCTGACTATGTGTTGGATTTCTCAATTCGTCTAGAGGAGTATGTCGAATGTGGTGATCCATTCGAACCAGCAGATCTAAGTATGCCGTTTGAAGGTGTTACCAGTTGCGAGGATGGCCCTATTATCACCTATGAGCATGATGACACCCAAGCCACCCTTATCGGTTGCTTAGATGAAGCGCTCTTCATTACAAGGACATGGACTGCAACAGATGAATGTGGTAGAACCTTTCAGAAGGACCAATTAATCTACCTTGTAGATACAGAAGCGCCAGTAATTGAGTGTGTAACGAATATCAGTGTATTTGTCGACGAAGAGATACTGGCTTCCAATATTGTTACTTCCACTACAGATAACTGTGAGGGAAGTACGAGTGTTTCACTAGAAACAACTAGATATACTGAATGTGACGATGACAATACCGTAGCGAATGTCGTAACTGTTACAGACGACTGTGGCAATGCATCGACCTGTACAGTTGCTGTAACTGTTGTCTGTCATCCTTCTGATAATTGCCCTAATAACCTGACTTGTAACGATAGAGTACAGATATCACTAGGAGATGATTGTGAGGCAACTATAAATCCTCACATTATACTTAAGGATGACATGGCAGTTTGCAATGGTTATAGAGTCAGGATTAAGGATCTTAATCAAGCAGTCCTTCTAGAAACGGATGATTCTGGTGCTAATATTCTATATCCTGTCCTAGATTATACCTATGTGGGATCTACTTGGATCGCTGAGGTCTATTATCTGAATCCATTCGGTGTAGAGATACCATGTTGGGGAGAGATTGTTATAGAGGATAAGCTGAAGCCAACTGTAAATTGCGAAGAAACAATTGATGTATCTTGTAGCCAAGGCCTGGAGCAAGTCTTAGAAATGATACAAGAAACGACCGTAGAAGATAATTGTGGCGGTGGTGAGATATTAATCTTAGATGATGTACTAGATGCGAGTGATTGTGGGCCAGAAGGAATAACTGCAGTGAGATATATTAAGTATGTAGCTGTTGATGCAGGTGGTACACAATCTGACACCTGTAGTGTTGCCGTTAATTATAGTGGTACTAACCTAAATAGTGTAAGATTCCCAGCTAATTATGAGGCGCAATGTGATACCTTATCCGTTGAATTAACTCCAGATTTAACTGGAAGACCTTCTGTCGGAAATATGGAATTAGACCTGCAGGAGAATCTATGTAAATTAAATATAACTTTCACAGATGATACGACTTCTGTTTGCAATCCACATCTTCAGATTTTAAGAAATTGGGTGGTGCTAGATTGGTGTGCGGGCGAATATATTTCTAATCACCAGACCATAAGTATTATCGATGTCTCTGGTCCGGCATTCGAATGTCCAGAAAGCTTTACGATAATCGCTAATAGCGGATGTGACGCAGATTATGTTTTCGAACCGTTAGATACATTGAGCATGTCAGTAATCGGTAGAGATGCAGATGGATTGCCAGATCTGGTAGAATGTTCTGGCTATAGTCTAGCTGTCGAATATCTTATCGGTGACGAGTATGTTCCAGGAAGCACAACGCAGCCATGGAGGTCTACAGTAGGAAGTAATAATATGTATACCGCTAACGGTCTAGCAGTTGGTGATAATAAAATAAGATATGTGGGTACAGATAGTTGCGAGAATGAATCTTCATGTGTCTTTACAGTGACTGTCGTAGACGGAACACCACCTGTTCCTGTATGTGATGAATTTACTGCTGTATCACTTGCAGATGATGGATGGGGCAGAATATATGGTATTTCATTAGATGATGGATCATTTGATGCCTGTGGTGGAGACCTTGTCTATCAGGTCAGAAGAGATAGTTCTATCTGTGATACTTTGTTGATGGATAGGGATGACACTGTATTCGGAGATTATGTTCAGTTCTGCTGTCAGGAAGCTGGACAGACAGTTCCCGTATACCTACAGGTATCGGACCTAGGAGGAGCAGCTAATACTTGTATGGTCAATGTTGTTGTCCAAGATAAGCACAATGGCGTTAGCTTCTCATGTCCAGATGTAGATCCCAAGAATTGCCTCTTTGTAGAAGAGCCTACTGAGGAGATAAGACCACAACCATTTGAGACTTGTGCGACCATAGATTCTATATACTTTACTGATAATACGAGTGGCCTAGATCCACAATGCCTGACTGGTACTTTTGAGAGAGATTGGTTTGCTATTGTTTCTGGCGCTGTAATACATACGGGCTGTACACAAGAGATAGAGATAATTCCCGTGGTTATAACTGATGTAGACTTCCCAGAGGATAGGGAGGCGACTTGTGCTGATTGGGAAATGGACTTAGGTCCTTTGCCGACAGTTAATGGTGAGCCAGCAGATCAGTATGAAGGCTGTGGAAATATAGGATTTACATATAGAGATAACGTATTCGAAGATGTGGATGGATTCTGTGTTAAGGTTATCAGAACCTGGACGGTTATAGATTGGTGTCAATATGATATTTCAGTTAGTCTGACTGCCGGTAAGTGGGAATCTAGACAGATTATTTATGTTTCTAATGCAGATGGCCCAGAAGTGACTGGTTGCCCAGAGGATATTACTGTTAATGCTGCCAATAATGATTGTACTGGAGAGGCGTTTATTCCGACACCTTCAGCTATGGATTTATGTTTCGGTGAGGCTGTTCCTTTATCAAAGTTTTCATGGAGTATTCCATCTATCGACACGATAGGTACTGGTAATTTAGGATCTATAACCTTGCCATTAGGAGAGCATACTGTGGTGTGGTCTATAACAGATAGATGTAGTGCTGTTAATCAAGGTGACAATGCCTGTAGCGTACTCGTATCCGTTGTGGATACTGAGAAGCCAGTACCATATTGTAGATCATTAGTTACGACTGTTGTGACAACTATTGATCCTGCAACAGGAACTCCTTGTACTGAGATTTGGGCTTCGGACTTTAATCTAGGTGCCTTAGATAATTGTGATCAGTTTCTTACTGTTTCTTTCAGTGATACTCTATTAACGGATACCCGGAGAAAGTACGATTGCAACAGCTTAGGTGCTCATACATTGAGAGTCTATTTTACTGATGATGATGGGAATCAGGATTTCTGTATCACCACCGTAGAGGTACAGGTCAATTCTAATATTTGTGATACAATCGGTTCTATAACTGTCATAGATATCGAGGGTGACATCTACACTGAGCAAGACCAGATGATAGATAATGTGGCAGTTGGTTTAGAGGAAATGACGACCAGCAATATGAATCAGACGAATACAGATGCGGATGGACATTTTGCTTTCAGTAATATAACTGCACAGCATGATTATAGACTCGTCGCAACAGATAATGTAGATCATCTCAATGGCGTGTCTACGCTTGATCTCGTTATGATACAAAGGCATATCTTGGGCATAGAGCACTTAGATTCACCTTACAAAGTGATTGCAGCAGATATCAATAACTCAGGAGATATAAACGGTATCGACTTAGTCGAGTTGAGAAAGCTCATTCTGGGTGTCTATGATGTGTTGCCACAGAACAATAGTTGGAGATTCGTGGATCAGGAACAAATCTTTGCTGATATACTTTCACCATGGCCTATCAAAGAGGACATTCAGCTCACACAAGTCAATGGAGATATGATGAATAATGATTTCATAGGTGTCAAGATAGGAGATGTGAATGGTACAGTTGTTATGAGCCTAGAAGATGGTGCAATAGCTAATAGAAATAATCCTATCGGTATCACAACTGAAATACTTAGTCTAGTTGATGATTCTGAGTATCTGATTCCTGTATACTTTGACCAAGACGTCAATACATATGGGATGCAGTTCGCTATAATGAGCGAAATGGGTGTCGAATTGACTGGCTATGAATCTGGTAGATTAGACTTATCAGACTCTGATATAAGTATTACAGATAACAGATTTATGTTGAGTTATGTCAGTCATGAATTACTTGACCTTGATTCAGATGAGGCGCTATTTTACTTAACAGTCAAGGCAGACCATACTTTAGATAATAGAGTGTTTGATATGGACTATAAGAATATGGCCGCTGAAATCTATGACGAAAACCTCCGAATTGCACCTATCAAAATGAGCGAAAACTTCATTGCTGACGAGTTTGTTCTATATCAGAACATGCCTAACCCATTCAGCGATGTAACTTCCATAGAGTTTGAAGTACCTACTTATTCTGACCTTACTTTGACTATTCTCGATATCAATGGTCGAGTTATTAAGGCCATTACAGGGCAGTATGAAAAGGGTAGACACGCTATAGTCGTTTCTGAAAAAGAACTGACTAGAAATGGTGTTTACTATTTCAAGTTAGAAACGGACTCCTTTTCGGCCACTCGAAAGATGATACGAGTGGACTAATAAATACTCATAAGGAACACATTTACCTTTATACCAAAAGCAGGTTTTTTCTGATTCAGAGAAGGCCTGCTTTTGTTTTTGGGCCCTATTTCTAGAACATATTAGTATATTTATATATATAAAAAAGAATGTCTTTCAGCTTTGAAGCGTCAAAAGAAAGATCTTAGACGTTAACAATTGAAGCAATTACTTGTACTTTTGCCGTCTTAAGGGACTGGTATCATTGGTGCTTAGTTTTTAACATTTTGAGCCAAAATTTAAAATCCTGAACATGTTAATCCGGATCAAACTTTTTTTCCTTCTTGTACTATCTGTATTTCAGCTGAATGCTCAGCAAGATCCTCTTAATGTCATCTTTACGGCGACCTCAGCTCCTACAACAGGCGCGCCACTGGAAGTTGAAGTTAGAGTAGCAGATTTTACAGATCTATTTGTAGCCCAATATTTCATATTATGGGATTCTACAGTTCTACAAGTAGATACTATTCCATTCATTTCCAACGCATTAGGTGGTTTTTTCCAGAATAACATCACACTTCCAGCCGAGGATAACGAAAACCCGGCAAAAGGAAAACTACGGGTCGGATGGGGAGATGCTAATCCAGTCTCGCTGCCGGATAGCACTCATTTATTTACCATAAGATTTACAACGATAGGACAGCCTTGTGCCGAAACCAACCTGTCTATAGGAGCGATTGGCACCCAACAAAGTCAAATTATAGAAGTCATCAATGGCAGTTTCCAAGAAATAGGAGCCATTGCCAGCGAATTGCCTATAATGGTGCCTGGTAATAACTGTAATGCTTCACCACCGGTTACTTTTAATTTTCCGAGTGTGACCGCTGACGCAGGTGATAATGTATGTATACCACTTACTGTGATGCAATTCGACAGTATAGATTCCTTCGGAGGAAGTGTGGCCTGGAATCCATCAGTGTTGCAATTCACTGGTATTCAGGGGTTTGGGTTCACTGATTTAGATATTAGCAATTTTGGTGTGACAGCTGCCGATTCTGGTTCACTTAACTATGGTTGGTTTGATGATACAGGTAGTACACCAGTGACACTAGCTGGAGGGTCGACCTTATTTGAAGTTTGTTTTGATGTAATAGGTGCTGCTGGGACCTCCTCTACAGTCGTTGTAACCGATGATCCCAATGTTATTAGTGTCACCATGTCTGGCCCTACGTCTTCAGATCCAAGTATACCACTGACCTTTGCAGTAGGGACAGGTAGTATCAATGTAGCTCAGATGATGATGGCAGATCCAGTCGGCTTTAACGTTCCTAATATTTCAGCAAATCAAGGTAATGCGGTCTGTATTCCAGTTACAGTCACTAATTTTGATAATGTAAGCTCCTTTTCGGGTAGTATGCTTTGGAATTCTCCTGTGCTAGAATTCGTTGGTGTTATGTCATTTGGTGTGACAGGCTTAGCAGAGAGTAATTTTGATATCACACAAGTATCTAATGGTACGCTAACATATAGCTGGAACGGTCCAGCAGAATCTCTTCCGGATGGCGCGACACTGTTTGAGGTGTGTTATAATGTCATCGGAAACCCGGGTCAGAGCACTGATATCCTCGTAACAGGCTCACCTCAGCCAATTGTGGTCGTTTCTAATGGCGAAGAGGTCTTAACCACAACAGGAAGTGGTTCACTTTCTATTCCACCTGATACCTCAGGATTAGCCGTCATTTTTACGATGCCGGACCTAAGTGGGAATAATGGTGACATGGTCTGCATACCTGTGACTCTAGATAATTTTAATAATATTATTTCTGCTAATGGCAGTATACAATGGGACCCTGAAGTCCTAACATATACAGGAACTCAGTCTTATGGCTTACCAGGCTTCAACCCTAATTCTAATCTAAATACAACACAAACTGCTGACGGAAGATTATCATTTGTATGGGCTGAGCCCAATAACGAAGCAGCCACACTGCCTGATGGTACAGTGATGATAGAGTTATGTTTCGATGTGAATTGTGATATGGTGAGTAACACCGCTCTAGAATTCGGGAATACACCTACTGCAATAACAGTCGGACAACAACTGGATCCAACATTACCATCCACAGATGCTGAGTTTGAGATAGTTAATGGCTCATTTACGGTATTAGAAGGTTGTGGCACGACAGGTGGAGGGGAAGATGATGTCATTTTCACCATACCTGAGCTATGTGTTACGCCTGGTACCTCTTCTGTGTGTGTACCTATAACAGTAATGAATTTCGTCAGGATATCACAAGTGGACTTCAGTCTGATGTGGGACCCAGCTATTTTGGCCTATGATGAAACGATGAATGCCGATTTATTTGGCTTTAATCCTGCTTCTCAGATGAATCTGGCTCAGGTCGATGACGGAAAATTGAGCTTCAGTTGGTTCGATGGCTCGGGTGCTAATCCCCAGACTATCGCTGATGGTGGGACTATGATAGAATTCTGTTTTGATGTAACTGGTAACGAAAACGATAAATCTCTAGTAGAGATGTTCAGTGGAACTATCCAAAATGGCTTGACACCAATAGCAGTCGGCCAAGCAGGAGAAGGGCCACTAGATCCTACTGTGAATATAGGGCACCAAGAAAATAATGGCTGCGTCAGTATAGTCACTAAGACCTCTAGGCCGTTTCGATTAGATATAGAACAGGGTGTTGTGACTAACCCTAATCAGCTTGCTTGTGTGGATTTTGTAGTGGAGGGTTTCGATGACTTAGTGATCACACAGTGGACAGTTAGATGGGATTCTACGGCGCTGTGTTTCAATGAGGTGCGAAATATACACCCTAATGCAACCAGCTTAACAACAGATAACTTCTTTCTAGATAATACTGGACAGCTGAAGATTGCTTGGTCTGATCTTGGTCTATCCGGTAAGACTATTCCAGACGGTAATACCTATTATCAAGTCTGTTTTGATGTCAAAATGGACTGTGGTGGCTCGACTGATATATCAGTATTCGAGGACACTGTTTCTGGTGCGATATTCAATGTAACAAATGAAGAGAATCAAGTAGAATCGCTACCATATACCTTTTCTAATGGTGGTGTAGAAGTAGACTGTATGGGCGGAACTGGTTTAGAGATAGCAAATGCTGCTTCGGTAACAGATGTCGATTGTTTCGATGAGTGTACAGGCCGTATAGCCATCTCCTTTAGTGGCGGCACAGGACCTTATTCTTGTACTTGGTCTGGGCCTAATGGCTATAACTCTTCTGACAATAACTGTCCTTTGACACCCTCGATAAGCAACTTATGTGCAGGGTCATATACTGTTACTGTAAGGGATGCGAATGGAGAAAGTGCAACTGCGAGTTTCACGGTTAATCAACCTGACCGTATCCTTATCAATGCGAGCATAACTAATGTCACTTGTAATGCTAATGGCGAAATCAGAGTCAATCCATCAGGAGGCTCGCCGCCATATACTATAGTTCCTAATAACCTAACTAATCTTGCTGTAGGCAGTTATCGAGTAGAGGTAAGAGATGCCAATGGCTGTGAGGTCTTCCAGTTCTATAATATAGAGGATGATTGCCCTACAACTGAACCACTAAGATGTAACGTAACTGTAATTCAGCAGGCGCTATGTGGGGTAGGGGGCATCATTATGACAACTGCTACAGGAGGAACGCCTCCTTATCAGACTTTCTATACTACGAACGAATTTGGTCAGAATATATCTAACCTAAGCAATGTGCCACCAGGTACCTATACAGCGACTTGTAGAGATTCTAGAGGAGAGGAAGCGACACGAACTTTTACCGTTCTGGATCAGAATCCGACGCCACTACGGATAAGAAACTTTAGAATAGTGACGCAAGCAGGGTGTGATGGTACAGGCGGTGTCATAGATTACGATATAGAAGGTGGTTGTCCACCAGTCAGATGTGAGATTAGTCGTGTTGTCGATGGTGTATGTGTCGGTACACAGAGTTGTAGTCAATTGACTTCATTAATTCCTTCTGATTATAAGCTAGTATTGACAGATGCTCAGGGTAATGAGGCAAGACGTGATTTTGAGATTTTTGTAGAAATGGGAGAACCGATTTCACTAGAAGTATTGAGTGTTGTCGCAGCTGGGCCTTGCCTAGATGATAGTGGTTCTGCACAGATAACAGTAAGTGGTGGTTGTGGTCCTATAACTTGTAGTATAGACGGGCTAGGCGATGTGCCTTGTAATCAAACGATAGCCGTGCCAGCAGGTAACTATTTTGCCTCTGCAACCGATGGGTTAACTCAGGCTATACCAGTCAACTTTGTAATCGATGCACCGACTGACACGGTCTTCGTTGCGAGTCCGATTGTTTCAGATGAAAACTGTATGATAGATGCAGACGTCATTCTGGGAGGCGGTACAGCACCTTTTATGTATCAGTGGTATGGTACTGACCCAACGATTATAATCTCTACAGATCCTGTATTGACAATAGATCCAGAAAACCTAGAAGACGCTTACTCACTGACAGTTATAGATGCTAATGGTTGTCGTTATGACTTTGATGTTAGTTCTACAAGTGCCTGTGTACCTACTGTAGATAGTATGGATACAACGATTATTATCACTGAATTAGCAGGTGGCATAACAGGTTGTGCTGGACAAGAGAACTGCGAAGGTGCCATTACAGCAGTGCTTAATCAGCAATCCTTTACAGGGCCTTACCTTATAGAGGTCACTGATCAATCGTTAAATGTAACCAGCGTTTTGATGGATACCACTGGTACCATAGAAATACCTGATTTATGTGCTGGTAGTTATGATATGGCCATTACAGATGCTCTAGGCAATACGACAGTGGTAGGTGTTACCGTCGTCGTAGAAGGCCCGGAGCCTCTTGCGATCGATATTATTACACAAGATTGTACGATGCCAGATGTCTGTTCGGGTGAGATAGAGATAGGTGTCTCTGGTGGTACTGCGCCATACACCTTGCTATGGACTAATGGGACAGATACGCTAGATGCTAGTTTTGTCCTAGATAGCCTATGTGAAAGCACATACTTAGTTGAGGTCACAGACGCCAATGGCTGTTCACTTCCAATGTTTATTAACATCGATTGTTGTGATGGTTGTCCACCTCCTTCTACGACCGGTTGTGACGGCAAACCGGTAATAACACCAAATGGTGATAATCTCAATGATACCTTCTTTATAGATTGTGCGACTGCAGGTGATGCCTTACATATATATGATAGATGGGGCCGTGCAGTATATAGTGGCGAATACATGGCGTGGGATGGAAGAAATATCGATGGTGATGTCGTCCCAGAGGGTGCATACTATTGGGTCTTGGAGCAAGAAGATAGTGCTGGGCTTATAACTATCGAGAAGGGTACAGTAACCTTACTCAGAAATCAATAATCTAGACAATTAATTAAAAAGCAAAATAATGAGACATATAATCTTAACGTTTGTTCTCACATGCATGGTCTCTACTGTCTTCTCTCAGGTCCGGTACTTTGATGAAAGATATATTTCGACCCTATCATTCCTTAATCCAGTCTTGGTTAATCCTGGTGCAACAGGTACTGCTGGGACACACCAGGTAATTGTTAACTATAAGAATAAGTGGGCTAGTTTTCCAGGGACGCCTAAGACTTTTCTTGTAAGTTACGATGGTCCTGTGGCAGATAGATTAGGCTTAGGTGTTATGTTTATCTCTGATACCAATGGTAGTCTCGAGACCTCTAAGGTCCAAGGCTCACTCTCGTACACAATCGATTCTCCTACTAATCAGATTTCAGGCGGCTTATCTGGAGAATATATTAAGCATGACCTTTCTGGAGATGTACCGACTCACAGATACATAGACCAGGGAGATGGTATAATCAGTGAGCGGTTACTCGGAAACGGATTTTTCGATGTAAGTGTCGGTTTTCAGGGTACCTATAACGGCCAGGTGACTTATGGTGTCGCACTGCCCTCAATCGTGAGCTCTAGATTAGATGATAACTCGAACGATATGATCGATAGAGAATTAGGCTATATAGTTAATATAGGATATAAGTACAGTAAAGCGGGATTAGATGCCGTATTCGAGCCGTCGTTGTTTGTTAAGAAACTAAACTATGTCCCTTTCCATGCAGATATAAATCTCCTAGGTCGTTTTGTCGATGACAAATTCCGTGGCGGTATTACCTATACAATTAAGGGTGACGAGCGTGTTGGATTCATCTTAGGGATGGATTTCAATGCCATGTCCATTAACTATGGATATAACGCCAGTCGACATGAGTTCCAGACCTATAACAATGGCTCTCATGAGTTCTCTCTTAAGTTTGACATCGGTCGAGGCGGCAATGATACTGAGGAAGACGTGATGGAGATGAAGCAGATGAGAGAGCCGATGATAGAAACAATTAACAATTAAGATAAAAGACAGTTCATGTCAAAAGGTTTACATATTAAAATAATTATATATATGAAATATACCGATACGTCGGTACTACGAACCTAGATTGAAGAACTATCTTTGACGTAACTAAAAGTATGTCCTCGGCATGCATTTAGACTAAGCACATATTTTAAAAGGACGATCTCGAAGAAAAGACGAAATCACTTCACGATCCTCCATATTAAGTTTGCGACAGGTATCTATAAGGTAACTGTTTTTTTAAGGCTAGAAACCCGAATGTGTTGACGTATGTCAACCATTAGATTTATAGTATTATTTGATTATTTAAAATGGATTATTTCAAAAACTCAATCTCATGAAAAAAGCGTATAACGTTTATTTTAATTTCGAGAGGACATTTGTAAAGGCAGCAATGTTGACTTCACTGTTTGCGCTTTGTTTTCTCTTCTCTGGCACTATGAGTGCTCAGCAATCGTCTCCTTATGAAATTAGTATTGGATTAGATGCCGATGTTAAGGATCAGTTACATGACTTGGATGCTGACCTGATTGCGGATGATGTAGCTGTTTCAGCAGTTCGTAATTTGTATAAAAATCATTTATCGACATCTAACCCGACTATGTCTTTGTCTCAGGAGATAGAGTATAGCATAAGAAGCGTCTTCCTCTCCAGCATGGTGAATATGTTAGGGTCTGGGCAGTCTTTCGCAATATCTCTTTCTTATGCTAGTTCGATGTTGGAAGCTCAAGTGGTGGGTATAGATATGTCTCAATATGATGGACCTACAGTTAATGCGATAATCGAGGGTTATCTGATTAATTTTAAATAAGACAAGTAGACAATTCGATAATAACATAAACTCAATCTTTATTATGAAAAATATT
>CALEAC010000059.1 GCA_937944095.1 uncultured Saprospiraceae bacterium
ATTTGTTGCTTTGCCATGCCAGTGGTGAGTGCCTTCCATGAAGTCGACACCCTTGCCCATGGCCGTTTTCATAAGTATACATACTGGGCCATTTTTGTTGGTAAGCTTCTTAGCCTCTCCTAACGTCTTAATGATCTCCGAGATGTTATGACCATCCATAGTCATCACTTGCCATCCGAAACTCTTCCATTTTCCTTTGAGGTCGCCGAGAGAGATGACTTTGTCATTAGGGCCATCTATCTGTTGTCCATTCCAATCGACTATTGTAATGAGGTTATCCAGTTTGTAATGGGCAGCGAACATAGCCGCTTCCCAGATCTGACCCTCTTGTAATTCTCCATCGCCAGTTAGGACGTAGATCATTTTTTTATCGCCTTTGAGCTTTTTGGCGAGTGCTGTACCTATAGCAACGGAAATACCTTGCCCCAGAGAACCAGATGCAATTCGTATTCCTGGCAAGCCTTCATGTGTGGCTGGGTGACCTTGTAATCTAGAGTTGATCTTTCGGAAGGTATTGAGCTCTTTGACAGGGAAGTAACCACTCCTAGCAAGAACAGAATACCAGACGGGAGAGATATGTCCATTGGATAAGAAGAATAGGTCTTCACCTTCCCCTTTCATCTTGAATTTGGGATTGTGATCTAATACTCTGAAGTATAATGCTGTCATCAGGTCAGCACAACCTAAGGACCCTCCAGGGTGTCCTGAATTAGCATTAGCAGTCTGTCTGATAATATCCCTTCGGACTTGAGAGGCTATCTTTTTCAGTTCATTGATTGAGGGCATGTACGTATTATTAGAATGTAAATATAAAAGAAGCGTCGGTGAGCCTGATATAATGCAAACAAAAAGAGGCAAGCTGATTTCCAACTTGCCTCTTTAGTATGTCGTTTCTATACGATACTAGTTCATAGCATCAGTAAGTCCCTTACCTGCTTTGAACTTTACTAAAGTCTTAGCAGCTATCTTGATAGTTTCTCCTGTTCTTGGATTTCTTCCATCTCTAGCAGCTCTGTCGCTAGTAGAAAAAGTTCCAAATCCAACGAAAGCAGCTTTGCCGCCACCTTTAAGAGTAGATTCTATCGAGCCGAATACTGCAGATACAGCATCTGTAGCCTGACTCTTAGTGATACCAGCTTTGTCTGCGACTGCTTCTATAAGATCTCCTTTATTCATTTTGATTAATTTTTTTTATTTGATGTAATCGACAATCGAATGTAAAAGTAGTTATCCAAGTCATATAAACAAAAAAACTAATATTAAAATAGGGCTTAGACCCCTTATTTTATTAGGGTTTGGGCAATTTAGGACAGTTTTAACTTGTTCTGAACCCAACTTAGACATAAATTGGAAGTATCTAATAAATTTATTGAGCATGAGATTTTTAAGAAAAAATGGCCTTTTGATGTTTTTTGTAGGCTCATTCCTATTTGCTGGAACAAGTTGTAAGACAGGAGAGGGTTGTGATAATGAGATCAAATATTCTGTCAAAACAGATAAGAATGGCGATCTCAGTACCAAGAGAGGAAAGTCGAATTTGTTTTCTAAGAAGCAAAGAAAAAAGATGCGTAAGTAGTTAATATATGCTGCCTAGATCACATATGTATACTTAGCAACGTTTTAGTTAAGTGTTAACGAAAGCATTTACTACCAAGTAAAAGTTGACCCTGAGGCCTGCCTTGGGGTTTGCTTTTTTTAGCTATAGTTCGAAATGGAGAACTTAGAATTGGCTAGCAATCAGCAAATTGATATCCTGGTATTTCAGACTGAATTTTTTACTAAGGTACTCATTCGTCAGAGCGCCCTTATAGATATATACACCATTACGGATATAAGTACCTGAATATAGCAGACCCTCAATCGAACCATGATTACCGGCTTTGATCAATAATGGTGTGACGATATTGCTAATTGCTGCTGAGGCAGTTCTAGGTACTTTGGAAGCTATATTAGGAACACCATAATGAATGACTTCATGTTTTGTGATGGTTGGCTTCTTATGATTGGTCACTTCTGAGGTTTCGATACAGCCACCCTGATCGATACTGACGTCCACTATAACTGATCCTGCCTTCATCTTAGAGACCATCTCCTCCGTGACGAGAATAGGTGTTCTTCCAGTCTTAGAGTGGACCGCACCGATCACCACGTCAGCACTCATGAGTTGGTATCCGAGGTAGACTGGGTTGAAGGTTGAGGTATGTAGGTGCCTACCGACTAGATTCTGAATACGCATTAGTTTAGAGATATCATTATCGAATATTCTCACAGAAGCACCTAATCCTAAAGCAGTCTTAGTTGCAAATTCGGCTACGACACCTGCACCGAGAATCACGACTTTTGCTGGGGGTACACCTGAGACCCCGCCTAGTAGGATGCCTCTTCCACCTTGGCTATAACTTAATAACTCAGCTGCGGTAAAGACTGAGGCCATACCAGCAATCTCACTCATGATACGCACTATGGGGAAGGAACCATCTTCGCTTTGGAGATACTCCATAGCTATAGCGATGATCTTTTTTTTCTTGAGGGCAGTTAGATATACTTCAGATACTTTCGGTAGGATAATGGGTGATATTAAGATACAGCCAGGTTGGATTAGCGCAATCTCATCGAGCGATGGCGGCGAAGCCTTGACGATGACTTGGGACCTATAGACTCTTTCCTTACTCGCCTCCATATCAGCACCACCTTCTGAGTAGTCATGATCAGTGTAATTAGACTTGATGCCAGCACCCTTTTCTATAATTACATGATGGCCATAGCCTACCAGTGTACGGATAGAGTTAGGTATCAGAGGAATACGATTCTCATCGTTATGCTCTTCCTTAGGTATACCAATAGTAATCGATTGGCTTTTGCCAGCAACTTCTAGGACTTCAGCTTGGGTCTGATATTGCCCTTCCGTGAAAAAATCTGAAAAACTGAATTTCTTTTCCGTTTTAGACATAGCTTAACCTTACGATGCATAAAAGTTACATAGTTTTCGGCCAAAATAGAGAATCTTGGCAGCTAAATATAGTCCTCACGAGCTGTAGAGCTGCACTTTTCTTTCTTCATGACCGATCATAATGATATCGATCAGGTGATAAGATTCTGAGAGATAGGGTATTATGAGTTCCGGCCATTCTATAAAGCAATAGTTACCAGAGTATAACATATCCTCTAAGCCTAGAGCGAATGCCTCTTGCGCGTCATTAAGGCGGTATAGATCCATATGGTATATTACAGAATCCCGGCACTTATAATTATTGATAATTGCATAACTAGGGCTGCTTGTATCATCAGTTACACCCAGTTGGGTTAATAGTTCTTTAATTAATGTCGTCTTGCCAGCGCCGAGCTCACCTCTAAATAAGATGATTTTATGCTCTAGAGCTGTCAAGAGATCACTTGCAACTCTAGGCAGTTCAGTCAGCCCATTTGTCTTATAGTTACGGATACTAGTCATATTCTCTGTTCCGTGGCTCATTTCTGATACTAATTATAAGTTTTAATAATCCTAAATTGGGTTTCTTCGTTCAAAACTCTGTGACAAAGCTCAATATTAGAAAATCAGATGCAGATTTATAAAAATAAATCCAATTGGAAGTGGTTACTGGCCGTAATGGGATTTGTTATCGTGTTGCTCTCGATGTTCTACTCTCAATATCTAGCTAAGAACCTCGCTGACCGAGAGCTTGCAGCTGTCAAATTATATACAGAAGCACTCCGGTCGACAACGTCTATGAAAGATGGTAACGAAGATACCGGCATGGAACTCGCTGTCATCCAAGAGCTAAACACTCTGCGCATTATTCTGGAAGATGAATCCGGAAAACTTGTAGGGCACAATTACAGTGATGATGATGAGACGACCACTGACCAAAAATTCTTGCAGCAACGTAAAGAAAGACTACTCACTAAAGGCCTTGTACCTGTCAAAGGCTTTGGGAGTTCTCATAGAATATACTTCGAGAATTCTAAGCTATATAGCCGGATTTCCTTTTTTCCATTGGCCCAAATACTTTTGCTGGGGACTTTCGTATTATTCGGCTATTACGTCTTCTCGACCTCTCGTCGGGCGGAACAGAATCGGGTGTGGGCAGGAATGGCCAAAGAGACAGCTCACCAGCTAGGAACTCCTATCAGTGCTATAATAGGATGGATAGAACACCTCAAGGAAATGTCTGATGGAAATGAAGCACAAGTAGAAGTGGTCACTGAATTACGAAATGATGTAAGTCGACTAGAACTAATTGCAGATCGATTTTCTAAGATTGGTTCTAAGCCTGAGTTAGAGGAAATAGATTTGATACAAGAGATGCATGCTTGTGTACTTTATATGAAAAAACGAGCCTCTCGAAGAGTCGATTTCAAGTTCCCGGATTTAACCGCGACACCAGTTAGAGCAAAAATTAACTCCCATCTCTTCGATTGGGTCATCGAGAATCTACTAAGGAATGCCTTAGATGCGATGGATGGACAGGGTCAGATTACAGTTGAAATCGCGGAGGTCGAGGGGAGGGCACAGATTGATATCAGCGATACTGGCAAAGGGATTCCGACTAACAAGCAGAAGACGGTTTTCAATCCTGGCTACACCACTAAGAAGCGAGGATGGGGACTTGGCTTATCACTCGCAAAAAGAATTATTGAGAATTATCATAGTGGGAAGATTTTTGTAAAAAACTCAAAGGTGAATGAAGGGACGACTTTTACAATACAGTTACCTCTGGCTTAGTAGCTTGCTGATTATTGTTTCTTCTGTTGGAACAGCGCAGGTAACAATTACAGTTGTAGATGAGGATGAGCTACCGATGATCGGTGTATTACTGCGAACAGATAATGCCCACGAAACCACAGATCTACAAGGCCAAGCAACGATATCTATAAGCGAAGCAGCAGTGCTTAACGGTGAATTTCTAGGGTATGAAGATTTCCAGATCACTAAAGCCAAACTTAAGGCCTTAGGGTATCGGGTATCAATGATACCTGCTGATCAGATCTTAGATGAGATTGTGATTATAGGGCGGACTGATGCCCGAGAAATTGATCTACCTTATAACGTAGAACATATTAGTTCAGACAAGATATTCAGCTCTAATGCACAGAATTCCGCAGATGCCCTCGGGCTCAACTCAGAAGCTTATATACAGAAGTCACAACTCGGAGGTGGTAGTCCGATACTTAGAGGGTTCGAAGCGAACAAAATATTGTTGGTCGTCGATGGTGTGAGAATGAACAATGCAATCTATAGGAATGGACACTTGCAGAATTCCTTGACGATAGATCCAGCTATCCTAGACCAACTAGAGGTCATCTATGGTGCAGGTTCTTTGCTCTATGGTAGTGAAGCTTTGGGGGGTGTTATTCATTTCAGAACGAAAACACCTTTGTTAGATCTGACGAGTGCGATAGGGAGGCGGAATGATATCAATAGCCATATCAGATATAATACTGCTGATCAAGAACGGACCATACACGTTGACCATAGTTTTTCGACAAGAAAATTCGGTGTTCTTTCTAGTGTCACCTATTCGAACAGGTCAGATTTGAGAATGGGCACGAATAGATCAGAGACCTATCCGGAATTTGGCTTGAGAACAGAATATATTGACCCAGTGACATCCGCTGTCATCCAGAACCCAAATCCAAACGTACAGATAGGGACAGGTTATTCTCAGTTAGATGTATTGCAGAAGTGGAATTGGCGCATGACAGAAAAATTTAGAACAGAGCTTAACTTGCAATACTCCACGAGTTCAGATGTGCCTCGGTATGATGCACTCACTGAAAGAAATAGCGAGGGTCTAAGATTTGCAGAATGGTATTACGGTCCTCAGAACAGGTTGCTCATTTCTCCTAAGTTTATTTGGGATGTTTCGAGTTCATTATCTGATAGAATATCGGTGATCAGCTCATTCCAGGATATAAAAGAAACACGTGTTACCCGAGGAAGGAGTGATATCAACTGGGACAAACAAGAAGAAACTGTACAAGTTTATGGATTGACTATCGATGTAAACAAAAGACTTACGTCAGCTCAGAAGTTGACTTATGGTGCTGATCTACACTATAATCAGGTAGGATCCAGTGCAGGGCGCTATGCAACCTTGAGCACGGATCCAGTTTTTATATCTAGTATCCTAACGAGATATCCGAGTGCGGGGAGTGACCTGCGAAACATGGGTGCTTATATCCAACATAATTGGCAAAATTCTGATTCTACCTTGGTCTGGATAAATGGTGTCCGATATAGCAATCAGAAAACAAATATGCTATATAGTCGGACTGACCCATTTGGCTGGCCAGCGTATTTTTATGAAGGGATAACCAGTTATAACGCTGCTCTGGTTGGTATTACGGGGCTCAACTATACCCGTGGACCATGGAAATTCAAAACATCAACAGGCACTGCTTTCCGTTCTCCAAATGTCGATGACTTAGCTAAGATTAGAGTCAAGGGAGATGAGATCACGGTCCCTAATCCGGAGTTAGACTCAGAGAAAGTCTGGAATTCGGAATTGACAGTTGGTTATCAATCTAAGAGGCTGACTGTCGGCGTAACGGGTTTCTATACCCGATTATCTGATGCCATCATCAGGACGAATTATTTACTTCCTAATGGTCAGGACTTTTTTATCTCAGCTACTGACACTCTAGCCGTTACTGCCAATGTCAATGCAGCGAATGGTTATATAAGAGGGGTATCCACTAATTATAATATAGGCCTGACGGATCAACTAAACCTTCTTGGGTCCGTAAGTATTCAAGTCGGAAGGTCAGAGGATACAGTAGGCAATACTGAGCCCTTAGGTCACATACCACCAACCTATGGGAGGAGTGCATTACAGTATGAAAAGAACCGCGTGACGATCACGGCTGACTGGCGTTTCAATGCTTGGAAACGAATCTCCGAATATGGTGGTAGTGTCGATAATCCTGAACAAGGTGCGATAGATGATGATGGCAATGAAGTGGGTAGTCCTGCTTGGCAGATCTTTGGGTTATCGTCTCAGATTGCAGTCACAGCTTATTGGAATATTAACCTCTCATTACAGAATATCCTTGATACACATTATAGACCATTCGCGTCTGGTGTCAGTGGGGCAGGCAGACATCTGTCGATTGCGCTGAGGTATCAGGGAAGTTGGTAGGGTATAGAAAACGATTGTCCGTATTGATACCAAGAACTGACCACCATTTCCATTCTTTCCCTCTAACTCCCTGAAGGGAGAACTTCAGCCCGCGCCAAGGATGCCCCTTTAGGGGATTATGGGGTGAGCAGAGCATTATCAGAACTTCTAGGTAAGATTAAGGATACTCAGATTATAGAATAAACGCAATTATAAATGTAAATACATCGGACAGGACGGAACGTGCATTTATTCTCCCCTCAATCTTTTTAGTTCATAAATGTCAAGGAGGTCTTTTGGCCGGCCTGCTTTAATCTTGCTGACAAGCAGGTCTTCATAGGAGATTATTCTGTAGGCTATTTCGGACTTAGTGGTCTTGTATACACCTCTTACACTCGTTTTATAAGCATCAACAAAAGTCTTATTAGGAAAAAAATTAGTAATTAATTCTAGGGACAAATCAGGCGAACTCTTAATAGTGATGTTTTTCTTTTGGTCTTTCACGTCCTGAGGCATGTCACTGGTATCAAAACCTAAATCGTTAAGGGTTCTTTCTAACCGTAGATAATTTTCATTGTTCATATCTATCCAAAAGTCTACATCTGCTGAATGTCTTTTGTATCCGTAAAAGTTAACTGCGGCACCTCCAACTAATAATTGTTTAAGACCGTTATCGTTTGCTGTGCTCAGATAAGAAGCAACAAAATCATCGAAATGCGGAAAAGTCATTAGCTGGATGTAGGATTACTGCGGTATACCAAGATGTAATTATCGCCATCACCTCTAGCTTTTTCTGAGTGGAATCCATTAGATGATCTAAATGATTGGAAGAACCATTCTAGCCTTTGCTCTGGGGATAGGCTAAGGAAGTGCAATTCCTGTTCCTTTTTGGATTGGGCTTTTGTTTGGTATTCTAGTGATAGTCTTTTTTTCACCATTTGATGGGATTAATTATAATTGTCTCTTGTAAGCAATATAAGATTAATAAAGTGTGAGTGCAATGACACATCCTAAAGAATGGCTTTTGATTATAATTTGGTGAGATCTCACCTAGTACTGGAAATACAACTTAATAGTTCTTAAGATAACAGCTCTTAAAGCTTTAATCTTAAGTTAAATAGGGCATTATTGGCTTCCAAAAGCTACATTTGCCGTGATTTCTTCGTCTTCCAGATGTAAGACTATTTTTTGACCGAGAATTTGTGATAAAACATGAGGATACAAAATTTTAAAACTATACTAATTGGCGTCTTAATCATGAGCGCCGTTTCGATGAATGCACAGAAGTTTGGCTACCTGAACTCTGCACAATTACTTGCTGAACTACCTGCTGTTAAATCGGCTGACTCTGAGCTAGAGACTTATCAGAAACAACTGATGACTAATGGCGAATCGATGGTGAAGAAACTAGAGACCAAATACCAAGCCTATGCTAAAGAAGCCCAAGAAGGCATGTTATCTCAGGTCCAAATGCAGCAAAAAGAAGCTGAATTAGGACAGGAACAACAAAAAATTCAGGCTTATGAAGTAGAAGTACAGAATAAGATTCTTACTAAGAGGGAAGAACTGTATAAGCCTATCCTAGATAAGGTCAAGGTTGCTCTCGAAGCAATAGGTAAGGAAGAAGGGTATACGATGATTTTTGATTCTAGTGCAGGAACTATCCTACATGCGAACGAATCAGAGAACCTGATGACAAAAGTTAAATCGAGACTAGGGATATAATCACTCTTTAGAAGAGCTTACAAAAAAGAAAAGCGGCTGCACTCATTACTGAGTCAGCCGCTTTTCTTATGTCTATTCTTACTTAACTTGTTATCGCTTGTTACGGCCACCATTTCTGCCAGAACGAGGGCCACCTTTCGAGGAGCCACCGCGCCCGGGACCTCTTCCGCGGCCACCTCCTCCGCCTCTACCACCAGAATTTCTTCGCTTAGTAGGATTCCAAGTTGGACTTGCACCGATCTCAGCAGGCGTCTTCATTTTCATTATCTCTTTCTCGATCAACTTCTCGATATTGGCAAATGAGCGCATATCATCTTCATTGATAAGAGTGATACCGACACCTTCTGCCTCTGCTCTAGCTGTACGACCTATTCTGTGCACATAATCCTCAGCATCTCTTGGTACATCGTAGTTGATGACGAGATCGATATCCTTGATATCTATTCCACGACTGATGACATCAGTGGCGACGAGTACTCGGACATTCTTAGCTCGGAACTCAAGCATAACAGACTCCCTATTTTTCTGTTCTAAATCAGAAGATATCCCTTTCGCATTAATCTTAGCAGAATTAAGAATTCGGACCAACTTGCTGATATTCTTCTTAGTGGAGGTGAATATGATAATACTCCTGTACTTAGGCTTATCCTTTATTAACTGCTTTAGCAATTGGGGCTTGTTCTCATCATGGACTAAATAAGCCGCTTGTAATATTTTTTCAGCAGGCTTAGATATCGCAATGCTGATCATTTTAGGGTCTTTGAGAATCTCTCTGCTTAGTTTGACGATTTTGTCAGGCATGGTGGCACTGAATAATAGTGTCTGCCTGGACTTCGGTAATTTTTTGATGATGGTTAGTATATCATCGTAGAAACCGATATCTAGCATTCTATCCGCTTCATCTAAGATGAGATACTTGATAGAATCGCAATTCATGTGGTTATTCTGTATGAATGACAACAGCTTACCAGGCGTGGCGACGACGACATTGACACCGCTTTTGAGCGCTCGGCTTTGTGTTTCCCATTCTTGGCCGCTGCCGCCGCCATAGAGGGAAATAGAGGATATATTAGTCGTGTAGGAGAATCCTTGGATCTGCTGATCTATCTGTAAGGCTAGCTCTCTAGTCGGACAGATAATCAGTGCTGTGGTGTTCTGGTCATTATCCTTGATCACTTTATCTAGGACTGGTAACATGAATGCAGCTGTCTTGCCTGTCCCTGTCTGAGCTGAGGCAAGGACATCACGTCCTTCGATAATGATAGGTATGGCTTGCTCCTGGATAGGGGTTGCCTTTGTGAACCCCATGTAACCCAGGGCTTCTAATAATATCTCACTGAAGCCAAATTCATCAAATGTCATATGCTATATAGCGACAATAACACGGTCTGCCAGTGCTATCATCAGGTTAAATCTCAGTCTTAGAAGAAATTCTTCCGCTCATCCTTGATGTCGGCTCTCTTCTTCATATTCTTAATCAGGCTGAAATTAACCTGACTTTTTGTTGCACCTGCGATGCTATTTTTGAGACCTACTAAGTCCGTAGCTGCGCCAGGTTCTTGTTTGCTGATAGGTTGGACAACGAATACGCCCGTTTCACCGACTATTGGCTTAGATACAGCCTGTACACCTGTGGCAAAAGCTCTTGCAACAACTGATTTATCATTGCCGATTCCTGGCACTGTGGTGTTGTAGCCAACATTAGACGCCGTCTGTAATTCGACATTATGTTGTGTTACTAATTCATTTAGTCCATTATAACTTAGGCCAGCAGCAAACTTCTGTGCTTTCTTTTGGTTCATTACGGCTACTGCCAGTTCTGATCTCATTGCAGCTGCTGAAGGTAGGCCCTTAGGCATGATTGTGTTTAGTGTAGCTAAGACATACTTGTTATCGTAATAATTAACAGGATCAGTATACCTATATATCTCAGGTGATACATCTCCTACTTCTGTGGACAAATCAAATGCCCATTTGATAATATCTCTAGATGATTGAGCTGAACCTAGATTTCCTAAGTTGTAATCATTTTCTATAAGTGGATTTGATTTTTCAAATATGACATTTGGCTGAGAACCGATTGCCGTTCTGAGTGCATTGATATCTCGGTTGTTACTAACTATCTCAGTAACTAAATCATAAGTTTCATCTTGAGTTTCTTGAGATGGTACGATAGGCGTTGTTATACTCGCTAATCTGTACTTAGGGTCACTGTCATTGAATATTTGGCTTTGGACTTCTAATAAGTGTATACCGAAATCAGTCTGAATCGTATAGATGCCCCCTTTTTTGCCGTTTGCGAAACAAGCTGTCGTAAATTCAGGAACCATTCTAGTCTGGTCGAATTTACCTAAGGACCCACCTGTTGCTTTGTTAGATGGGTCATCACTATGTCGTAATGCTAGGGTGTCAAATGATACACCGCTTGCTAGCGCTCTTCTGATGCTGTCTATGGTGCTCTTTGCCTTCGCTACTGAAGTGGCATCATCTCTAACTGCTGATTTGAGAATATGTCTTGCCTCCACAGTATCGGCAACTAACTTCTTATCTAGCATTTTGAACACCATGTAGTAACCTTGATTATGGAAAGGGCCGAAGACCTCACCTGGGTTCATAGCGGTGACTTGTGTTCTGACGCCTTCTGGAATCTGATCCGCTTTCGCATAAAGGTGAGAGTAAGTCCCACTGTTACTAAGTGTGAAGAGAGAATCATCCTGCGAAGTTCTGAATTCGTTCTTTAATCCAGTCATTCTGTCTCTAATTGCAGCAGAATCAGCAGCAGTAGCAAGAACATTGAATGAAGCATATTCTATAACACGCTTTTCGACAGGAGAATCATAACGATTCTTCTTTCCTGCAATATAGTTAGTGATATCAGCATCAGATACCTCTATACCAGTACCATCTATCTGATCGAAAGGAATCTTGACATAGTTGAAGTCTATGGTGTTATTATTTAGGCTAAATGATTCCTCTGCCATCCAATTAGGCGTATATACTGACTTCCCTACGAGGTTATTCAGTTTGCCTTGCAGACTTTCTTTGATAATTTGTTTTTCTTGTTCAGCCCAGTAAGCGCGGAATTGAGGGTTCATTTCCTCATTATTTTCTATCGCTGTCTTAAACTGCTGTAGACTGGCTTGGTCGACCTGACCAGTTTGGGGATTTCTCCAGTTCTGAGTGATGATTGGACTCGGATTATTACCAAATTGTAGCTCCATCAGTTCATCATGGCTGATATTGAGGCCCAGTGCACCAGCTTCTTTCTTAAGCACAGCTTTTTCTACATAGAAGTCCCAGATCGACTTTCTCTTAGTAAATGCATCCGACTGCGAATTAGAGTAATACGCTTGTTCTGTCTGCTGGAAAGCTCGGTAATCTATCTTCTCACTACCTACAGAACCTATATTCATACTGGTCGCTGCACCGCCGGCGTTACTGGCACTGGTCATGTCCATTAGGATAAAGGCAGCTAGTGCAAGTCCGAGGAGGATGAGAACGAACCAGAAATTCTTTCTAATTTTTCCTATTAAGGCCATCTTGATCGCTTTGATTATATCGGTCAGAAGTGTAATTCCTGACTCTAAAAGGTGATTGTCAAATTCTAAAAAAGAAGTGCAAAGGTAGCCTATTTTAGGTCAATTTTCAAAGATGTAAAGCGCTGCATATGTCCCCTTGTGGTCATTATTTTGGGAATCATTGGCATACATTTTGCCGTTTTAGTATTGAGATTGAGTTTTTAATGCCTTATTCATTGGTTCTTTTAAAAGCTTAGTTAAGCGCCTCAGCCTTGAGGCGCTTTTTTTATTTTCAGTATTTGCGACCTTTTTTTAGCCTTTGATACATGAAAACTGGCGATATAATAGCTAAATGGACAAGAGTCAAAGCAGATTTACCTTACCTAAATCGTCTCCATAAACAATTAATCAGTACTAAGTCGGCCAGACCCTCAAGAGCACAGCAGGTCCATAATCAGGTCTTCGATGAAATAAATTGCCTCGATTGTGCTAATTGTTGTAAGTCTATTCCGCCTATTTTATCCAAAAGAGATATAAAAAGAATAGCAAAAGCTGAGTCATTGTCTACAGCTGCATTCGAAAAAAAGTATGTCATCATCGATTCTGATGGTGATCAAGTCATCAATGCGAGTCCTTGCCCCTTCTTAGAGCCCGATAATAAGTGCCGTATCTATGAGGTCAGACCCACCGCCTGTCGGACTTATCCACATAGTGGCGATGATCTGTTCCATCATAACATTACCCACCATAAGCGGAACATGCGCTACTGTCCGGCACTCTTAGAAATCGTTAAGCGATTAGTAGCCTTTAAAGAAAATTGATCTCAGGTGATAACAATCACGCATACTCAGGCACTAACTAGTAATTATTGGATTTCTTAATTATAAAAACGATTAGCCATGAAGAAATTACAGCAAAAACTATTTATTGCAAGTGCCTTTCTACTTATGTTAGGGATGACAGCGTGCAATACAAACAAAGGAAGTGGGTGTGGCTATTGGGGTCAAAATGACCAGGATACACAGCTTCGCCAGAATCATGAAGTCGTGAGTGTCTATAAGGTACAGAAACGAAAGAAAGCCTAAGAAAGGCAGTTGTATATAAATTATTAGAAAAGTAGAGCCATCCCACGCTGCAGCGGGATGGCTCTTGTTTTGCAATATTATCCAGAGGATTATAGAGACTTTAAAAAAACCTAATGTTATCTCAATCTATTTCAATCAATCTTGGGAGAACTT
>CALEAC010000060.1 GCA_937944095.1 uncultured Saprospiraceae bacterium
GTGACGACAGGGAGGCTAGTTCGCTCTGCTAAGAGGCCGCCATTGGCTAATTGCCAACTGACCATATGCTCAGGTAAGTGTAATAGGGTATGACCATGGATTCCAAGTAATTGTATCGGAGGGGTTTGTTTACTGGCAAAAGCATTGACGCAAGTCGCTATAAATTCTGAGTAGGTGCTTTCTAACAGCGCCAGCTCTCTGATACTGAGGGTACGTGCAATAGACAGACTCTTCTTAACTTCCAAAGGGATAGGAAATTCATCTTGTGCAACGAGCTCCCAGTTAATCAGGGGCGTATCAGCCTTTATTTCTATCATCGCTATATCCAAGCCGTCCATGGAACTGCCTGACATCACACCAATAACTCTCATTCTGAACTATTTATAGTCACCAAATTAAACAACAAATGAGAATTGCTATTTATAATTACGATTGTCTGTAATGCTACCGAGAGCTGACCACCATGTCTATTCTTGCCCTCTAACTCTCTGAGGGGAGAACTTCAGTCCGTGCCAAGGATGTCCCTTTAGGGGGTTATGGGGTGAGCAGAGTATTATCAGAACTTCTAGGTAAGATTAAGGATACTCAGATTATCATATCTTGCAAGACAATATAGATATAACAAAATGGCAAGAACAGAATACTGGGAGGGTTCAGAAAAATACCTTTGCGACAAGGGGTTAGCACAGGCCTTTCATATGGCTAGAGTATTAGGTATGCCTCTATTGATAGAAGGTGAGCCTGGCACTGGTAAGACTGAATTACCTATCCAATATGCTGCTGACAACGACGCTGAGCTATTTGTCTTTGCGACGGGCTCTAAGAGTAATGTAGAGCAGTTTGTCGCTCGCTTCGATCACGTGAAGTATCTGAGAGATTCACAAATAGAGATTCTCAATGCACAACGGAGCGAAAAGGGACTTGATAAAAAGCTCAGCACTGGTGGACGTCATTCCGAAAACCTTCAGGATTATGTGGTCAAAGGTCCAGGTGCGCAGGCCTATTCGTCACCGCACTCCGTATTACTAATCGATGAGATAGACAAGGCTCCGAGAGAATTTCCAAATGACCTACTCTTTGCGTTAAGCCATCGAAAATTTATTATGCCGGAATCAGGTGAGGAGATATCTGTGGACGAAAAGAATATGCCGGCCATCGTGATTACTTCCAATCGGGAACAAGAATTACCGACGGCCTTCAAGGGTCGATGCATCTATCATTATATCCACTTTCCAGAACCAGATATGATGCGACAGATCATTACCAAGCATCATCCTAGGATGGATAATAAGGTGGTCTCTGTTGCGATAGATATATTCTATCATCTAAGAAGCATTGGTTTGGAACGCGCACCGACGACACGAGAGATACTTAACTGGCTAAGCTATGTGAAGCAATATTCTAATGAGGAGGCCATTGCCAAAATAGTCAAGCTAGAAGGTGTCGGCGCTTTGATTAAGACGCAGTCCGATATGGAATTGATTCAGAAAAAAATCTTAACAGACCCAGACGACTTTAGTAGAAGAAGTAATTATAACTAATGCCTAGATGAGAGAGCTATGCTAGAAACATTGCCACACAAGTTACGAGCTTACGGTCTGGATTCAGATGTCAGGACACTGCTGATAATGTATAAAGGCATGCAAAAAGGCTTAGTCAGAACCTTAGGAGATTTATATGGCTTACTCAAAGGGCTCGTCGTCAAAGACCCAAGGATGTTAGGCCCATTCACCAAAGCCTTTTATGATTATTTCCTCAATATCGATATTGCTAATGGTGAAACCCTTAATGATGCGATTCTCAGGTCCAAAACTTTTGAGGAATGGCGGGTAGCCTTATTTGAGAGAGATAAGACAGCGATGGACCTGACTGACAACGAACTAATAGATTTATTTCTGAATGAGGTACACCTAACCAGTTATGATATCAAAGCGCTTATTGATGGCCGAGCGTTATGGGATGCGGATAACCCTGAGCTAGAAGATGAGAACCCTCAGGAAACGTCTGCAGAACGTCGAGTATTAGATAAGATGGCTGATTATTCTGATCTAAGTCTAGAGGAACTCCTCAATAGAATGAATGAGGTCATGGATCGCCAGAAAGGTGAACATAGTGGTGGCAGTCACTGGATAGGGACAGGGGGTATTTCACCTTATGGTCATGGGGGTGCAGCGCAGGGAGGGATTCGAGTAGGTGGAACAGGTGGAGGTGGGATGGCGAGAAAAGTAATCGGTAGTAGCCACTTCTTTCCCGTCGATATGGATCGCATAATTAATGATGATAATGTAGATGCCGTACTCGCTTCTCTAAGAGGTGTCATCGAGGAATCTGCGCACGAAAAGTTAGATGTAGAGTCCACAATCAATAAAGGCCTGAAAAGAGGCGGTCTCTTCATTCCTGAGATCAAGAATATTAGTGAACAAAAATTAAGAGTCCTCCTACTGATAGATAACGGCGGTTATTCTATGACCCCGTACATTAAAACAATCCGAGAACTCTTTAAGAAAATGAAGACACGATTTTCTCATGACTTAGAGACTTATTATTTCCACAATACAATCTACGATCGTGTCTTCGAAGACAGTCGACGGTCTAAGCCAGTTTTCTTAGATAAGATCCTGAGTAAGGATCCTGAGTATCGGGTTTTTATTATTGGTGACGCCTCGATGGCCCCTTATGAACTCAACAAGATGAGTCTCAGAACCTATAAGAAATTAACCAAAAAATTCAAAAGGTTAGTTTGGTTGAATCCGGAGCCTCAGAGATATTGGCGACATACCTATACGCTGAATGTCATCCGTCAGGTGCTGGAAATGTTCCCTCTGACTCCAAGAGGTATAGAACAGGCAGTGAGGAAGATGAATACCTTTCGATAACAATTGCTTGCTTAACTATAGAATAGCTGTGCAAAGTGCTAGGACGACCTAGTGGGCATATCTCATGATGATCTTTTTTTTGTCTTAAGATTAATTAGTAACTTGATGTAAAGTTATTTTTATGATAATCAGAGTATGTTTTTCAGTGGTTTTGTTATTCTTGGTTGCACAGCATGGCTACGCCCAAACGTATGTCAAGATAACTGCTACTGGCGCTAACGATGGTAGCTCATGGACAGATGCATATACTGATTTATCATCGGCAATTGCTGCTTCTTCACCTGGAGATCAGCTCTGGATAGCAGCAGGGACCTATCTTCCTGGTGGGGGGACAGCTATAAGAGATACATTTTTCCAACCACAACATGATTTAGAATTATATGGCGGCTTCTCTGGTACAGAGACTCAGATTGAAGATAGAAACCTAGAAGAGCATCAGACTATCTTATCAGGAGACCACAACGGAGATGATATAGATTCTGATTTTATTAATAATAAAACTGACAATGCACTTCATGTCATGTTCTTGGGGGAGGATATCACTGCTGCGACGATACTAGATGGCTTGACAATAGCTTATGGTCAGACTGATGATGCATCAAGTTCTGGTAATCGACGAAGGGGCGGAGGACTATTAACCTATGGCTCGCCTACAATCAGGAATTGTATCTTCAGACAGAATTATGGTTGGTTTGGTGGAGGTTTGTATCCGAGGTCAGGCACTGAGGCGATAGAGCTTAGTCATTGTCGCTTTGAAGAGAATGCAGCTGGATTTGGTGCTGGTATGTATATTAATCACAGGCAATCCACAATTAGTTCTTGTCAGTTTGAGAATAACAGAGCTTCTGGTTCTGGTGGAGGACTGTATAATACCTCAGAGACTTGTCAGATGACTGATTGTACTTTCTATCAGAACGTCGCAGAAGAGAACAGAGGAGGTGGTCTTTTCTTAAGTGGATCTAAAGCCATGGTGATGAATTGTGATTTTAGTAATAATATCGCTGGCAGCTCATCTGGAGGCAATATCCATGTCGCGCATCCCAGTGGAGAACTGTCTGTCAAGAGTCAGTTTATCTCATGCATCATTACGGATGGAACAGCGACTTGGGGCGGTGGTATTTCTGCGTATGATCTAGGAACCGAGGTCACTTTTACCAGCTGCGAGATACGTAATAATATGTCTTTTAATCAGGGTGGTGGCCTGCATGCAGGTCGAGAAGCGATAGTAGAAGTGATCGATTGTGACCTTAGTGGTAATAGCACTGGTAGTGGTGGTGCCATTAATAGCCAGAATGATTCTACTATAGTCAGAGTAACAAGAAGTCGATTAATCAATAATATCGCTTCTAATAATGGTGGTGCGATCAATATGTTTTCTGATAATGAAGTTGGTGCTGTGTCGCCATTACTTGTTGTAGAATCCTCTACTATTGCATTTAACTCCTGCTCTTCGCAGGGTGGTGGTATTAATTTGCTGAATGCAGATATGGAAATGCATAATACAACAGTATCCAATAATACGAACTTCTCTTTAGATGGCGCAGGTGGTGGTATTTCTATCAATGGTTTCGATGCGATCGATGTTACGGCCACGATTATTAATTCGACTTTGTACGGAAACTCGGCTGCGCTGGGTGCTGGTATCGGCCACTTTACTGATTCTATAGGAACCTCTGTTTTGAATCTTGGTAATACAATTATTTTCGGATCTGAGGGGTCTAGTTATGAAGTCGAAGCTGGTCTACCTGAGGTCCTCTCATTAGGAGGCAATCATATAGATGATTCGAGCCTTGTATTCGACCTGATGGCTGAGAATGATGACAACCTTAGCTTGCCTATGTTAGAAAATCCCGCTCTTGGATTATTCTCTCCTCTAGAAGGTAGTCCATGTATAGACCGAGGAATATCGACTATCGCTTCAGCTTTAGACATAGACGGTAATCCACGAATCGGTCCCGCAGACAAAGGTGCTTATGAGTATCAAGGCATGGCTACCAGTGTGCTAGATATTAAGGCCTCATTAGATCAGATATTAATCCAACCTAACCCAGTACAGGAGATGCTAATAGTCACTTTAGCTAATGTTTGGTCAGGGTTAGTTTCCTTTAGCATCCTAGATATGCAAGGGCAGTTAAGGTATACTCACTCTATCCAAAAAACAGCAGATGATTTGTTAGTACAAACGGATGTAAGCCATTTGCCAGAAGGCACTTACATTCTAAGTTTTCAGAATTCTGACCATAGATTAGTCAAGGCTTTTGTAAAACTCAACTAAGGAAATTCATTTTTCATCAACCTAAGACCAAGTCTTCATCGCAATAGGTGCAGCGAGTAGTTCATCTGGAATACCAAATGCTTCTACATAAGCGAGTGCATTGGGCTTGATGTCTTGATAGAGTTTAGTGATCATACGTCTGATGGCTTTGGTCTTGCTGCCATCCATGTAGTCACTTTCGAGG
>CALEAC010000061.1 GCA_937944095.1 uncultured Saprospiraceae bacterium
TAGTTCAGCTTTCTGCCATTCATTGAAAAAGCCAGGTGCATTTGTAGTAGCAAGATCTAAGGTAAACACACTATCTATTAGGGCAATAATCAGCTTATCCTCATGACCATCTACCGCTTGCACACGCTTAGAGATATTCAGTGTAAAGCCGAATTCTAGCTTCTCTAGATCGAACTGTACCAGACCGAATCCTGTCGCTAAGTAGAGGAACTGGCCATCATTAGTATATAAGTCGTAGATCTGCTTATCGCCTTGTATTTCAGGTTTATCCTTGATATCTGAAAAACTAAATATACCTTCTTCTGTAATGATATCGATAACGCTATTAGTATATGCGACAATTAGCTGATCGTTCGCTTGGTCATATAAGATCTTCTGGACACCTGTCTCTGATAGACCTTCGACCTTAGATATTAATTCTATGGATTCGTCCTCTTTGTCATAGCTCATCAGTGCTTCTGCTGTCGCATAATAGACCTTAGTCTCACTTTGTGTTACGTCGATCACTTTCTTGTATGGAAGATGTGCCTTCCAGTCCCCTATTCTGAGATCGGACTGGCCAGTCATAGACGAGGTAATAAGAAGGAGGCTTTGCAGAATGATTAGCTGTTTCATTGTGTTGTTTCTATGTATCGACCACCTAAGAACGAAAAAATAGGTAAAATATGATTTCCTAAAAGTCGGCTATTGCACTAGGTTCTTATATATCTGCGAACTACTGAGGTAATCATACACTACATCAGGCACTAGATACTGTATGGATCGATTGTGCTTAATCTGTTCTCTGATGTATGAAGAAGAAATATTGAGTAAGGGTGCTTCACATAAGGTCACATGCGAATGTTCAGCTAATTCAGGGACTTCATGACCCGGACGCAAATAGACATAAATCGGGTATTTCTCTAATAGTCGTTCGTGATTCTTCCACTTGTGGAGGGTGGCCAGATTATCTCCACCCATGATAAGGGAGAATTCATGATCTGGATATTTCTCATCCAGATGACTCATTGTATCGATTGTATAGCTAGGTTGGGGTAAGGAAAACTCAATGTCTGAGGCTTTCATTCTCAGATTATCGCCTATAGCTAAGTGAACCAGATGTAATCTATCATGATTCCCGGCTAGCGTCTTTTTCTGTTTGTGTGGATTATGAGGGGTGACAACCATCCATAGTTTGTCCAGATCAGTATGCTCTATCATATAATTCGCTATGATCATATGACCGACATGGACAGGGTTAAATGAACCGAAAAAGAGGCCAATACGCAAAATGGATCAGGTTAATTAGTGACTCATCATTACTGGCATGACAAGCATCATAAGGTCCTCGCCTTCGTCTTGTTCTGCAGGCAGTAATATGCCGGCTTTGTTAGGAGCTGATAATTGAAGTAATATCTCATTTGTATCGATGACACCTAACATTTCTACAAGGAACTTGGCATTGAAGCCGATACTCATAGCTTCATGCTTAAAGTTACACCTCAGTTGCTCGGTTGCTTCATTAGAAAAGTCTAGATCCTGAGCAGATATGGTCAGGCTATCTTCAGCTAGGTTTAGCACCACTTGATTCGTGGTCTTATTAGAATAGATCACAATTCTTTTGAGACTATTCTGGAAATCATTCCTGTCTAGGGTCAATAATTTCTCATTGTTAGAAGGAATGACCGCATTATAATCTGGATACTTCGCATCTATAAGACGACTTATCACCAGCGTGTCTCCAAGTCTGAAAAAGATATTCTTACTATTGAACGACACCTTGGTCGCTTCATCATCCTTATTAGCAATCGCATTCTTGAATAGGGTGAGACCTTTCTTAGGTATGATAATGGACTCATTCATTTCTGTATTGATCCCACTTATGGTGTACTTGACCAATTTATGAGCATCCGTAGATACAAAGATGGCTTTGTTATAATCTAGTTGTAGTAAGACGCCAGTCATTGCTAACCTGAGTTCGTCAGTACTCGTGGCAAAGATGGTATTATTAATAGCCTTGACCAGTGGGTCGGACTGCAGCTCTATTTGATTAACGTTTTCTTCTGGTGGTGTCTCTGGAAAATCTTCTGGATTATCACCAGCTAATTTGTAGACACCGTATAAGGATTTCAGTTTTATACCATAATTACCAGTATCTACATCAAAATTGATTGGTTGGTCCGGAAGTGCTTTTAATGTGTCTAGAAGAATCTTAGCTGGGACGGCAACTTTGCCATCCTTGCTTCCTGACACTTCTATGGAAGATATAATCGTTACCTCTAGATTAGTAGCTGATATGGTCAGTTCATTCTTTGATAGATCAAAAAGAAAGTCCTCAAGGATAGGGATAACAGGATTAGAACTGATGGCGCCAGCAGCAATCTGAAGTTTTTTCAGTAATTCATTAGATGAGACTTCAAATACCATCAGGATAGTTTAATATTGGAGAATATATGCAAGTTGGCTCTCTGCACTTACTTGTATAATTTGACTTAATGTGGTAAAGATAATGATAGACAGGAAGAAGGCACCTAAAATAGTTACGCAATTTGATATTCAATTAACTGGCGTCGGACAGTCTGAGTTAAAAAACGGCATTCCAATCTATGAGATCAAGGCCGGATCTCAGAAAATCATCAAGATAGATTACGTCCTAAGGGCAGGCAGAGTCCATGAGCAACAAAGAGGTGCCGCTAAAGCCGCCTTCGCGCTGTTAAGAGAAGGTTCCACTAGGCATAATTCTGAGGAATTAGCCCACATATATGATTTTCATGGTGCAACTGTCAAGGTCTCAACCAGTATGGAGATTACAACGATAAGCCTTATTGTGTTAGAACGTTTCTTTGCACAGGTGTGGCCAGTATGGCTAGATATGTTGCGATATCCAGCCTATGCTGACAAGGAGATCGAAAAGTATATTCAGCTAATTAGCCAGAAGATGCGACAGCAATTGGCTAAGAACGATATCCAAGCCTATCGGAAGGTTACAGAGCTGATTTTCGGACAAGACCATCCTTATGGCTATAATACAACAGTAGAAGATCTCAATGCCCTAGAACGTAATGCTATCGTGGATCACTATAATGCCAATTTTGCAACGGATATCGCCTTTGTTGTCCTTAGTGGTAATTATAAAGAAGAGGTCCGGCAAACGATTTACCATGACTTAGGGCAGCTGACTCGACAGTCTAAGCAAACAGTGCCTGCATTCTCGCAAACGGAAAGTGCGCCGGTAATGCAGAAGATGACCACCGAAAATGAGCACCAGATTTCATTGAAGATGGCTAGAAGGTTATTCCCTTCAGATCACCCAGATTATAGTGTTTTCAAAGTACTAAATATGGTGTTAGGTGGCTATTTCGGATCTAGACTTATGAGGAACCTACGTGAAGAAAAAGGCTATACCTATGGGATCTATTCCGCGACTCATACCCTCCTCAGAGATGGCTATTTCTATATAAGTGCTGAGGTTGGTTCAGAATATGTAGACGCCACTAGGGAGGAGATAAGGAATGAGCTAGCCCTCTTAAGAGCTGAAGAGATAGATGCACAGGAACTGGATATGGTCAAAAACTACATTATTGGTCAGAGTTTGCACAATCTAGATGGTCCATTTGCAAAAGCAAGCTTGGTCCGTGAGCTGGTTTCTAAGCACTTGTCCTTTGCTCACTTAAAGGAGCATATTAGTGTGGTCAAAGCTGTCACACCATATGATCTACAAGAAATGGCGATGCGTTATCTCGACCCTAATATGATGACAACGGTACTAGTAGGGGGATAGATGATATTACAAGAAAGTAATATAACTTAATACCTACATATTTATCTCATTGAGACTCTGCGACTAGCAAGACCTATACTGCTAAAAGATCAAATACAAAAAAAAATTATGTGTCGTCTCATTCTAAAGAAGCAGCGCTTCCAGAATAAATATCATTATAATTGTATTCGACTCTGAAGAAGGAGTTTATACTTGCAGATTATCTTCCCACAGAATTCCATTTATAGGAATAATTATTTTAAATCAAGCACGCATATTTATAATTGACCGATGGGTTTATTCAGTTTTTTTAAGCAAGAATTAGCAGTTGATTTAGGAACCGCTAACACCTTGATTATCCAGAATGGTGAAGTTGTGGTAGATGAACCATCTATTGTTGCCATAGATCGGATTACTAATGAGGTACTTGCCGTCGGTACTAAGGCTATGCAGATGCATGAAAAAACGCATGCTAATTTAGAGACGATAAGACCACTCAAAGATGGCGTGATAGCCGACTTCCAGGCTGCAGAAAGCTTGATACATGGCCTGATTGATATGATAGGGGAGCGCAGACGATTTTTCTCTCATCTCAAGATGGTCATATGTATTCCTTCTGGTATCACTGAAGTAGAGAAACGTGCCGTTTTTGATTCTGCAGACCATGTTGATTCTAAGGAAACCTATCTTATCCATGAGCCGATGGCGGCTGCACTTGGTATAGGTCTAGATGTACAAGCCCCACAAGGGAACATGATTATCGATATAGGTGGTGGCACCACTGAGATAGCAGTAATTGCCCTTTCAGGGATTATTGCAGACCAGTCAATAAGAGTCGCAGGAGATGAGTTCACTAGTGATATCATAGATTTTCTCAAGCGAAAGCATAATTTGCTGATCGGCGAACGTACAGCAGAGAATATTAAGATTACAATAGGCTCAGCACTAGAAATGTTAAGCGATCCACCAGAAGACATGGGTGTCCATGGAAGAGATTTGGTGACTGGAATCCCTAAGCAAGTCTTTTGTAACTACGTAGAAATCGCAGAAGCCCTAGATAAGTCGATATCTAAGATAGAAGAGGCAGTGCTCAAAGCACTAGAAGATACACCGCCAGAGTTAGCATCTGACATATACAGAAATGGCATCTACTTAACTGGTGGTGGCGCCTTGCTGAGAGGCTTAGACGAGAGACTATCCAAAAGGACAAGCCTCAAAGTCCACGTTGCAGAAGACCCGCTAAAGGCTGTTGTTAGGGGTACTGGTCTTGCACTTGCTAATACAGATACTTATACCTTCTTGATGGATCGGCAGTCATTGTAAGCTCTGCTATTAGACCATGCGGAATTTATTATATATAATATATCGATTCAGTGCACTGGTCACTTTTATCCTCTTGGAATTACTGAGTGTCTACCTTATAATCAACTTTAATAAAAGTCAGGGAGAGATTTGGTCCCATTCTTCTAATTTACTAGTCGAAGGTGTCAATCAAAAAGTAGGTTTGGTAGAAGATTTCTTTACACTGAAATCTAAGAATGATAGCCTCTTCAGAGCAAATGCTGAATTATTACAAACCATTATCAACTATAGAATCTTTTCTGATGATAAAGGTGGTTTCCAAGCCTATGAACAGGCTATTTCAGATAGTATACCGTCATACAAACTGATTACAGCAATTGTTACTTCTAGGACGGTCAATCTCAGGAACAACTACATCACGATAGACAAGGGGTCAGCCCAAGGCGTCAAACCAGGAATGGGCGTCATAACAGATAATGGAGTCGCTGGTATCGTAAAGAGCACAACACAGAAGTATGCATCGGTCATCTTAATTCTCAATAGTCAGAGTCGAATAAGCTGTAAGGTGGCGGACAAGGAATATCATGGGAATCTGATCTGGAAGTCGTCAGACACTCGGATTATGAATCTTATCGATGTACCTAAACACGCTGATATAAATATTGGTGACAGAATCGTGACCAGTGGCTACTCCATTTCATTTCCTAAGTCGATTCCAATAGGACGTATCACAGATTATAAGATTCAGGGCGGTGTCAACAGTTATAACATAGAAGTTACGCTGGATTATGATCTATCTAATGTCAAGCATGTCTATGTTGTCCAGTTTGAGGATTCAGAAGAAAAGGACAATTTGTTATCTTCCCTGAATGAATGAATTATGGAGGCGTAATATCATTAGGACTCTATTTGTCTTATTTCTTCAGCTTATCTTGCTTAAGAGGGTCAATCTGACCTTAGGAGACTTTAATTACGTCCATCTAACTATTTATGCTGTTATAATTGCCTTAGCCCCACTAAAAATGCCCCGGGCACTATTAATTGGGCTTTCATTCATATTAGGCTTAACCGTCGATTTATTTTATGATTCTCTAGGTGTGCATGCAGGCGCGGCAACTTTTGTGGCATTTATAAGACATTATGTATTGATATTGTTGATGCCAGCAGAAGGTTATAAGCAGGCTGTCTTGAGTCCATACTGGTATGGCTTCAGTCGCTTTATTATGTATATGTCCCTATTGCTGGTTATTCACCTATCAGTTTTATATAGCTTGGAGGCATTTTCATTTGTATATTTCAAAGAAATCATCCTTCGTACCATTTCTAGCTTTATGGCTTCGTTGTTTCTAATTATGATTGGTATGCTGATTTTTAACCCTAAATATTGATTGTCTGAGTTTTGAAGTTTGATACGAAACATATTCCCATAATAATCACCTTCAGCTTAAGCTCCATACTGCTGTTATTCAAGTTGGCTCAGCTTCAGATATTTAGTGATACTTATAAGCGGATTGCAGAGAAGACAGTTCTGGATAAACAAATTAAGTATCCATCTCGTGGGAACATCTATGATAGGAATGATAGATTATTAACATACAATAAACCAATCTATGATCTAGAATGTATCTATAACAACGTTGATCCAGATATGGATACGACTTTCTTTTGTGAGCTATTAGAAATAGATCGAGCCACCTTCGAAAATAATCTCTCTAAAGATTGGCGGAGTAATAGATTTAGAAAATCCCTTCCATACACCTTCTTATCAAAAATTAGTCCTGAGCGGTTTTCTATATTCCAGGAACACCTGTTCAGGTTTCCAGGCTTCTATCCAGTCATTAGAAATATTCGTTCTTACCCGCATTCTAATGCACCTCATATATTAGGATATCTCGGCGAGGTCGACCTGAACCAGATTGCAAATGAGCATACCGATTATCATCGAGGTGATTTCATAGGAAAAAGTGGACTAGAAAATACCTATGAGAATTTATTGAAAGGAAAGAAGGGTGTCCGATTTCTAATGAAGGATAATATAGGTCGTGAGATTTCTTCGTTCAATGATGGGAAGCTGGACTCACTATCAGAGCAAGGTGCTGACTTATATGCGACCATTGATTTAGAACTCCAGGCTTATTGTGAAGAATTGATGCAGAATAAGAGAGGGAGCATCGTCGTGTTAGAACCATCTACAGGTGAAGTTCTGTCTATGGTTTCTGCGCCATCATATGACCCCAATTTGCTCAATCTAGATGAGAATCGAAGTGCGGCCTATCGTGCTCTACGTCTCGATAAATTACAAAAACCCTTACTCGATAGATCGATCTCTGCTAAGTATCCCCCAGGCTCTATATTCAAGCCTATACTTTCACTAATCGCCTTACAAGAAGGGGTGATGAGTCCATATAGTACAGTGAGTTGCCATGGCTATTATGAGTATCGAACCTTCAAGTTCGGTTGTCATTCCCATGCTACGCCATGTACAGTTAAGTCTGCCATACAGCACTCTTGTAATAGCTACTTTTTCGAAATGGTCAGGAAGGTTATCGAAAAAGAAGGTTTCAGCAAACCAGAGATTGGTCTGAACATACTCAAGGACCATCTCACAGATTTTGGCCTCGGAAAGTCATTGGGCATCGATCTGCCCTCAGAAAAATCAGGCTTTATTCCGAAACCTGAGTATTATGATAATTTATATAATCAGCCTGGTGTCAACTGGAAATCGACTTATATTATGTCCATCGGAATCGGACAGGGAGAATTAGATTTGACCACCTTGCAGATGGCTAACCTTGCAGCAATCATAGCTAATCGAGGATATTATTATACACCCCACTTGATCAAGGGTGTCGATACAGGACAATCGTTTTCTGATTTCTCTACACCAGCTAATAGGAAAGTCGTCAGAATAGAACCAGAACATTTCGACCCAGTTATAGAGGGTATGCGTCGTGCTATCTTATATGGGACAGGACATAGGGCCAATACGGCAGGTATTAGTATCTGTGGAAAAACAGGTACCTCTCAGAATCCACATGGTGATGATCACTCTGTTTTCTTTGCCTTTGCACCGAGGGAAAATCCAGTAATTGCTATTGCTGTATATGTAGAAAATGCTGGCTTCGGCGGTGATATCGCAGCCCCTATTGCTGGATTAGTCATCGAAAAATATATCAAGGGAGAAGTCAAGAGACCTAAGTTACATCAACTAATGAAAGAGAAGGACCTCATCAGTAAAGACCTGCCTAAAGAAAAAGAAAATGAAAATATCTAGTATAGTTGCGGCCAGTAATAATAATGCCATCGGTAAGGACAATGACCTGCCATGGCGGATGCCAGCTGACCTTAAGTTTTTCAAAGAAAAGACAATGGGACATTATGTACTAATGGGTCGTAAGAGTTTTGAATCTATAGGAAGGCCACTCCCGGGTAGAACTAATATTGTAGTGACACGTAATAAGTCGTTCTTTCACTCAGGCGTAAGGTGCGTTCACTCTATTACAGACGGAATAAATATCGCGCAGAAAGCGGATCAAAAGCAATTGTTTATACTTGGAGGTAGCAATATATATAAACAGACGATTGACCTGTGGGATACCTTATATCTTACAAGAATCAACACAATAGTACCTGATGCCACCGCTTTTTTTCCAGAATTAAATATGGAACAATGGCAATTAGCGAATGAGGATCCGCACCTTGCAGATGAGGCTAACCCTTATGATTATAATTTTTGTGTTTTTGATAGGATAAAGTGAAAGAAGAATTACTCCATCATATCTGGCTGACAAAGCGTTTTGACCTTAGTAATCTAAGAACAGTAGATGGCTTAGACCTTTGTATATATGATTTTGGACATTTAAATTATAATGCTGGTCCAGATATTTTAGATTGCCGGTTGACACTAGAAGAAGTAAAGTGGGCAGGGCATATCGAGATACATATCCGATCATCTGATTGGTCCAGACATGACCACCAATCAGATCCAGCATATAATAGTGTTATCCTACATGTGGTATACGAAGATGATAAGACCATAGTCAACCAGAATGGTCAGACTATACCAACCCTAGAATTAAAAGATAGAATCGACCAGAAGTATATCACAAATCATGTAGACCTTATGGCCTCGCTGACGTGGATACCATGTCAGGCGAAGCTGATAACTGCAGACTATAGTAATCAGGGTTTTTATCTAGAGAAACTATTGGTAGAAAGGCTAATCAATAAAATAGATCAGATAGAAATCCTTTTAGGGAGAATAAAAAACAATTGGGAGGAAGCACTCTATTTTTTGTTAATGAAGTATTTGGGTCTCAAGGTGAATAATATCGCTTTTGAGCGGTTAGCGGAGGTTGTGCCGCACGCCCTTTTGATTAAGTGTGAAACACTATTCCAGAAAGAAGCTTTGCTCTTAGGACAAGCGGGTTTACTACATGGAAATGATGAATATATTAGTCGATTAGAGAAGGAATACGAACATCTTAAAAGCAAATTCGACCTCAGCCCGATGACTGGCGTAGAGTGGCGATTTTCTAAATTAAGACCGGCAAATTTTCCAACAATTAGAATAGCCCAATTAGCTGAGCTCTATCATAATACGCCTCAGTTATTCCAAACTATTAGATCTCAGCCGAATACGAAGAACCTACAAGAATTACTAACAGCCACCACCTCTGATTACTGGCACGACCACTATCTACCTGGAAAACCAAGTACTCCTAAGGTGAAGCAAATAGGTCTTGCCACTAAGCAGATTCTCATTATTAATGCGATAGTACCTTTGCTATACACTTACGCCAGAAAATGTGCTGATGATAATTTGCAAGAGCAGACCCTCGACATCCTTAGTGAATTACCCGCAGAGGACAATAAGATCATAAGAAAATGGAAAGAATTAGGACTAGTTCCTGAGTCAGCAGCACATAGCCAAGCATTGATCCATCTAAAGAATGAACTTTGTGATACTCAGAGATGTCTAGAATGCAACATAGGTAGGCAAATCATCTTTGGCAGTTAACGAATATATGCGACGTAATCCAATAGCCTTCTTTCTCTTAGCCCCATTTGCATTGATTTATGGTGCTATGATTTCATTGAGGAACATCTTCTATGAGGCTGGCTTGCTTAAGTCTACTAGCTTTAATATACCTGTTATCAATGTGGGGAACTTGTCTATGGGTGGCACTGGAAAAACACCGCACATAGAGTATCTAATCAGATTACTTTCCCCATATCTAAATTTGGCGACTTTGAGCCGGGGGTACAAGCGGAAGAGCAAAGGCTTTCGATTGGTCCGTACAGTAGATGATGCAAAGATAGCAGGTGATGAGCCCTTACAATTCAAGAGGAAATTCAGTCAGATACCAGTTGCCGTATCGGAAAGTAGGAATATCGGCATACCGATGATTCTAAAACATCATCCGGAGGTACAGACGATACTACTAGATGATGCATTCCAACATAGATCCGTGGTTCCAGCAATGAATATATTGTTGACACAATATGCAGAACCATTTTTCCAGGATTATCTACTTCCGCTTGGAACCCTTAGAGAACCGAGAGAATCCTACGAACGAGCTGATATAATTATCATATCTAAATGTCCTAACTCACTGAGTGAAGAGGAGAAGCAGAACTTTATGAGTAAGTTGGACCTAAAGAAAAACCAGCTGGTATTTTTCTCTAAGTATAAATACCAAGACCCCTATTTCTTATTTGATAAGGAGACTAGAATAAGTCTAACTGATGATGCACATGTCATCCTTATTTCAGCTATTGCTAAGGTGGATTATTTAATTAGCTATCTAGAGCAAATCACGAACATCGATAACATTGTTAAGTTCGAGGATCATCATTATTTTTCGGATTTAGAGTTAGAACAATTCAGAAAAATCTATGAAAACATTGGTGAAGAAAATGCTTTTTTCTTAACCACAGAAAAGGATGCTATGCGTCTAGATTTACACAGAGACTTTCTGATGAAGCATAAGATTCCCATCTTTGTTATTCCTCTGGAAGTAGAGTTTCTCGATTCAGATGCGGCGCTCTTTGACGAATCCGTTAAGAATTTCTTGTTAGAGTTCCAATCATAATTATGTACTACCTAAGTAGAATATTAATATTCGTTGTGGCCTCTATTACATGGGTATCACCTATCTTAGGTCAGAATACCAATTCACCTGAAGTTGATTTCATTCCATATGTATTTTCTGATAACCAACTTGCCCAAGGGTTAGATCGATATGAAATAAAGTCCGATTCCATTATTATGGTCCATACGGCCTTACATGATTGGACGCCGTATGACCTAGACGAGTCGATAGTAGATATGGAATGGAAACGACAAAACAATATCTATACAGACACGATTGGTAAGAATGGCTTTCTTAACCACTTTTATCAATCACCTAAGCGCTTATATGAGGTGAAGGGTGACCATTTCCAGCTAGGCATTAATCCTATTTTGCACTTTAAGGTTGGTAGAGACTTAAGTAATGATAACAACATCTTTCTTAATAAGCGAGGTATAGAATTGTATGGAAGACTGGACAATAGATTTTCTTTCTATTCAGCCTACGAAGAAAACCAATCTAATTTCTTAGGTTATCAAGATGACTTTGTCAGTCAGTT
>CALEAC010000062.1 GCA_937944095.1 uncultured Saprospiraceae bacterium
AGTTTGCCCTTACCGATACCTTCTACCTCTAACAGTGCGGCAGGTGAATCAGGCAATTCAGCACAGATGAACTTCATTGTACGATCATTCAGAATAATATAAGGTGGTACTTTCTGCTTGCGTGCTTGGTCGAGGCGCCACTTTTTTAATCTATCAAACAGAGCTGCATCATACACCACACTGTCAATATCTATCTTTACTTTAGGTTGCTTCTTAGCTTTCGCCTCCTTTTTTCTGTATGCGGCTAGGTCGACAGTGAGTGTGTCATCCAGGACTTGCCTAGATAAAGGTGTTGTTTTGATTTTGGAGTTCTCTGTGAAATCAACCCTAAGCAAGCCTTGATTGATCATCTGATTCAGATAAGCAGTCCATTCTGGATAAGTCAAATGCCTCCCCACACCAAAAGTCTTAATCTCTTGTAATCCGAGGTGTTTAGATTCTTGTTTGTAAGACCCCTTGAGCAGATCCATGAGTAAGCCCATATTGAGGCCCTCCCCGCTTCTGATCACGCCTGAAATTGCCATCTTAGTATAAGTGCTGCCGTCAAAGAATTTTGGTGGATTGAGGCAGTTATCGCAGTGGCCACAATTGGTTGTTCTATATTCCCCGAAGTAATTGAGGATGAAATTAGTCCGACAGCTGGTCGCATCTGCGAATTGCCACATCCGATCCAACTTGGCAGTTTGTATATATTTAAAATGCTCTGACGCTTCGCTTTCTGTCACAAAGCGCATTAACTGCGACATATCCCCCCAACTATAGAACAATAAAGCTTTGGCCGGCGCACCATCTCGGCCCGCTCTGCCGATCTCTTGATAATAACCTTCGAGGTTCTTAGGCATATTATAATGTATCACCCACCGAATATTAGGTTTATCGATACCCATACCAAAAGCAATCGTCGCACAGACCACATCCAACTCATCAGCTTGGAATCGCTCTTGTACCCTACTCCGCTCTTCTGCAGATCTGCCTGCATGATAATAATCAGCTTGTATGCCTTGCGCTTCGAGTTTAGCAGCTATTGTTTCTGTCCCTTTTCGACTGAGGCAGTATATTATACCAGCCTGTTCCTCATGATCGTCCAGAAAATCAAAGATGGCTTTGACTCTATCCTGTCCTGGCTTAGCCATTAAGGTGATATTCTGCCGCTCAAAGCTGCTCACATATTTCTGAGGTTCTGACAGCTTAAGCTGAACGATGATGTCATCCTGGGTAGTACTATCCGCAGTGGCTGTCAAAGCAATAATGGGTATCTCCGGGAACTGCGCTTTGATAACTTGTAGCTTGACATAGTCTGGTCTGAAGTCATTACCCCATGTACTCACACAGTGGGCCTCATCTATTGCAAATAGACTGACGTCTAAAGCACTTAAGAACTGAACGAACCCCTCAGAACCTAGCTTCTCGGGAGAAACATAGAGTAGCTTGACTTTGCCAGCATTGATATTACTATGGACTTGCTGCCTCTCTTCCATGCTCAAGTTACTATGTATGGCCGCTGCTGAGACGCCATTCTCCTTGAGCGCAGCGACTTGGTCCATCATCAAGGCAATGAGAGGCGAGATGACAACAGTCAGCCCTTCCAGCACTAAGGCCGGTACTTGATAACACAAGGACTTGCCACCACCAGTAGGCATTATAACGAGCGAATCTCGACCAGCAAGGACATTATCTATAATCTGAGCTTGCTCGAAACGAAACGACTTATAGCCGAAAACGTCTTGTAGTATGGCTTCTTTAGTGGGCACGGTCGAAGGTAGGATGATTTTTGGAATTAGGGGAATGGGATATTATGAATGAGGAATTATGAATGAGGAATTAGGAATTAGGAATTAGGAATTAAGAATTAAGAATGAAGAAGGTTTCGGGGCTACGGTAGTATTCTTTGGTGGAAGATGTTTTGACTTTTTGGAAGAGGTGATTTAGACTATCTAATTCTAGGACTTTATAATTAGTAACCTTACTCTTACGTAGTGCTGCTCTGAATCCATCGAGATTAGGACCGGCAGCTACTTGTATATCCATGTTGCCATTCAAAGCCAAGGTCGGGCAGGTCAACTTCTCTATAGTGGGAGCCGGATCATAATTGATAAACCATCTAAACCAAGGGTTAAACATAGAAAATCCGTACGCTTGATAAAATTGGCTCTTGTTGCTCCCATATTGCTTGGCAACGATAGAGTCTCGACTATAGTAGAACTCATTACAGAAGTTCCTCAATGGGTCAGATAGCTTTTCCTTTGGTGTCGCTAGATCGATTAGGCTATAGACCTTTCTAGTAAAGACCAGAAATTCTTCTATCTCTTCGGCTGCAAATAGTCCTTGTTCTTGCAGGACGAGCTTATTCTGTATAACCATCATTTCGGCAATAGCCTTATCTGGCCCAGCGAGAGTGACTATATAATCTATCCTAGAATCTTCCACTGCTGCCATCGGTGCAATTAGGCCATCTTCGCTATGCCCCATCAGGCCTAGTTTATTGTAACCTAAACTGTCCAGCTTAAACACCGCAGCTAATACATCAGACTTGAAATCCAAGGACGTTGCACTATGATAAGACCCTTCTGATAGTCCAGCACCTCTCTCGTCGTATCTAAATAGACATCTGTCTTATACACATCAGTTGTTGATACAAATCAAATTGCCTTATCATATTGTTAACTAGCTACCGAATGAGCAGTTATTATTTAAAACTGACTTAGATTTATACCACAACAAAAACGAATGATTAAACAACTCTTCCTTTTATTTCTGGTTAGTTATGCTACCAGCAGTCTTGCCCAGAGCAAAGTGCTGTTCCAAGATGCCCAGGCTTTCGACACAGATAGATACAAGGGTGTCAAGGGGTCCTGTTTTCTCTTCGAGGATTGGGTCGAAGCTACGCTATATGACCTAAAGGACGCCGACTACAAAAAGGTCAAGGTTAACTACAATGGAGAAACAGGGCAAGCGGAAGCCATCAACAACGATATGCTTTCCATTACTATCGATAGACGGGATATAAAAAGCATACATATCCCAAGCAAGAATGATGCTACTCCTAAGGACCTACACTTCCTGGATACAATAGTTATGGTGACATCTCCACACAAAGACCTAACAGCAGACTATTATATCCAACTAATCGCAAATGATAATAGAGCGCTATACTTAGGACTAGATGCCTCGATTATCACCACTACCGAAACGCCTCCTGGTGAAATCATCGAAAGGAAAAGGTTCAATAAGCACTATCAATACATCCTTATCGAGAACGACAGTGTGACCAAGTTCTCTACCAACAAAAAAGCAATCAAGAAGGCGATGAAGCCTTATGGTGATATCAATAAATGGTGCAAGGCCAATAATAAAAAGTACTCAACACATGAAGGCATCGTGTCCTTTATAGCCGCACTATGACCCTTGCTGGGAAGTAAGAGCTTTTCTTTGATTTTGGAACCTAGGTATAGACGTAGATAGCTATAGATGAATTATCTTAGCCGTTCATGAAAAGCTATTCTACCTTAGTCATGTTCATCATAGGTATTA
>CALEAC010000063.1 GCA_937944095.1 uncultured Saprospiraceae bacterium
ATCGAATTTTAAGATTTCATAGTTCTGACCATTATAAGAAATCGCAAGGACAGTCCGATCTGTAAGAGAAGGTATTACCCATCCATCAGTGCTGAATTTATAAGGGGCATTCATCAGATACTCCGGCACGCCACCTAGTTCAGTAAAGTCAAGCTTCTGAGCAACTAAGGGATTGTAAAGGGAGGAGAGTATCAAGAAACAGAGAATTCTCATAATTACAATTTTAGTAAAAGTAGGCCTTTTTGTAATTTATTTAATACATATTATATATAATATGATTATATATATATATATATGAATATCAGTTAATTACCCTTGTTAATACCCCATTAGGATTTGTTGGATTACAGAATATAGCATATATCTTAAAGCATATTGTTTATCCTAAAACTGAATGCTATGTATAAAAATATGCTTTTTATCATTCTATTTTTCATTTGTGGAGTAATCACTGCACAAGAAAAATATACCCCACTATTTGAATCAGAAGAGACCTTTACTCTAGATAAGGATGAGGGTCTGGTCAGTACTCTGACCTTGAATCCGACTATGCTTGCCCACATGAAGATAGGCGTAGAAGAACCTAGTATGTACCTTCCTATAGAGGATGGCAAGGTGCTGGAGCTGATACTTAAGAAAAGGTCCTTCATAAATGCAGAAGGACTACTAATCAAGACTACAGATGACCCCGAAGGACGTATCCAGCAATCCCCCAGTTTCTATACGGGGATCATAAAGGGTCGTCCCAGGACTATGGTCAGAATGGGGATCTTCGATGGCGAAGTCAGATGTCGTGTGATTCTAGAAGATAGATCAGGATATAAGTTGTATAATACCAGTAGTGAAAATGGGGAGGAAGATTCTGGTAGTCCGGGGCATTATGAGGTGTATAGATTATCTAATGAGATGCCAGCTAGGACCTTTCTGTGTGAGAGTACCGGGACTGGAACTAATTTTAAGGAGAATGGAGGTGCACTGACACGTGCCAATGGCAATAGCAGCCATGGTCCACTGACCGTCTATATGGAACTGGATTATGAGACCTATGTGACACTTGGAGGTACTATAGAAGATGCAATAACTGAGATCACGATGCTCTTTGCTAACAGTGCTTCCTATTTTGATGCGATCAGTTGTGAACTGATCGAGAATGGTCAGCCGACGGAATATTGTGTACAACTACAGCTACAGGAGGTCTTCATTCACACCTCGCCGGATCCATATGCTGGTCCGACTTCACTTTTTTTTAGACTAGAAGACTTTGTAGAAGGGGCAACTAATCAAAACAGGGAGACTGATCTGGCCCAGTTGATCAATTGGTCTGATGTCGGTGATATTAATGGCGGCGTTTCTAATGGAATAGGAAACCTATGTGGTGGGACTTTTAATCCATTGGATCAGAATACAGGAAATCCTATTTTTAACCCACCACTCGATATGAATGGCGAATCGATTGCTAATCTGGGCACCTTCAATACTGAACCGAATGATGGTCAGTCTGATCTTTTCGATGAGCTGATCATCGCCCATGAACTAGCCCATAGTATGGGTGCTGTACATACTGGTGCCAATGCATTTTATTCGTTTGACGATGATAATTGTCAGCAACATAGATATGCACTTGAATTGCAGTCATGTGGGGCAGAGGACAATACACATTGTGACCAAATTCAGAATCCCACTGACCCTCCTAGAGAAGAACCTGATGGCTGGAATGGTGATAATTCAGATCCAGATGAGCCTGGCAGAACAGTAGACCGACTATGTCCTACGACCCTGATGTCTAACTGTTGGGCTTTTGATTTTGGTCCGACAGATTGTGCACCTCCTCATGATCAGACACCTCTCGACGTAGATGATAATTTTCCGATCCATCCAGAGAATGCAGCAAAGATCTGTGAGCATCTCAGTGAATGTGATACCTGGGGAGATCCACCATGTACTGCCATAGTGAATTGTGGATCTAGTCCTTGCCCGATAGGTTCTATGATGCCAGATGCTGATTGTGATGGGGTTCCTGATTGTTGTGAGTGTGAGACTTATGTTAATGTACCTAATCCTCTGCAATCAGAAACAGAAGTGATTCAAAGCTGTGATGGTAACGAACAGATAATTACGACTACATTCCAAGCCTGTGATGATAATGATCCTTGTACACATCAGGATAGGATTATCATAAACGGGATGAATCCATTAAACTGTAATTGTGTAGGTGAACCACTTAACCAAGCGATTGGCGATGATATAAGTGGAGGTACCTGTATCAATAATACAGGTCGTTGCATTTTACTGAATAAATCATATGCTGGAGATGATGCGCCTCTGGAAGGTATCAGCCAATACCCTGTTGCATGGTCCGCAGAGGCCAACCCAACCAATCCGGTAAAACTTACAACACCAGATATCATAGATAATCATGTGAGAGTTATAAAGAGTAAAAGACAGAACGGAACCAGTGCAAGACATGAAGGGATAGTTATTCCACTCTGCTGTCCACTGGAGCCTTTGCCTAAGGGACGTAATTATCAATTGACATTCCAGGCGGCTTTCTTAGGATACTATCCTGATATACAGGGTACTGTTATGGTCCAAGGATCTGCGAATCCTCCAGATCTTTCGACACCACTGAATGTGGATCCACAAGAGCCACATAACGGCTATGAAACAATTGCGACTGTAGCGATTGCAAATAGTCTTCCATCTTTAGGAATGGGCTATCCACTGACACCGCCAAACTATAATGCTGGTGTAAGTAATCCTGATAATTTCAATTTTAATAATTTTTGGTTCAGAGGAGCCAACCAGCCAAATATCAATTATGGGATGACCTCTTTCACGATTGATATTTCAGTTAATCAAACTACCAATTTTGTTTATTTTTCACTTGCTACGAATGGTAATCAAGATTGCTCTGCTAATGGATATTCGGGTAATAATGATTTTATAGATGGACTTGCCGGGGGTGGTAGTTTGATAATGGACGATTTTTTAATTACGATGCCAGAGCCACCTATTAATCTCGAGATAGAAAAAGAAGAAATAGATCTTTGCGGAGGAGAGAGAACTGATAACCCTCAGCCAGTATTAGATGACGTTTTAGCTACCATGGAATGCACGTATAATGTTTGCTTAGATGATGAGTTTTGTTTGAATTTGATTGGTCCTAATGGAGTGGGTACTATGGCTGACCCACCTTTCTGTTTTACAGATAATAATTATTTATGGGAGAAAATACTTGAGATTGATGGATCTGAGGTTTGTCCGGAAGATCCAGGCCTGGTTGGTCCTGAATTTTGTATAGAAGATTTTTCTATCGCAGATCAGGGGACGTATCAGCTGACACTATTTGATACTCAATGTGATTGCTCGAACTCTACCATATTTACTCTCGAAGTCGAAAAGCCGAAACCTTTACAAATAGCTATGAGATATTCGTATGGAAATGAGTGTTTGGACGATGTTATTCAGCCAATTACTCTTAATTATATCACACCTGACGATTGTCCATTCCTGATATGCAGGGATGATTTCATGACTTCAGGGGGAGGGACTCAAGGAATTACTGTCGACATTGGTAATAGAGGACGATCAGACGAGCAAGATTATATAGTTACTCGTTATCATGATGTGACAATAGAAGATGGTTGTAAAGGACAAATACCTTCAAATGATATTATTTCTCCTTTTGCTGGTGGGTTCTTTGATAGAGAATTTTGTGAAGATGGGTATTTTACTGTTTACCCTTCTACAGATGATGTATTTGGGACTTATGTCATATATGATGCAGACTGTCCTACCAATAATACAACACTGGTTATTGCACCTGATGATGAAATTGACTTAAGTGAAGTATTAATTGATATTGATTCTGATGATTGTATGCCAGTCGTCTGTTTTTCATATTATGATATAAATGAGTCAGTAAGATTCCACGAGTTTGTGCAATTTATGATAAAAGGAGGTGCTGGGTGGAGTCCTCCACTAAGTATATCTGATGATGAGGATAACTTCTGTGTACAATTAGAAGTAGATGTAGAGTACACGATAAAGGTCAGGTGGACAGACGGTCCTAGTTGTTGTGAGGAGTTTCCATTTATTATCGATAGTGAAATAGAGCCAGAATTTGATGTCGATGACCAATTATGTGATACTAATAATGGAGGAATAGAGGTATTGCAGCCAGACCCAGATTGGACTTTCTTATGGAGTAATGGATCGATGGAAAGCTTTATAGATTGTCTTGGAACTGGAGATTATTCTTTAACAATAACGGATATATTAGGTTGTGAACATGACTATTCTTTTACTATTAATAGTATTATGACAGATGTTCTGGATGAGAATGGTGGACGATCTGGCTTGAGTGAATCAGACGAAAGTCTTGCTCAGACAGGAATAAAACTCAATTCGGGTACACAGCTTCATTGGCAATTTAAAACTTTCTATATAGCAGATAATTTTAAGTTGATTATTTCTGAAGAAAATGATTTTAGTAATAGTGAATTTTTACTACATACAACGCCGGTAACTTCTGTATCAATGGAGTGTTGTGAATCATTCACTAGCTCTACTGAAGCATGTTGCTACATAACAAATGATCCGCCACCTTGTTCCTGTTCTTTCTGGTGTGACTGTGCAAATATTTATATGGCTAGTCACCAGACGACTTCTGTAGATTTTTCTGATTATTCATGGAATAATCAACAAGGAGCTAATATCGGAACAATCAATATTAATAGTTCTAATGGATGTGATAGAAGAAACACTTTGAGTGGAGTAGTTACAATTCCTCCTAATGCTCAAGGGTTTTATTGGATTAAAGCAGAAGTGGATGGGCAGCCTTGTAATCCTAATGGTCCAGACGAGACAAAATGGGAACTTGTGGTTACGTGTGACTCTAATATCCCATTGGTTATCAGTGACCTAGATGAAAGTTATAACAATATAGAATCAGATATAGTATCAGATAAAGTAGTTTCTACGATACCAGTAGTGACATCTGAGCTGTTCAGTATTTATCCTAATCCAGTAATTTCAGAAATGATAATTGATAAGTCGAACACCCAATCAATTGATTATAACCTAACGTTAATGAATCTAGAAGGTAAAATATTATTACAAACATCTTTGATTTCTTCAGATATATATACTGTGAATTTATCTAGTTTTCCACCAGGTGTTTACCTAGTTAAGCTTCTTTATGATGAGTCGAGCATTATAAAAAGAGTAGTTATACAATAAGACATAGAGACTGGTTCAGTAACGAGCCAGTCTTTTTTTTTACATGTTCATATAGGATAACCTATCCTTATGGTAGTAATATCAATGTATATATGCTAATTATGGTGTCTATTCTATTTGCTTATTCGAAATTTCAATAATGACCAAAACCAACAAAATATATTTGGCTACGCTTACTATTTAGATTAAATGATTCTGTTAGTTTGCTAAGTGGTGATATCTATGATTGTACTCTGAATCATCGGTCAAGAACTCCTATTCCAATAAAAGTACGTTTAGGCGCATTTAGACAACCGATTTGCTAATAATTTACAGTAAAAAAGCAAGGCTTAGCACCATTTAATGCTACCTTTGCACCGAATTTTCAGAAGGCTAAGCCCATGCTAAGACAATTTTTTATACTAAGCTGTTTGTTCCTATCTACTGTTGCTTTCGCACAGCAACATAAGCATGACCACGGTCATAAGCATGACGGGCATGAGCACAACCAACATGATGGGCATGATCACTCTGGCCACAATCATGACGGTCACTCAGGCCACGACCATTCGGGTCATGATCACTCTGGTCACGCACATTCAGATAGCGGCGATGGGCATGATGGTCACGGTCACGAAGAACACAAAAACAACTTTGTTACAGATTGCGGTACACCAGCACAGCCTCATCACCATCATGGTTATGATCCTACTGGGACGGCAATCCATCACATCTCTGATGCAAATGTCTACACGATTATGGATATGGTGCGTATTCCGCTTCCAGCAATCATATACAATAAGACGAGAGGCCTAGAGTTTTTCTCTACAGGAAAGTTCGGTGCAGGACATCACGATAATGGCCATTATGGCTATAAGGACTATGTACTCTACCAAGGCAATATCCATAGAATAACTTGTGCTGACTTCCAAGGGTCCGACCACTACGATGTGCAAGGTTTCGATACAGCCATGATCAAGGCAAAAGAAGGCAAGGATATAGAGAAGAGATACGCTATCGTCAATGGCAAAGGCTATCTACTCGAACAGAAAACAATTTGGGATGCTGGTCTCCTAGGAGGTGGTCCATCTAACTTTATCGATCTGAGCCCGACTAAGAACGTTGTCTCGATGATACTCGTTTCGTTATTACTTTTCTTAGGCTTCCGATCAGCTGCTAAGGCCTATACGACGAGAGCAGGGGAAGCACCGAGTGGGATACAAGCTTATCTAGAGCCGATGTTCCAGTATATCAGAGATGATGTGGCGATTCCATTCCTTGGCGATAAGCACGAAAAATTCTTACCCCTATTGATGACGATTTTCTTCTTCATCTTAGGTCTGAATCTATGGGGCCAAGTGCCCTTCTTAGGCAGTGTCAATGTGACTGGTTCACTGACGGTGACAGCTATCATGGCGATTATTGTATTTATCGTCACGACGATAAACGGGAATGCTGACTACTGGAAGCATATCTTATGGCCGCCAGATACCCCTTTGTTTGTCAAGATAATCCTAATACCTGTGGAGATCATGGGTATGTTCATCAAGCCATTGACCTTGATGTTACGTTTGGCTGGTAATATATCAGCAGGACACATTGCAATCTTATCATTCGTCGGATTGATATTCATATTCGGTAAGGCAGGCGCAAGTTTGGGCGGTAGTTTGACAGGAACAGCATTAGCCATTCCATTGACTTTATTCATGATGGCCATAGAGCTCATAGTCGCTTTTGTACAGGCCTTTGTGTTTACGATATTGACAGCATCTTATTTAGGTGCTGCGACAGAAGAACATCACGATCATCATTAATTCTTTATATAAATAGTTCATAGTTATGACAGGAACGTTAGCAGCAGTAGGAGCCGGACTTGCAGTAATAGGTGCAGGTATCGGACTAGGACAGATAGGTGGTAAAGCTGTAGAGGCAATTGCACGTCAACCAGAAGCTTCTGGTGATATCAGAGGTGCGATGATTCTTATGGCTGCCTTCATGGAGGGTGCCGCACTAATCGCAATACTATTGTCAATTTTTATGACGTAGTACCTACGCAAAGGATGCACGAAGAAACAGCAAAATGCGGTTGGCAAAGTAGCTGTTCTTCTTTTTCTATTTATTAAAAAGAAAAAAACACGAAAATGATTTTTCTAGCAGGATTCGCACCATTTCAACCGACACCAGGACTAGCTCTATGGTCGTTGGTCATATTTTGTCTTTTCTGGTGGTTGATGTCCAAGTATGCTTTCAAGCCGATGATGGAAGGTCTCAAAACACGAGAAGATAACATCAAGAATGCACTAGCAGAAGCAGACAAGGCCAGAGAAGAGATGGCTAACCTCAAAGCAGAAAACGAAACTATACTTGCACAAGCAAGAGAAGAAAGAGCAGCAATGCTCAAAGAGGCTAAAGAGGCTAAAGCAAATATCATTTCTGAAGCGAAGGACAAAGCCAAAGAAGATGCTCAACGAATTATGACCAGTGCCAAACTGGAAATAGATAATGAAAAGAAAGCCGCATTGACGGAAGTCAAAAATAAAGTAGGTTTGATGGCGACTGAGCTAGCTGAGAAGATCATCAAAAAAGAACTAGCAGCAAGTCCAGAGCATAACAGCTTCGTGAATAAATTAGTGGACGAACTGAACCTGAACTAATGGTAGAACATCGTATCGCCACCAGATATGCTAAATCTCTGCTTGACCTCGGTGTCGAGCAGAATAAGCTGGATGTGCTTAATAGTGATATGACCGAGCTACAAACGGCACTCAAGAATAATGACCTATACCTACTGGTCAAGAGTCCGATTATCAAGGCTGACAAGAAGAACGCTATCTTCCAGCAGATTTTTGGCGGTTCATTCGATAAGGTGACGATGGCGTTTCTTAATATCATCACGAATAAGACCAGAGAGACTTACTTGCCCGAGATTGTTTCGGCATTCATGACGCAGTACAATAAGCTGAAGCATGTCTCTACTGTGACCGTCTCTACGGCAACGGCTCTGTCAGAAGAAGCACTAGAAAAAATCAAAAAAACCTTACTAGATAGTAAGCATACCGATCAGAAGGTAGAGATCGTAACTAAGGTCGATCCAGCACTCATCGGCGGCTTTGTCATCCAGATGGATGATAAGCTATATGACGCCAGCATCGCATATAAGCTGGAACAAGTAAAACAGCAATTCACTGATAACAAATACATTAAATCAATCTAAAAATATATTGATATGGCTGGGGTAAAACCGGAAGAAATATCTGCAATACTTAAACAACAACTTTCTGGATTCAAGTCTGAATCTGAGTTGGAAGAAGTAGGCACTGTACTTCAAGTAGGAGATGGTATCGCACGTGTATATGGCTTGACTCAAGTGAAAGCAGGGGAGCTGGTAGAATTCGAGAGTGGGGTGCAAGCTATTGTACTTAACCTGGAAGAAGATAACGTCGGGGTGGTTCTCATGGGACCTAGTGATGGGATCAAGGAAGGCGCCACTGTCAGAAGAACTAAGCAGATCGCCTCTGTAAGTGTCGGTGAAGAAATCATAGGTCGTGTGGTTAACACCCTAGGAGAGCCGATAGATGGAAAAGGCCCAATCGGTGGTGAGAAATATGAGATGCCTATCGAGAGAAAGGCACCTGGTGTGATCTACAGACAACCGGTAACTGAGCCGTTGCAGACTGGAATAAAGGCCATCGATGCCATGATTCCAATTGGTCGAGGTCAGAGAGAGCTGATCATTGGTGATAGACAGACTGGCAAGACAGCGATAGCTATAGATACGATAATCAATCAGAGAGAATTCTACGATAGAGGGGAGCCTGTATTCTGTATCTATGTGGCTTCGGGTCAGAAATCATCTACCGTTGCGCAAGTGGCTAAGGTGTTAGAAGATAATGGCGCCATGGATTACACCGTAATTGTCAGTGCTTCTGCTGCTGATCCAGCGCCGCTACAGTTCTATGCACCATTTACAGGGGCATGTATCGGAGAATACTTCAGAGATACTGGTCGTCCAGCACTTATTATATATGATGATTTATCTAAGCAAGCTGTTGCCTATAGAGAGGTATCACTACTACTTAGAAGACCACCAGGAAGAGAGGCTTATCCAGGTGATGTATTCTACCTCCACTCTAGATTACTAGAGCGTGCGGCTAAGATTATCAATAACGATGCGATTGCACAACAAATGAATGATCTTCCTGAATCACTTAAGAAATCAGGCAAAGTCAAAGGTGGAGGTTCACTAACAGCACTACCTATCATCGAGACACAGGCTGGTGATGTATCTGCCTATATCCCGACGAATGTTATTTCGATAACTGATGGTCAGATATTCCTAGAGTCTAACTTATTCAACTCAGGTATCAGACCAGCCATTAATGTGGGTATCTCTGTATCACGAGTGGGTGGTTCTGCTCAGATCAAGTCGATGAAAAAAGTATCTGGAACCTTGAAACTAGATCAGGCTCAGTTCCGAGAGTTAGAGGCTTTCTCTAAGTTCGGTTCGGATCTAGATGCAGCGACGATGTCAGTATTAGACAAGGGTATGAGGAATGTGGAGATCCTGAAGCAAGGACAGTACTCACCACTGCCCGTAGAGAAGCAAGTTGCGATTATCTACCTAGGAACTAATGGTCTATTGAGAGATGTCCCTGTCGATAAGGTAAAGGAATTCGAGGATGCCTTCTTGACACAATTAGAGAATAGCCATCCAGATGTACTGGAGACCTTTAAGAAAGGTAAGCTGCAGGAAGAGTCACTAAGTACCTTGAAGAAAGTTGCTGCTGACTTGTCTAAGCAATACACTAAGTAATAATTCTTTTTTATTATAAAACCTCAGAGAGATGTCCGGTAAGCTCAAGGAGACTAGAGAACGTATAAAGTCTGTCAGTTCGACTCAGCAGATTACTAAAGCCATGAAAATGGTTTCTGCAGCTAAGTTGAGAAAGGCACAGCAGGCAATAACTGATCTTAGACCCTATTCTCAGCGCTTACAGCGTATGATGGAAAACATCATGGCTAATGTAGAGATGGGTACCTCACTTTCTTTTGCTACAGAGCGAGAAGTACAGAAGATGGCGATTGTGGTCATCACTTCTAATAGAGGACTTGCTGGTGCATTCAATACGAATGTCGGAAAAGCGGCGATTAGTCTCTTGGAAGATTACAAAGCGGAACAGGCCGCTGGGAAGATCGATTTGGTTTTTATAGGAAAAAAAGGGTATGACTTTATGAAGAGTCGTGCCGAAGGCTGTAACTTCAACAGAGACCATGTCGACTTGATGTTAGATTTGAGTTATGACAATGTCTCGACAGTATCTAGAAAGTTGATGGATTCTTTTATCCTAGGTGATTACGATCAGATACATGTTGTCTATAGCCAGTTCAAAAACGCAGCAGTACAA
>CALEAC010000064.1 GCA_937944095.1 uncultured Saprospiraceae bacterium
TTCACACATTTTACTCGAAAAGCATGATGGTCAGGTACCCGATAATTTCCAAGACTTAGAAGCCTTACCTGCCGTAGGTCATAAGACGGCTTCAGTCGTTATGGCACAAGCCTTTGGCTATCCCGCTTTTCCAGTTGATACGCATATACATAGACTAGCATATAGATGGGGGCTGACGACAGGAAAGAATGTGAAGAAAACTGAAGCAGATCTAAAACGATTATTTCCAGAAGACCTCTGGAATAAGTTGCACTTGCAAATAATATTTTTCGGAAGAGAGTATTGCCCAGCTCAGCGACATGACCCATCAGTATGTCCGATATGCAAAGTCATAGGTCGCAAAAGCTTACGTCCTAAAAAGGGTAGTTAACTGCTATATTGAAATTACCAAAGCGCTGACCCTTTGGAGAAATCCAATAAGAGTCATTATTGGGATTTTTTTGGGGATACTTTAGTTTAAATCCGAGGTCAAACCTGATTAGAAAATAATTGAAATCAAACCGAAAACCATAACCATATCCTAATGCGAGACTTTCCATAAATCGACCATTGAATGTTGATTCTGGTCGATTGATATCATCTCTAATAGTCCATATGTTCCCCCCATCTAGAAATAATGCCCCCTCTAAGTACCAAATGAGATCGAATCGATACTCTAAACTGAAGTCTAAAACGATATCTCCTCTTTGGTAGAAAATTGTTGTATCACTGGGTGCATAGAATTCATCATTGCTGAAATTTCCTGGTCCTAGATGCATCGGCCGCCATGCACGAATACTACTGGGTCCGCCAACGAAAAATTGTTCTATATAAGAAACAGTCTTGTCATCTCCTATAGGAATCGCGATGCCTGTCCTGACCCTCGCAGCGAGCTGAGTACGTGGTCCACTCTTAGCATACCAGCGTCCATCTAACTCTAGCTTAATCATTTTTTCTAAATCAGAACCATCGCTAAGTCGCCAGATCTTATTATTGCCAGATAGGGCATTATATGCTTGGTTAAGTCCGTAGACCTCTAGTCCAGAAAACTCCAGACGTGAGATAAGTCCGTAATTGTTGCGATTCCTGGCTCTTTCTGTTTGATAAGTATAAGTGAGATCTTTGAATAGTAAGCCAGTAAAGAAACTGGTCTGAAAACTATTTTCTAGGACAGCATTATTGCTGATAATAGTGTCAAAATCTCCGTCGGGAGGAATTAAGTAATTTGTATAATTGACACCGATCTGATTAAAGGTGATTCTATTTCGCTTATTAAGCGTAATGTCATAACCATAGCCCGCATTGATAGAATATATTCTAAAGTAATTAAGGATATCCAAGTAGTTGAAACCCAAGTTGAGGCTACTAGACGACTCATTCTGGAGTATACTCATATTTTCATCCTTTATGAGCCCGAGCTTGTTTGCTGGCCGCAGCACATTGAACGGTTTCGTAAGTGTCGGAATCTTAATACTATTGTTGAAGCCTAATGAGAGCGAATTGAGACCTAAACCACTAGGCTGAAATTCGACACCAGCTTCTATAGATGATTCAAAAGTCTCAGAGCCACCGAAGGCATTCCGATCCTGTATACCTGCACCAAATCCTATTCCGATGACGTTACCATTGATTCGACTGATATTAGAAAAGAAGGCTTCTAGGCCGACATCTAATACCCACTTATTATTGTGTGGTGTCAGCAGGATCTTATAATCGATAATAGAACTATCTTGACGACTGACAACTGGTGTAACCTTTGCAAAACTATAAGTTCCTAGACTAAATAGGTTACGGACTGTCTTATTATAATTCTCTGAATTATATCTGTCATAGGACTTTAGATAGATCTTTCGATCTATTGTAGATGGCCTGACTAAGAAATCTTCTGATGATTTGTAGAAAGTCTTATCAAACTGGTATTCAGATTGTAATCCACCTTCCTTATGGAATTTGTTATAGTCAGTATAGACACTGATTTCTCCTATTGTAAATTTCGTATGATTGTTCTTGACAGGATCTGGTAAGATGGTGATAAAAATGTCCCAGGCATTGTCGAGGTCTGTGCTGTCACCACTAACCTCTATATCAGTAAGATTAAAGTCTGCGTAACCCCCTTTTTGGAAGGCACTGACGATGCGTTGTTTTTCTAGATCCATCTGAAAAGCATCTATCGGGCCACCTTGCTTTAGGATACTGTTTTTCTTGATGACACTATAGATTTTGTCTAATGTAGAATCCTTAGTGAGGTGATGTAGCTTATTGATTTTATATTGAGGTCCGGTATCTACAAGTATGGTTATAATGGATGATCTACTTTTATTGAGCTTTGTTGTTCTATGTTCTACGGTAGCCTGATGATAGCCTTTCTTATTACGCAGATATTGTTGGATGTCGTTAACCGTATTGAGTACCTGAGTGCTGTCTAAGAGATTAGGTGCTTCTGATCTTTTGTTTCTACGCCATCTGCCGATCCATCCTGGATCTTCCTTGTCCCTAAGTTTGAAGTAATTATAGTTCTTTCTCTTGTTAGTCGATTTGAGCCTATAGAATTTTTCCAGCTCAGTTTTTAGCTCAGCTTCAGAAGATTCTGAACCGGCGTTGAGGATAACTGTTTTGACCTCTTCGACATAGTACTGATCCTCCTGTAAGAAATTTGTAATATTACAGCTACACAACGTGGCGAACATCATGACGAATAATGCCTTTAGTGTAAAAGACACCTTATTTGGCGAAAGCTTATCTATGTGTATATCCAAATGGAGTTAACAAATCAACTAAAAAAATATATCAGGTCTCTAAACCAAGTCAAGTACCGTCAAAAGTATGATAAATTCACAGTAGAAGGACCGAAAGTCTGTGCTGAATTCTTGTCAGCAAATTACTTTAATATCAATTATATACTTGCATTAGAGGATTGGGTCTATACACAAGACAGGGTGTTGCTAAAACAGCGCTGTAACAATCTTATTACCGTAAAACAAAAAGAGTTACAGTCCTTGTCTAACTTGAAACAGGCTAATCAAGTGATTATTGTTTGTGATAAAGCAGCGCCGAGCGCAGTAATAGATAGCAGCATAGGCTGGAAATTGTATTTAGATGAAATCAAGGACCCTGGTAACATGGGGACAATTATCAGAATTGCAGATTGGTATGGGATTAGGGAAGTCTATCTTTCTGAAGACACAGTAGACCCTTATAATCCTAAAGTCATCCAAGCTGCTATGGGTAGTCATAATAGGGTAGCTATGACTCGGATTCTAACGACTCAACTCAAGAATGTAGACCTGCCTAAATATGGTCTGACCTTAGCTGGTAAGCCGATGGGTAAGGAGACTTCGTTAGAGCCTGGTCTCATAGTCATCGGCAACGAATCCAGAGGCATCAGAAAAGAACTCATATCTCAGTTGGACGTAGAACTCTGTATACCTCGAAAGGGTGGTGCGGAATCACTCAATGCTGCAGTAGCAACCGGCATCGCCTGCCAGTTGCTGACCTAACAGTCTGATTTCTTTGAATTTGTTCTAGATGACACTTTTTATAGCTTCTTCTAGATTGCTTCTTGGGTTGAGATAGGCAATCTTACCATCTCTATCAATTAGGAAAGTTGTCGGGATACTTCTGACTCCGTATAATGCAGCGCCTGCTGATTCCCATTTCTTGAGATCACTTACATGATTGTCCCAGCTAAGCTTGTCTTGCTTGATTGCTGCGATCCATCTTTCTTTAGACTTTTTGAGTTGTTCTGGTATTTGCTCTGCGGAATATCTAGATCTGGTTCTAGTATCTAAACCATCTAAAGAGACATTGAATACTTCAAAACCCTCAGCATTATACTTCTTGTACATCTCTACGACATGAGGATTCGACTTTCGACATGGACCACACCATGATGCCCAGAAGTCCAACAAGACAATCTTACCTTTTAGGTCAGATAGTTTTCTGGTTTTGCCGTTGACATCAGGTAATGCAATTTCTGGTGCGGGATCTCCTACATTCACCTTGTACTTAGAACCACTAGCTTGCTTCTGTTTTCCTAAGTCTGTCGCATACTTCATGAGGTCATTACCAAACTGAGCCTTAGGATAGGCTGTCGCAATTTTTGTTGCCCAGTCTTTATATAAGTTGGCCTGAGATGCATTCACAGCTGTTGTCGAGAGCGATAAGGCAGCAGCTAACATCGGATTAGTACTTTCCTTTATAAATTTATCAAGTTGTGGTCTTGAAATTGTTTTGTCTATGATGCCTTTAATCTGTTGCTGATAGCTTGCTGATTCCTCAGAACCTGTAACGGTATAATCAAATGCCTGAAGGGTATTCAGGTCACCATTGATGATTACTTTTTTTGTATCGTTACCTAGTATAAGGTCGACACCCTTAGCGCCTAATCTAACTCTGTACATCCCTGGATTAAGTCCTTCTGGAAAATTAATCGAGAATTGCCCATTAGCATCGACCTCAGTTTGTCCTGCTGTCTGAACTGTATTACCTAGATTCTTTACATCCAAATGCGCCGTTAGGTTTTTTGCATTAGCTATTGTGCCGCTGATGGTGGTACCAGTTTCTGTCTCGCAGCTCCATATTGCAGTCGTTATGACTAACAATAAACCCCAAAATTTTAGTCTCATTATTCTAAGTGATTTTTTTTTAATAAGTATATATAGTGCAAAGAGTTGTCCTAAAGCGACTTTTATATTATAAAAATTCTATATATATGATGTAAATATATTTATAAGAATCAAATTTCTGCAAATCTAAGTCACAAATTGTTCGTTATCTTGCCATATATCAATTGAAAACTGATATAGAGTCCAGTTTAGTACCTTACGATTAGTAAAAGCTATTATATGAGAAACTTACTTTCTAAGCTATTGTTCATTGGGGCCTTATGCCTTGTTATATTGAGCTTGAGCCAATGTATCTCATGGGAAACACTAGAGGAACCAGTCTTTGTGAGAAACATTGACCCGGACTTTACAGTAAGTGGCACGACTTGGTTCTTCCAGACAGTGGCTGGAGAAGGGAATGTCTTAGGTGCAGATCGAGCAGATTTAGACGAGGATCCTGCAGGCTTTGCCACCTTCAATGCAGATGGTACTGGCAACTATGAGTTCGATATAGAACTACTCGGCTTACCTTACAGTAAAACCAATATCCCTATCGAATGGGAAAGAATTAATAACGAACAACTTTTAGTGGTAGAAATAGAGCAGTGGGAACGAGATACCTTTTATTGGGACTTATTAGTTGCTACGAGTGATACTGTCGT
>CALEAC010000065.1 GCA_937944095.1 uncultured Saprospiraceae bacterium
CTTCTAGATTCAGGGCTTTAGCTATTCTGCTGACACTACCTGTAGGCAAGCTGTGTTTGATTTCCCGAAGTTCATTATAAGTTATATTCATACGGTAGAAGTTTAGATAGGTGAAACAATATTTTACAGCTTTAATATATAAAGAATATTTATACTGAGAAAATATTAGTCACAGAATATACCTTAAGCCATAATTATATTTTCTCCATTTTGTATTTGAATGCCTTTGCAACACCTGGATAAGTGACTTTACCATTGACGACATTAAGTCCAGCTGCTAGTCCTGCGTCTTCCTTACAGGCCTTCTTCCAGCCTTTGGAGGCTAATTTAATGACGTAGGGTAGTGTGGCGTTAGTCAGCGCTATTGTACTTGTATAGGGCACAGCTCCTGGCATATTCGCGACACAATAATGTATTACACCGTCGATGACATAAGTAGGATCACTATGTGTCGTCGGTTTACAAGTTTCTATGCAACCACCTTGGTCTACAGCGACATCGACGAGCACAGTGCCTGGTCTCATTTTCTTGAGCATACGTTTCGTGATCAAGTGAGGTGCTTTGGCACCTACAATAAGGACTGCACCGATAATCAGATCCATATGCGGTATCATCAATTGGATATTATACTCGTTAGAATACCTAGTCGATACATTGGCTGGCATAATATCATCTAATTCTCGGAGACGATCTAGATTGATATCCATGATGGTTACCTGCGCGCCTAGCCCAGCTGCCATCTTAGCTGCTTGAGTGCCGACAACACCACCACCAAGAATCAAAACACTTGCAGGTGGGACACCCGGCACACCACCTAATAGTACACCTCGACCACCCATCGGTTTTTCTAGATACTTAGCACCCTCCTGTGTGGCCATGCGTCCTGCGACTTCCGACATAGGAATCAGTAAGGGTAGTGATCCATCTGGATTCGTGACCGTCTCATAAGCTAGACACACTGATTTACTCTTAATCATCGCATCAGTAAGAGGCTTATGTGAAGCAAAATGAAAATAAGTGAATAATAGTTGGTCCTCCCTAATTAGTTTGTATTCAGATTTTATGGGTTCCTTGACCTTGACTATCATCTCAGCCTTCTTGTAGACGGCTTCGATGGTCTTGAGAATCTGAGCACCAGCCTTTTTGTAGTCCGTATCTGTATAACCAGAACCAATGCCTGCTTTAGTCTGGACATAGACTTTGTGCTTCCTTTTTGTCAGTTCCATCACACCTGCTGGGGTCATGGCAACTCTGTTTTCATGGGTTTTTATTTCTTTAGGTACGCCTATGAGCATGTCTTGTTTTTTTTACATGATTATTAGACACTAAAGTAATCGGAAGAAATAAATTATTCTTAGAAATTATCTATGTAGTTTGTTTTGGTTATGAAGAAGTTAGGATGAAGTGAACTTAGAGAAAAAAAAAGCCCATGGACTCCTCCACGGGCATACTCAATTTTAATAACCAAAACTCATAATCTACTTATTCCAAACATTATGCCAAAACATGTTATAAAGTGTTAATGTGTACTCTTATAGTTGTGAGGTGTCGTTAACACTCATGAAAAGCACAATAGAGTAGGTGCAAAAAAAAATGCTCGCGATTTCTCACGAGCAAAAACGAATTTTACAATTTAAAATAACCAAAACTTACACTGTTCAAATATATAGACATATTATATTAAAAAGCAATATATAAAGTGCTTTTATACAATTTATTATATATAATATAATTACATGATATATAATTGCTTGATTCACAATAAAATAGACATTGAAGTTAGCAACTCAACATATCTTACACGAGGATAATCACCTCCTTATCGTCAATAAACCCGCAGGAATACTATCCCAAGGGGATCAGACAGGTGATTCATCTATCATTGATATAGGCAAAGCTTATATTAAGGAGGCCTACAGTAAGCCAGGTGCTGTTTTTCTTGGCTTACCTCATAGGTTGGATAGACCAGTTAGTGGTTTGATCATTCTATGCAGGACAAGCAAAGCACTGACGAGAATGACAGAGCTATTCAGAGATCGATCAATTAGCAAAATCTATCATGCAATTGTGCTTGGTAAACCGCCAGCAGACTCAGAAAGACTCATCTCTTATTTAAAAAAAGACACGGATCGCCGTCGAGCACTTCATTCTCCTGTCGCCAAAGAAGGATACAAAGAAGCGATTCTTTCCTATAGTTTGATTAAGTCAATGTCTCAGTTATCTCTGCTAGAAGTCACCCTAGAAACTGGTAGACCGCATCAGATCAGAGCACAGTTATCAGCTATTGGGTCACCTATTCTTGGTGATTTGAAATATCATCAGCAAGACCCATTAGCTGATAAGTCTATTGGTCTACATGCTCGAGAAGTTCGATTTATACATCCAGTAAAGAAAACAGAATTGAAAATCACTGCGCCTTATCCATCTCAGGTCTGGTGGAATAAAGTTTGAAAATAAGCTGATCTTCAGACTGTGAAAAGACTCGATAAACAGACCTCTCTGAGATAAATAGGAGATAGTATCAGACAAATCCTGCTCAGCTATGTTAATATTCATTGATCATGATTACCTTTGTGGCTGGTGAGGGTCATACGGCCAGCTCCTGTTGAACTCCCCCAGGGTAGAAATACAGCAAGGGTAGATGGTTGAGCGGCTAGGTATGATTCCTCGCCTTTTTTTTATTTATTAAAAGACCAATTAGATGAGATTCTTCATAGATACCGCAGATCTAGACCAGATAGAAGAAGCTAAAGACCTAGGTATCTTAGATGGGGTAACGACTAATCCATCCCTGATGGCTAAGTCTGGTATCACTGGCGCTAAGAATATAGAGGATCATTATAAGCGTATCTGTGAACTCGTCGAAGGAGATGTAAGTGCAGAAGTCATCGCTACAGATGTCAAAGGCATCATCAGCGAAGGAGAGTACTTAGCTGGACTAGCACCTAATATCGTCGTCAAGGTCCCTATGATCAAAGATGGTATCAAGGCGATTTCTTATTTCTCAGAGAAAGGCATCAAAACAAATTGTACACTGGTATTCTCACCAGGACAAGCTATTCTAGCTGCCAAGGCTGGTGCAACATATATTTCACCATTCATCGGTCGAGTAGATGACATTAATTGGGATGGTATCGCCCTTATCCAAGACCTCGCAGAGATCTATGCTGTCCAGATGTTTGAGACTGAGATACTAGCAGCTTCGATTCGAAATGCGAAGCATATCGTCGATGCGGCCAGAGCTGGTGCTGATATAGCGACCTGTCCACTGCATACTATTCTAGGCTTATTCAAGCATCCACTGACTGATATCGGTCTAGAGAAATTCCTGGCAGACCATGCCAAGGCGAATAGCTAAACCAACTATAGCCTTTCTATTATTTCTAAACTTCGCGTTATCATAGACTGAATTGTCTTTTGTGGCTGTGATGAAAACGCACCTGTCACTCTATTGGCTAAGATCGCATTGATAGAGATGGCTCTATGATCTAATAGTTGCGCCAGACCATAGATACCGGCTGTTTCCATTTCTAGATTAGTCACCTTCAGGCCAGCATGTATTATCTCTCTGACCTCATTAATTATGTCAATTTTCGGAGCTAAGGTCAATTTTCGTGATTGTGGCGCGTAGAAGCCGTTAGCTGTTAGAGTGATTCCCGCTGGACCTAGACTTGCGAATGACTGATGTAGGTCCTCATCACCAGCAACAGCATAACAAGAGGGTAGCCTGTTACATTGATTTTCGATCTCCGAGAGTCTAACATCCGCAGCCTTATAGTAATGTAATAGACCATCTAGTCCGATGGCATACCGACTGATGAGCAAACTATCTATTGGTATCTCAGACCGTATAGCGCCTGAAGTACCTAGTCTAACAAAAGTCAGTTGCGTTCGCTGCTTCTTCGGCTTTCGGTCTATTAGATTGATATTAAAAAGTGCATCTAGTTCATTGAGTACGATATCGATATTGTCCGTACCGATACCTGTTGATATAATCGTCAGCCCTTTGTTGCCTAAGCGGCCCGTGACAGTATGGAATTCTCTTCTCGTTCGGTCGACAAGGACCTGATCTAGCTGGGTCGCAATTTGAGTAACACGCTCTGGATCCCCAACTGTGATAATGGTATTAGCCACTTCAGCTGGCAGTAATCCCAGGTGATAAATCGATCCATCAGGATTAAGTATCAGCTCTGACTTTGGAATAGACATGTACACATAATAGTAATTCTAACTTAGTGTCGGTAATTTTAGACTATGAAAGCATACATTCTTCCATCTTGCAGTACCTGTAACCGTATACTTAAACAGCTCGAATGGTCTGGAGAGACCATTAACATCAAAGCCAAAGGCGTACCTGCGTCTCTGCTAACTCAAATAAAAGCAGCATATGGCTCATACGAAGTGGCCTTCAGCCGTCGTGCTATGAAATATAAATCTATGGGACTGAAGGACAAGAAACTATCCGATAATGACATCAAAATGCTGATTCTTTCTGAATATACCTTTCTGAAGAGACCAGTATTTGAGGTAAACGGCCAACTGTTTATCGGTAATAGTGCTAAAGTCGTTGCTGAGGTGAAGGCTGCTTTGCAGTAGTAATCAGTTATTAGATGTCAGATAATAGTTATTAGACTTAAGATAATAGATATCAGATATTAGACTTAAGATAATAGATATCAGATTTGGGTTATTAATGGTGATTGTTGAGGTTGAGGATTTCTTTTTTTTAATCACAAAATAAAGTGATCTGGTCGGTGACGACTCTATTGCTTTGATTACCGGCATCGTCTATCATGATTATCCCAATTGTGAGGTTCTGAGTAGGGTCATCGATGTTAGGGATGTACGGTCTGCAGTTAGTCCCATCAGGGAATAGGCAGCAAGTCGTAAACACCTTAAGCGTAATCGTGCCTTCTATGCCGCTCTCACCTTCCCCAATCGGTAAGGGTGGCACTTTGAATCTATTAAGCGTATCATTCGTTCTAGAATCAATCAGAGCAAAGTTGATCGAATTAGCGTCAGTGCCTAAGTCACCGTCACCATCTCTAAAGCTTAATCTGACAAAAAGTGAATCGTCGAGCAGGCCTTGGCTAAGACTATCTTTGGACAAGTCTAGGAATTCAATTTCGGGTGTTCTGGAGAAACCAGGATCCGTATTACAGCTTGTCGTTAGGACAATACATAGACTAACAATAGTGATGGAGAGTAGAAGGTGATATAACTTTGTCATACTATAGCTTACTGAGACTTTTGAACTTACAGGAACAAATATTACAACTTTTTGAGCAGGATACAGAAGAATGTTTCTCTGATGTCGCTATGAAGGTGTTCCGTTATCAGGCAGAACATAATGAGCTGTACTCGAAGTATCTGTCACTCGTACACTGTAAGGTAGATGAAATAATCCGTTACCAGGATATTCCTTTGCTCCCTATCAGCTTGTTTAAGAGTCACATGGTGAAGACTGCGCAGTGGGAAGCAGCAGCAACCTTTAAGAGTAGTGGTACTGGAACGATGGGTATTAGAAGCCAGCATGCTGTGTCTTCTCTCGCTTGGTATGAACAAGTCTCAGATAGGATATTTAGATCTGCTGGTTATGACTCAGGAAACGCAGTTGTATTAAGTCTATTACCATCCTACCGTGAAAACAAAGAATCTTCCCTCGTCTATATGGTGGATCATTTTGCTAAGCGTTCTATGGTGGAACGCTCAGCTTACCTGTATGATCATCGAGCACTGATGGATCACATAGTTCGTCTACTCCATGATACTGACAAACAGCTCATCTTATTTGGTGTGAGTTATGCCTTGTTGGATCTAGCTGAGAGCGATACACTAGCTAGTGATCGATTGACAGTCATATTTACTGGTGGTATGAAGAACAGAGGTGTCGAGTTAAGCTTTAGTGCCTTGTCTGGTCGGATTAAGACAGCTTTCCCATTGAGTAAGATAGTAGGGGAGTACGGTATGACTGAGTTGCTGTCACATTGTTACTCTGATGAATTCGGATTTTATAAGACACCTGCTACTCTGCGTATCCTAAGTAAGGATATTGCGGACCCATTAAGTAATACAGCGAGTCGGACTGGACAAGCAGGACTTATCGATTTGGCAAATTATAGAACCATGTCCTTTATTCTAAGTGATGACTTAATCACAAGAACAGGAGAAAGACAGTTTCAGCTGAGGGGTCGTCTTCAGGATAGTGATATCAGAGGTTGTAATCAGTTGTACAGGCCTATATCTTGATGCCTTGATATTTCAGGATACCTTCGAACAGCCATTTAGCGAGTGCCTCTCTATTGGAATCGAGTAGTAACCTCTTATGATCGTGCGGATTTCTGATATTAGCTAACTCTACATAGGTTGCAGTCGGTAGGGTGTTATTGAGCATATATAGACCGCGCCCTTTGACGAAGCCCTTGTAACCTCGATCTTTTTGGTAGTAATTGTATTTCTCTTTGAAAGTGTCCTGCATTGCGTTGGCCAGTGACTTGCTTGATTTAGACTTCAGGTGATGAAAGAAGTAGACATCTTGTCTCTTCTCCTTGGTATTAGAATCAACATGTACCATAATCGCGATTTGGTCCTTGACACCTTGTTTTTTGTATTTAGCATAGAGGTTGTTAATCTGCGCAGCACGCTGATGCAGTCTTTTTTTCTGGTTAACAGGAATTCGAGCACCCATGCAGACTTCATCATGGTCACATTCTAAGTACTTTTCATCACGGATACCATCGTTTTTATCTTGGATGATCATATGGGCTGTAGCTCCTCTGCTGATCAGTTCTCTAGTAAGTCGTAGACAGACATCATAGGCATATTCGTCCTCACATAGACTATTGCTACATTCTGTACACATCGCACCAGGATCTGGACCTCCATGACCACTGACGATATAGTAGACTTTTCCCTTGAGGTCCCTATTCTTAATCTCAACTAAGCTATTTTCTTTGCCGAATAGATCGATGCTAAGGTAATCCTTACCAGCTGGTACTTTAGTTGCTTTGCGAACAGCAGTTTGTTTCCTACTCACAGAACTTGGAGTCTCTGCAGCACAATTCAGTTCACTGTAGGGTACCCAGAGAATCTTACTATCGACATACTGTGTCTTACGTAAATTGTCATTGAGAATCTTATCGTTATACGCTTTGATTCTTACAGCTTGTTCCCAACTATCTATCCCAACAGTGGTACGTATACTCGTTCCATTATATTTGTAGATCAGAATAGGTAGCTTATATTTCTTTTCTGCTTCTAGCTCATCATCATGCTTAAGCTGATTTAATTCTAGGAATTGATCTAGGTTACATGCGTGCCCATTGAGGTGATATCTTCTGAGTAATGAGAATATCCCATCACCTCTTTTTGCAGGTGCAGAATGGAAATAAGCCTCTTCAGCGAAGATGATGGTCGTACAGCAAGCCAGTAGTAGAGTATAGAAGTATCGCATAATCAGTTTTTGGTGTCTTTATTGGGATTTGACTCATCAAAAGTAAATGTTTATGTATTAACTTCAAAATGTGTGGTTTATGTATTAACAAAAATTGTAATATATAGGTTACAAGTTCTAAGATGAGTGGATAATAACACATAGAACTGTGTATTTTTGTGCGACTTGTTAGCCAGAATCTACCATATCATCAAGCGAGACCTTCTGATTGATCTCAGAGATAATTACAGATTTCTGTCTTCGATGCTTTATTTGGTTGCAATCTCCTTTGTCGTGTTTAAGTTGTTTGGATCTCTAGAAGGGCCGACGCGAATTGGTATTTTTTGGATCATTATGGTGTTCACAGCCATAATGGTTATTAATGATAGTTTCTCTATCCATTCGTCACGTCGTCGTCTGGCTTTGTATCAGCTCTATGACCCTATAGAATTATTAACTGCTAAGCTGGTATCTAATTTCACTAAGATGCTAATTGCAGGTATCTTACTAATGACCATGTTGTCCATCCTGAGTAATCAGTGGTTAAAGGACTGGGTCTTATTTGCACAGGTTTTTACCTTGGCGATTCTAGGCATTGTGATCATAATGACCATGGTGTCGTCTATGACCATGTATTCGAGCAATCAGAATTCTTTGATGAGTGTACTATCTTTACCTTTATTGATTCCTGTTTTATTGATAGCCATGCGTTTGTCATTGATATCTGAACGGATGTTTTTTGATACAGCAGTCTCTAGTAATTTATTGATGCTGCTAGGCATAGACCTACTCAGCTTAGTGATTGCTTTTGGCTTGATTAGTTTTACCTGGAAACCATGAAGATTCTAAATAACAATATACCGAAGTATCTGGGTGTCATCTTGCTGTTATATGTCTTGGTAGCTGGGTTTTTAGTACCTCTAAAGCCAGGCGTCTCTAGCTTTTATCCCAAGAGTGTTGAGCTCAATGAAGTGACCACTTTTAGTATCACCACTTATAATACTTTCCATACTCAGTCTGCCGAGGTCAAGGTCTGGGTGAGACTGGATTCCACAACGCTGCTAAGTGCCACAGAAGTAAGAGTCTTAGATGATAATCAGCTGCAGGCCGATATAGTCTTAGGCACTACTCAAACCCAAATGTATGACTTGGAGAAGGCACTTTCTGTGATTATCGATAATGAGATAGATGGTTATATGATATATCCTTCTGCCATTTTAGTCAAGCCTAGTAAGGGCGCTACAGAACGCCCCATCTTAGGTTCGATAGGTCGTCTAAGCGATGTCAGATCAGTAGAAGCTTTCCGATTTCCTTATCGATCGATATTATACGAAACCATCAGGAACACCTTTTTTCATGTCGCCATATGGTTTGCGATGTTTTTATTGCTGATCTATTCTTGCTATCACAGTATCAGATACCTGAGAACAAAGGACTTACACTCTGATAGGAAATCCGAAGCTCTAATTAATGTGGCTTTGTTTTTTGGCATAGCCGGGATACTCACTGGCGCTATATGGGCTCGATTCACCTGGGGCACCTTCTGGACTTCTGATATCAAGCTGAATATGAGTGCTGTAGCGATGCTTGTCTATTGTGCCTATTGGGTTCTGAGGTCATCTATATCAGATATAGACACAAAGGCAAGAATATCAGCTGTTTACAACATTTTTGCGTTTATCAATTTGATGTTTCTCGTGATGGTGATTCCGAGATTTACAGATAGTCTCCATCCAGGTAATGGGGGGAATCCTGCCTTAGGTGGCGAGGACCTAGATAGTACCTTGCGATGTATCTTCTATCCTGCAATAATCGGGTATACCTTAATAGGCTTATGGATGGCAGACCTGAATTATCGATTTCTCAACCTTCAAGACAAATATGAAATCAGTTGAATTTAATACCGATATTGAGAAAAGAATTATCGGAAAATAGCGAGTTTAGCCTTCTGTTATGAAACCTAATATATTACTCACTACCATCTTGTTCTTACTAACCATTTCTGAGCTTAGTGCTGGTTCTGTCGATGACTTTTTCAGGTCAACGGGAAAAATATACACTGTATTAGCAGTTGTAGTCATATTGTTCGTCGTGCTCATACTCTTCTTGGTGCGGTTAGATAAGAAAGTTAACAAGCTGGAAAAACGTATTAATCAATGAGTGACAAACAAGCCAACTTTTATCAAAGTGTAGAACAGAATTTTGATAAGGCTGCTGTATTGACCAGTCATCCTAAGGGTTTGCTGGATCAGATTAAATCATGTAATGCAATATACCAGATGAACTTTCCAGTTCGTATTGGTAAAGATTTTCAGGTGATTGAAGCCTATCGGGTCCAGCATAGTCATCACCGGTTACCAACGAAAGGCGGAATTAGATTTAGCCATTTGGTTAACCAAGAAGAAGTCATGGCACTCGCTTCCCTAATGACTTATAAGTGTGCACTTGTTGATGTGCCATTTGGTGGTGCCAAAGGTGGTGTAAAGATTAGTGCTCGGAAGTATACAGAAGAAGAATTAGAGAAGATAACGAGGCGATACACAGTGGAATTAGTTCGAAAGAACTTCATAGGTCCGGGCGTAGATGTACCTGCACCAGATTATGGGACAGGACCTAGAGAGATGGCCTGGATATTAGATACCTATCAGCAGCTAAAGAATGGCGAGATAGATTCTGCAGCCTGTGTTACAGGAAAGCCAGTCAATCAGAATGGAATTAGAGGTAGAACTGAAGCAACCGGACGAGGTGTCTTCTATGGCCTGAGAGAGATGCTCAGCAATGAGAAGGATTGTAAGGCTTGGGGTATGGAGCCGGGCATAGCTGGTAAGACCATGGTTATACAAGGTCTAGGTAATGTTGGTTCTTATACAGGCACAATCTCAATAGAAGAAGGTGATGCTAAGGTGATAGGGGTTTCTGAAATAGAAGGGACTATCGTCAATCCTAAAGGGATAGATATCGCCAAGCTGCTAAAATATAAGAAATCTAAAGGGTCGATTATCGGCTTTCCAGGAACCAAGAAACTCAAGAATAGAGAGGATTGGGTAAGTATCGATTGTGATATACTCGTCCCTGCTGCCCTAGAGAGTCAGATACATAAAGGAAATGCCAAAAGTGTCAAAGCAAGGATAATTGCTGAAGCGGCTAATGGGCCTATTACATCGAGCGCTGAGGCAATATTGCTTAAGAAAGGTGTCGTGATCGTTCCAGATATGTACCTGAATGCTGGTGGTGTGACAGTATCCTACTTCGAGTGGCTGAAGAACCTCTCACATGTAAGATATGGCAGGATACAGAAGCGTTTTGATCAGAATGCTTATACTAATCTCGTCAAGCTAGTAGAGGATATGACTGGGAAGACAGTCGCAGCCAAACGAAGGTCGTTTCTGACTAGAGGTGCTGATGAAGTGGACTTAGTTAGATCAGGTCTAGAAGAAACAATGATCACGTCTTATCACCAGATTTTCGATGTCTACAAGCGAAAAAAGAAAGTAACTGATTTACGGACTGCAGCCTTTATAACAGCAATTGATAAAATTGCTAATGATTATATGAGTCTAGGTATCTTCCCGTAAAGCGTTATGATAATAAAACAACACTGATATCGTTTAGATAGTAGTAAAGCGTTTTTTCATAGTTAGTTCTAAGCCTTGGTCTTCCAAGGCTTTCTTTTTTTAAATGTAGAATAAAACTAGGCGTGAATAATCGCAGACAGTTTAATTTGAATGTAATTTTGATAAAAATAAAATAATATTCTATTTTTGGTATAAATTACATAGAACAAGGATAGAATATATGGCAGACAAGTTAGACAAGATAGATCTTAAGATTTTGAGGATCCTACAAGAGAACAGCAAAATCACCAATCTTGATTTATCTAAGCGTATTGGATTATCTCCAGCACCAACTCTAGAAAGGGTTAAAAAACTAGAGACGACTAATATTATAGAGAGTTATCATGCTAAGGTCAATGAAGAAAAAATTGGACTTAACGTTGGTACTTTTGTGTTGGTTACACTAGCATGGAATAAAGAAAATGCGCTAGAGAATTTCATAGAGAAATTATCCAAGATAGATGAGGTGACAGAAGCATACATTATCACTGGAGATGGTGATTTCTTACTGAAAATCATTACCAAGGATATACCAAGTTACGAGCAACTGCTATTTAAGAAGTTGTCACAAATAGAAGAAGTAGAGAGATTAAAAACATTCATGACCTTGTCCAAAGTGAAGAAATCGAAGGTGCTTCCTTTTGATTATGAATAGAAGATGAATTATACCTTCAATAAGGTGGCTGTCTCTTCTGAAAGAATAGGCAGCCATTTTCTTTTGTACCATGTATAAGAACAGCTTACTATGGCAGATCAGTAATGATCAAGGACCAGTTTCGTTCATCTTCGGGACGATGCATGTCAAAGATGAACTTGCCTTCTCTCATGTCGAGACGGTCAAGTCATATATGAGGAGCTGCACTCATTTCAAAACAGAAATCGATCTCAATGCGCTGCAAACAGGGATGGACCCAAGGTTCTATAGACTGCCTAGTGGAAAGAACTTAGAGTTGCTACTTGGGACCAAGAAGTTTCTAAAACTAGAAAGCCAGTTTGCTAAAGCATTCAAGCTAGATATCAAGGCATATAGGGCTATGTTACCTATCGTTACAGTGAATGCGCTGGCAGAAGCCACTCTAAGGCAAGACCATACCTACCCATTAGATACGTATCTATGGAACGAAGCAGAATCCATGGGGCTCACTTGTTCTGGCATAGAAACGATCGCCGAGCATCTAGCTATACTCGCCCAATTGGATATCGAATCTCAATTAAAAATGTTGTGTACAATAGCAAGGGATACAAGAAAATACAAATTAACAGTGCGCCTATTAGCCAACTGCTATGCAGAACAAAGAATTAATCAGCTCTATAAGCGCACCAAGAAGAGTCTAGGCGCCTTTAGAAAAGTCCTGTTGTATGATAGGAATTATTTGATGCATAAGCGTATCATTGCCAATATGGCTCACCCTAGCTTGTATGCTGTAGGTGCAGCGCACTTAGCTGGCGACAAAGGCATAATAGCATTACTCAAAAGGGATGGCCTCAAACTAACACCAATATCTAAAAGCAGATCATTATGAAAAAATCAGAAATCAAGATTGAAGTAACCTTAGATGAAAATAACCAACCAGAGAAGATGGTCTGGTTTGCTGATAGCTCAGAAGGTCCACAGAAAAGAGAATCTAAAGCAATGTTACTCTCCCTTTTTGATAAGACTTCATTAGAGACCTTCAAAATTGATTTATGGACGAAGGATTTGCAAATCGCAGAGATGGATCGCTTGATGTATAATACACTGAAAGCGCTTTCAGAGACCTACTATAACGCAACCAAGAACCAAGCACTTTCTAATCAAATGATGAGCTTTGTAGAATACTTCGGTAAATCGACCACTATTCTTGGTTCTGAACCTACTGATTAGGGACTAAAGAAACATATTAAATATTTTTTATATATAATCTTTCTATATTTGTGTCATACTAACTGAATGATGCAAGTTCTCACACAAAGATTTATAGAATGCTTAGACCTGCTCAAAGAGCTAAAAGTCATTCCCTCATTGCGTCAATTTGCGATTAGTTTAGAGATACACCCTCAATGTATCAATGATATATACAGAGGAAGAAGGGATGTAAATGCGGATATCATTCACAAAGCGATACTCAAATATGACCTAGACCCCAATTATCTTTTCAGGGGAGAAGGGCAACCTATGCTAGAGATAGAGACTCCGATTACAACTGGTGACAGCGACATTGTGTCAGAAGTCATGACGCAGATTAGATATGTACCAGCTGAATTATATTCTGAGTATCCTAATTACATAAAAGAAGAGCAGTTCATCAATAATTTGCCGCGGTATATATTTCCTGAGACAGGAAATGCAACAGAGGTAAGACGTATTTTTGATGTTACTGGAGATGCGATGGAGCCTAGCCTATTCAGCGGAGAGAAAGTTATATGTTCTCAACTAGAACTTTGCGTAAGCAAACTCAAGCTTAACTATGTATATATCGTCATCAGTAAGAATGGTATATATCTCAATAGAATAGCAGCTGTCAATAAAGAACGACTTATACTCAGTTCTGATAACGGCTACTATGATTCCATAGAAATAGCTCGAAAAGACCTCATTGAAATCTGGATTGTAAAGAACAAGCTCTCACCATTCATGCCGTCTCCATCTAATATTCGAAATGCCTTACATAAAGAGGTCGATGGACTCAGAATGACGATTACTGACCAAAGCAAGATAATCGGTAGTCTTAATATGACTGTAGAGAAATTGCTTAAGCAAAATAGGCAGAACATCATAAGATAGAACTATGAAGATTACAGGTGTCGTTAAGTACCTTGACCTAGAAGGTGGTTTCTTTGGGATTGAGAGTAAGGAGGGTAACTATCTGCCTATTAATCTCCCAGAACAACTGAAGTACAAGGATACTGAAGTGGTTTGTAGCATAGAAATACTCGATATAATGACCATGTATAGCTGGGGTACACCATGTAAGATTACCAGCTTTAGCTCCTGAGCTCGCAATTATGGTTCTCCAAGACACATTAAGGATTAATAACTACAGAGGTGTAAAGCTCGATTGTAGCCCTGGCGAGGTCATCTATCTTATGCACAATAAGAAGGTCAGGGGCTTATTCAAAGATATTTTGCTTTTGGATAACGCGACGGTTCATGGGACTTTTCTAGGCAAACCAATATCGGAAGTCACGACAGCCAATAAAAAAGCAGCGTATAGGTCTCAGATCGCCTATGTCTCAGAGCAGCTATATTTGAATCATGAATGGTCTGTTACTGAAAACATTCGATTATACCAGAGTGCACTTGACGAGGGCGTAACAGACCAGCCAAGTGTCGATAGATATATGAAGCTGACAGACATACAGCCATCGACACGCGTTAGCACGATGTCTAATAATGACCTATTCTATCTAAGATTTATGATTGGTCTGCTAAAAAAGCCAACACTCTTACTTATAGAAGACCCCTCTGTCCAATATACTGTAGCTGCATTTACCCCTATGATGGAACTGATCAGATCAGAATCCTTAGATAGAGGACTGTCTACAATTATCTCACTAACTAATGAACACATCCTAGAAAGTTATCCAGGTCGGGTTATTAGTTTCTGAGTGTAGCTTTTTACTTAGTTAGTAAGCCTAGTGCACTATTGACATTTTCTACTGGTAACTTACATACTTTGTTTTGGCACACGTATATCATAGTGGCGTCCTCCATATACTTGCTCTTGAGGAGTTCTAAGTTTTCCTCTTTCTGGGTACCCAGAAGTAACGAATTACCTATATAATTTCTAGCTAGTTGGTTTCGCTTCTCTAAAGCGTCCTGACCGACAATTGCAATTTCATAAGGCATAGCAATTTTGTCCAGAAGGAGCTGCATCCAATTACTGTAAAAACTGAGATACTTAGTCGATGCGACTTGATCCAATATATTGTTAAGCATCTGCTCCGACATATCGAGTAATTCTCGATTGTAGGTCAGAGTGCCCAGTGTATGTAAAGCTCTAGCCATAGAACTATTAGAGGCTGGAATGACATTGTCTGTGTATTCTGCCTTTCTGGCAACTAATGGGGGGTCTAATTTGGAGGTATAATCAAACATCCTCGTATCACTATTATAAAAGTTCAGTAGTGCATAATCGCATAGGAGCTTGGTCTTTTCTATCCATTCAATGTCGAAAGTGGCTTGGTATAAATCTAGAAAAGCCGTCATTAATAGCGCATAGTCGTCTAGAAAAGCATTGATACTAGAGCGCCCATCCTTGTAATTTCTCTGTAACCTACCATCTTTAGACAGTTGTTTTTTTATAAGTAGCTGTGCATTATCAACTGCTTTAGTTAGATATCTTTTCTCACCTGTAGCATTATATGCGGCGACATACCCACTGATCATCAGCGCATTCCATGATGTTAGGGTCTTATCATCAGTTCCTGGTCTGATCCGATTTGCTCTATGAGCCAATAGTTTTGCTTTATTTCTGCCCAGCAAATCTTCTACTTGGATGGTTGTTAACTTGTGCTTAGCAGCAAGCTCAGGTAAATCTACTATAACATTAAGAATATTATGATGTTCCCAGTTCCCACTTTTGCTGACATCATAGTATTCACAAAAAACCTTAGCCTCGGTTTCATTATTAATTATGGAATCTATTTCTGCTTTAGTCCATATATAGAAGAGTCCCTCTTCGCCTTCGCTATCAGCATCTAACGAAGAATAGAATGAGCCTTCAGCGGACATAAGTTCTCTTTCTACAAAATCAATTGTCTCTGTAACTCTGTCTTTATACATCTCATTGCCGGTCAGTTGGTAAGCCTTAGCATAGACTCCAATTAACTGCGAATTATCATACAACATCTTTTCGAAGTGGGGTACGAGCCATAGCGCATCTGTAGAGTATCTCGCAAACCCGCCTCCTATATGATCATAGATGCCGCCTTTAGCCATGCCGTCTAGTCCTGCTGTAACGGTATGTAAAGCTGCTTCATTACCCGTGAGCCAATGATACTTCATCAGAAATTCATAGGTATTTGGCATAGGAAACTTGGGTGCTCCAGATCGGCCGCCATGTTTGGGGTCAAATTCGTTAATGCATTTGTTAACCACTGTGGCCAATTCGTTTTTGCTAAATTTGAATGGTGATTCATTGACTGGGAGTATGTTACTTTCAGTTATACCGAGGGTTAACTTTTCTGCAGCTTCGACAAGTTCTTGTGGGTCTGATAGCTGCTTATCGTTAAAGTGCTTCAGTATTTTTAGCCATTGGTCTTTCGGATAATAAGTGCCAGCAAAGATGGGTCTCCCATCGGGTAGGGCTATGGCGTTAAGCGGCCAGCCACCGCTACCGTTGATTAACGTTGCTGCTGTCATGTAGACATCATCGACATCTGGGCGTTCTTCCCGATCTACCTTGATGGACACATAATTCTCATTCATCACTGCTGCCACTAAGGAGTCTTCGAATGATTCATGTTCCATTACATGACACCAGTGACAGGCTGCGTATCCGACAGATATGATGATTAATTTATTCTCTTGTGTCGCTTTATCGAGCGCCTTGTCACCCCAGGGCATCCAATCTACAGGGTTATAGGCATGCTGTAATAAGTATGGACTGGTTTCATTAATCAGGCTATTCGGAGCACCTTTCCTATCTTGAGGAATAGTTGACTTCTTGTTACAAGCACAGATTGATAAAAGGAGGCTTAATAGTAATAATTTTCTAAGCATACGAATAGTTGAAAAGAGACTCAAATATAGTTTGGAATAAGTACTATTTGACTGTTACATGTATTTAGATAAGGGCTGAATAGCTTCTGATTACACTGAATCTTCCCTATATTTCAGAAAATACTTGGCCATGATGTACGCAACACGAAATTTCAATTGGAGACGTCTTAATGGTGACAAATTAAATTCTGACTTGAAGTCCGCAGTTGTCGACACTATAATCAAGGAGAAAGCACTGGGTAATAGGCTCAAAGTGTGCATCGGTACCGATTCTCTACAAAGGTCCAGTATTGTAGAGTTTGCAACGGTAATCGTCTTTCTAAGGGAGAAGAAAGGTGGATTTATGTTTATTAGTAACGAAAAATCTAAACAACTGATGTCTTTGAAAGAACGAATGATTACTGAAGTCGCCATGTCAGTAGAAGTCGCTTATGCTCTATGCGATATTCTAGACGATCATAATGTGGAATTAGAAGTACACGCTGATATTAATACTGATCCGGGGTTTAGGTCTAATGTAGCTCTAAAAGAAGCCATGGGCTATATTGTCTCTATGGGTTTTGTGTTCAAGGCTAAGCCGGATGCCTTTGCAAGTTCCTCTTGTGCAGATAAATGCATCTGATTTGCTGAACAATTCATTCAGTATGCAGTTCTTTGATTGATGCAAGAAATCACGATTCGGTCACATTATCGTCAACTCGAATTCCATAAGCCTGCGGGGACGTCCCGAGGTACGCTACATCATAAAGATAGTTGGTTTATAACGATCGCAGAAAACGATCGGACTGGTATCGGAGAATGTTCTGTATTGCCGGACCTCTCACCAGATTATGCTGGAGATATCGTCAGTAAATTAGAAGACTTATGCTTGCTATCAAATTATGCTGCCCTCGATGAATTCATATTAGGGCTAACAGATTATCCTGCTATTCGATTCGCCATCGAAATGGCTAAGCGCGATGTCTGTTCCATCGAGCCGAGAAAGCTGTTTGAGTCATCATTCATATCTGGCGAAGGCATTCCTATCAATGGACTTGTTTGGATGGGCGATCGCACTTATATGTACGATCAGATTAAGGATCTAATCTCACGAGAATTTAGCTGCATCAAGCTAAAAATAGCAGCAATAGATTTCGATGAAGAACTAGAACTAATCAAGTATATCAGATCGCAGTTTAACAGAAATGATATAGAAATTAGAGTGGATGCCAATGGCGGCTTTGAAGTAGAAACCGCGATGGAGAAGCTTAAGCGCTTGAGTGATTATGAACTTCATTCTATCGAACAACCTATCGCTGTCGATCAATATGAACAGATGTCCGCCTTGTGTGCGCATGCACCGTTAGATATTGCACTTGATGAGGAGTTAATTAAGAGTCGTAATTTGATAGAAAAAGAAGCCTTGTTAGCCACTATAAAGCCTGTCTACCTTATTCTTAAGCCGAGTTTACTGGGAGGTTTTGCCGCATCAGAAGAGTGGATAAGGCTTGCGGATAAGTATGACCTTAACTGGTGGGTGACATCAGCGCTAGAAGCTAATATTGGACTCAATGCAATAGCGCAATGGACGGCAACACTTGGCAGTACTATGAAGCAAGGATTAGGGACAGGATCACTTTTTTCTAACAATATTCCTTCTCCATTACAAGTAGACAAAGGTCAGTTGTTCTATGGACGTGGCCATTGGGGCAGCCCATTCGATTCCTAGTATGCGTTTTATAATCGCCAACCATAAGATAAGCTTTAATGAATATCGATCGCTAAGTCGTTATAGTGATCAGTTCCCTATTGTAATTGAGATTATTGAGTTACTTGATAATTGGTTCGATATGACAAAAGACACTATCGAAGTAAGGACCTCTGGGTCCACAGGTGATCCTAAATTGATCTCACTAAGTCAATTAAGTGTTAGGCAGAGCGCCCATAACACCATCAACTATTTTGACCTAAAGAATAAGAACAATTTACTACTGTGTCTCCCTGTCCAATTTATAGCGGGCAAGCTTATGGTGATTAGAGCGTTGGAAGCTGGTGTAGATCTTATGATTACACAGCCCAGTTCCCGACCACTTGCTGGAGTTAAAATAGATATTGATTTTGTCGCTATGACACCTATGCAATTGACTGCTTCGTTGAAGTATGATAAAGTGACATTGGGTAGAGTAGGGACAATTCTTTTAGGTGGTGCGCCTGTTGACTCTGAACTAATCTCTGAAGTAAAAGACTTAGAAGCTGAAGTCTATCACGGTTTTGGCATGACTGAGACAATCACTCATATTGCTATGCGCCGAATAAATGGCCCAACAACTACGGACCGGTATCATGCGATGCCAGGTGTTTCCTTTAGTGTAGATATTAATAATAGACTCATGATTA
>CALEAC010000066.1 GCA_937944095.1 uncultured Saprospiraceae bacterium
TGACTGACCTCTTGTGCTAAGCCAATTATGGACGAATCCATCGCCTTACCTATGGCTACAATCGTCAGTATCACAGCAACCAGCATACACAGGGTCTGCATGGTGTCCGTCCATACAATCGTCTTGATCCCACCCCGGAAAGTATAGACCCAGATCAGCAGTATAGTCATGGCTACAGTAAGCCATAATGGGATGCCATATGCATCCATAACAAAGGCTTGTAACACAATTGCGACCAAGTATAATCTGAAAGCCGCTTGGATAGTCCTAGACAACAGAAAGAATCCTGCGCCTGTCTTATAAGAATAGTAGCCGAATCGATCTTCCAGATAGGTATAGATAGAGGTCAGATCCATCCTGTAGTACAGGGGCATCAGCACAGTTGCGATTACAAAATAACCTATCAGATAGCCGATGACCATCTGCATATAGGAAAACTGACTATTAGCTACCCAGCCGGGGACAGAGATGAAAGTGACACCTGATAAAGTCGCCCCTATCATCCCAAAAGCAACCAAGTACCATGGAGATTGTCGCTTTGCAGTAAAGAAGGCCTGTGTATCTGCATTACGACCTGTAAACAAGGAGATGCCATACAAGAGGATAAAGTAACCGCCTATAACCAGCAATAACAATAATGGAGACAGTGGATTACTTTCCATTAGACAAAAATACGATTATGATACAGCCAATTGTAAAATACGTCTATAGCTCTCTTCCCAATACAACCAACCTTCTTCTGCATAGAAGGAACTGTTATGCCAGATGATGGAGGTTTGTCCTCCGACTGCTTTAGTATTTTCGATGAGCTGCTTACAATGCTTTACAGCAGAACCAGCATCTAGCTTCAAGTATTCGTTCAGGGTGACATCCATAATCATAAAAGGAACGACAGTCAGTGGGGTTACCTCATCACTGTCTAGGTCATACCACTGGAAAGGCCTAGAAGTCCCAGCTCTAAATCCCAATCTATCAGGATAGCCCATCGAGTGGTCTTCAGTGATTCCTGCGTCAATCAATTGCTTATAGGTAGTAGGAAAACTTAATCGAAGAAAGTGCTGACGTGATCTATGTATTGGTTGGTCTAGGATCTTTTCTAAGGTTGATTTTTCAGCTTTGATTTTGGGGGTATCATTCCATGAGGCATAGGACGGGTGTATACCTAGCTCTCCGTTCTGAGAGAGGTTCTTAATCGTATCGACGAATAGTGGATGCGTAGGTGCTAAGGACTTATCGTACTTACTCCTCTTTGTTGTCAGAACAAAGAATAGCAGCTCTAAATCCACCTCCGTATTCCAATCAATCATATCCCTTAACCGATCGTAAGGATCCATCTTGCTAAATCGATCCTTTACTTTTGCTAATCGTCCAGTCAACAAATCTCTAGCCAGACCACCTAGTTGTATGAGTACTGGTTTGTTTTTATAAGCAGAGAGATGGTCTACATCGACGGTAGAAAGACAAGTGTAGGTGGGTGTGTTAAGCCTCAATTTATATCGTTGATTCAGCTGTGACCTTAGTGCTTGGAGCCAGCCATCAATAACTGGATAAGCTAGCAATCCTAATTTGACCAAGACACTTTGATCAGAAACATATCTACTATGCTCGTCTCGCTCTACTTCACCATATTCTTCTACTCTTGCTAGTAAGAAGAACATACTAGCTAGAAAATCAAATGAAGCCACCCCTTTCTCATCCCAATGAAGATTCTTTTCGATATGAGGAATCAGCTTAATATCAAAATCGCTAAAGTAGACTGAATACGGAATAGCCATGACACCGGCGATATAATCAGCAGAGTAGTTGAGCTTAATATCTTCCTCAGCTCTAAGAAAGAACGCCTTGTCATCTGTCAGAACAAACTCAAAACCCAAGCATCGTGTCCACACATAGTCTAGGACGTAAATTAATTTTGGAGATCTGTCTGGGCTATATATTATAACCTTATTCACGTGAGAAATGGATAGGTGATATTGCTAAGATAAAGGCCTTGTGCTGGTACTGACCAAGCTCTGACTAAGCGCTCTTGTTTATCGAGAGCTATTCGTACCTCATCTATACTTGTGCGAGCTAGACCAACATTAAGTGTCATTCCTACAATCATCCTGACCATCCCTCTTAAGAACCGATCAGACGTTACGCTATAGTGCCACTCATGCTCAGATATTTCTTCCCACCGAGATGCTGTCAACTTGCAGAGGTACGTATCATTATCAGCGTGCGTCTTACAGAATGGGAAGAAGTCTTTATAATCTAGAATTAAGTTTGATGCCTCCCTCATCAGTTCTAGGTCTGGACGGCCAGATTGGTCATATCTATACACCGTTTCCTGTCTGAATGGGTCTCTACCGAATACCATTTTATAAATATAGGATCTAGACGTCGCATCATATCTAGCGTGCGCATCTGCAGGGACTTTCGTTATGTCATAGATCCTGATATCGATTGGTAGCATATTGTTTAACTTGTAGACCAGGTCGCTGATCTCATACTTATCGGTAAGATCCACATGCAGCTTATAATCAGAGGCATGTACACCCGCGTCAGTTCTACCGCAACCGGTCACTTGCATTTCCTTATTATATATCTTAGACAGGACTGCTTCTATGGTACCTTGGACTGTCCTATCTGAGGTTTGTATCTGCCAACCACAATACTTTGATCCGTTATATGCCAACCTTATAAAATACCTAGAGGTCATATTATCAAATATACTATAAGAAGTGCGTATTGTATTAGCCTCAATTATAGCAGGATGCACAGCTATATAGATCCTCCATCTTTGACCAAAAGAAAAGCCCACCATAAATATGGCAGGCTTACATATATTGTATGTTCTAATTGTCTATTTATACACCCATGAGTTTAGCCATAGTGCTACCTATCTCGGCTGGAGAGCTAACAACGGTAATACCACATGCTTCCATGATCTCCATCTTAGCTTCTGCTGTATCAGCTTTGCCTCCGACGATAGCACCTGCATGACCCATAGTCCGACCTTTAGGTGCCGTCTGTCCTGCTATAAAGCCGACGACTGGTTTAGTGCCATGCTCTTTTATCCACATAGCGGCATTGGCCTCCATGTTGCCACCTATCTCACCTATCATAATGATACCATCAGTGTCGGGATCATTCATCAGTAATTCGACTGCTTCCTGCGTCGTGGTGCCTGGAATCGGATCACCTCCGATACCTATACAAGTCGATTGTCCCATACCAGCCTTGGTGACTTGGTCCACTGCTTCGTAGGTCAATGTGCCTGACCTAGAGATGATGCCTATTCTTCCTGGGTTATGGATAAATCCAGGCATGATACCTACCTTTGCTTCGCCCGGTGTGATGACACCCGGACAGTTAGGGCCTATTAATCTACAGTCATAATCGTTGATGTAAGCTTTGACCTTGACCATATCTTGGACTGGGATACCTTCCGTGATGCATATAATCACTTTGATTCCAGCTGCAGCAGCTTCCATGATTGCATCTCCAGCAAATGGTGGTGGCACGAAGATTATTGAAGTATCCGCATTGCCTTTGGTTACGGCCTCGCTCACTGTATTCCATACAGGTAGTCCTAGGTGTTCCATACCACCCTTTCCCGGTGTTACGCCACCTATTACTGGAGTCCCATATTCTATCATCTGCTCAGCATGGAAGCTACCTTCCTTACCTGTGATACCTTGAACTATGATTTTTGAATTCTTATTAACAAGTACGCTCATCTTACTTTATTAGGATAATTTCTTCGTTATCTTTTTGAAATAAATACTTCTCTCTTCCGTATTTCTCGATGTCTTTATTAATCACTTCTCGTTCGACTAGGGCTTGGCTGAGTAAGGCTTCGTAATTAGCTTTTTTTGATTCTAATTCTTCTACGCTCTGACTCAGTTTATACTGTGCGACGAGATTAAATCTATCAAAAAAACTAATCCAGATGACAAAAGCGACAATAGCAATACTGTACTTATTAATCGAAGACGTAGTCAGTATAGAACGGCTGAATACTTGTAGTTTTTCTGTAAGACTCATCAAGGGTAAATCTGCGGCAAATATATATATTCTATTTCTTTAATATCGCCTTGCCTGGATAATAGGCCATACTACCTAGTTCTTCTTCGATACGCAGTAGTTGATTATACTTAGCGATTCTATCACTTCTAGATAATGAACCTGTCTTAATCTGGCCAGTATTCAGTGCAACAGCTAGATCTGCGATAGTGCTATCTTCTGTTTCACCTGATCGATGACTCATAACAGTAGTATATCTATTGGCTTTCGCCAATGAGATGGCGTCTATCGTTTCTGTCAAGGTGCCGATTTGATTCACCTTAATCAGAATAGAATTAGCACAATCTTCCTTTATACCACGTGCTAATCGTTCAGTATTCGTGACAAATAGGTCATCTCCTACTAGCTGTACAGACTCGCCCATGATCGACGTCATTTCTTGCCATCCTGACCAGTCATCTTCATCTAAGCCATCTTCTATAGAATAGATAGGATAGTTTTTTCGCCATTCATCCCAATAGGCGACCATTTCACTAGACTTAAGTTTCCTGCCATCAGATTTGTGGAAATTGTAGGTCTTCTTAGACTTGTTATAGAATTCCGATGCTGCTGGATCGAGCGCTATCCATATGTCCTTGCCTGCTTTATAACCGGCTTCCTTGATTGCTTTTAAGACGGTTTCTATTGCTTCTTCGTTAGATTTGAGATTTGGCGCAAAGCCACCTTCATCCCCAACATTAGTGGAATACCCGTTTTTCTTAAGGACGGATTTTAGGGTATGAAAGACTTCTACACCCATTTTGAGTGCTTCCGAGAAGGTCTCAGCGCCGATAGGCATAATCATAAACTCCTGAAAATCAATGCTATTATCCGCATGGCTACCACCATTGATGATATTCATCATAGGTACTGGTAGCGTGTAGGCATTTACTCCACCGACGTATCTATAAAGTGGTTGTTGAGATTCTTGAGCTGCTGCCTTGGCTATAGCCATCGAAACACCTAAAATGGCATTAGCCCCTAGCTTCGCTTTATTAGGCGTGCCATCCAGATTAATCATTAGCTCATCGAGGGCACGCTGTTCAGTGACGTAGGCACCATGTAAAGCTTCTGCAATCACTGTGTTGACGTTTTTTACAGCTTTGCTGACACCTTTTCCCATCCAATGTTTCTTGACCCCATCTCTGAGTTCTACGGCCTCATACTTGCCTGTAGAGGCTCCAGAAGGTACAGCTGCTCTGCCCAGATATCCACTCTCTGTTACCACGTCTACTTCTACTGTCGGATTCCCTCTCGAATCCAGTATCTGTCTTGCAGATATATCAGCTATCCTACTCATGTGTATTTAGTTTTTATGTTTCTTGACTAACTCTATGAAATCATCAAATAGGTACCGAGAATCATGTGGACCAGGCGAAGCCTCAGGATGATACTGTACCGAAAAAGCTGGCTTCCCTTTGACCCTGATACCTTCGATTGTATCATCATTCAGATTGACATGGGTGATTTCGACTTTTTCGCTCTTTCTAATCGCATCGGGACTGACTCCGAAACCATGATTCTGGCTGGTCACTTCGCAGATTCCAGTGATTACATTCTTGACAGGATGATTGATTCCTCTATGTCCATTATGCATCTTATAAGTCGGTATATCATTGGCTAGAGCCAATAGTTGATGACCGAGACAAATCCCAAAGCATGGCTTTTCTTTCGTTAACAGCGTCTTTATAGCCTCTATCGCATAATCCATAGAAGCTGGATCTCCAGGCCCATTAGATAAGAAGTAGCCATCAAAATCTTCTGCTAATATTTCATCCACAGATGTCTTAGCTGGAAATACTTTGACCCAAGCACCTCGATCAACCATACACCTTAGTATGTTTTTTTTGGTGCCAAAGTCGAGCACTGCTATTCTACAAGCAGCATCATCCGCCCCCATCGTATATGGCTTGGCGGTACTCACCTTGGATGCCAGTTCTAGTCCTTCCATAGAAGGAATATCTGCGCATAAGCGCTTCAGCTTATCGATGTCTAATTCGTCAGTAGAGATAAGGCAATTCATAGCGCCCTTATCTCGGATGTACTTGACGATAGCTCTTGTATCTACTTGATGTATACAGACAATCTTATTATTCTCGAAATACTCTTGTATGCGTAGGTCACCCATCGGTCTAGAATAATCATCGGTGAAGTTCTTACAGACTAAGCCAGATATCTGGACTTGATCTGATTCTACCTCATCGACCCTGGTCCCATAGTTTCCTATGTGGGCGTTCGTGGTTACCAGTATCTGTCCGCTATATGAAGGATCAGTGAAGATCTCTTGATAGCCGGTCATACCAGTATTGAAACAGATTTCGCCTGTTCCTATTCCTTTCATACCTGCTGCTTGACCACGGAAGTAAGTGCCGTCTTCTAACAGCAGTATTGCATCTTGGAGGGTGGAGTGTGACATTTGTTCAGATTGGCCTCAAATATAAGGAATGACTGTAATATAAATAGGGCATAAAAAAAAGGCTACATGAAACATGTAGCCTATAGGTATCATATATTTTTGCAGATGATCATTCTTCTTCGTTAGCAGCAGTTGCAACGGTTGCTGCAGCTGCAGCCGCGCCAGCACCTCCACTAGACTTCTTTCTTCTTGTTCTTGTTTTACCTTTACTTTTGGAAGCGTTTGTGTTAGAATAAACATCATTGAAATCAACGAATTCTATCATCGCCATCTCAGCCCCATCCCCTTTTCTGAACCCTGTCTTGATTATTCTAGTGTATCCGCCTGGTCTGTCACCAATTTTTTCAACGACAGTGCCGAATAATTCCTTAATTGCTTCCTTACTCTGTAGGTAAGAGAATACGACTCTTCGTGAGTGACTAGAATCAGTCTTGGCCTTCGTTACTAGTGGTTCGATATGCACTCTCAGTGCTTTTGCCTTAGCTAGTGTTGTTGTAATTCTTTTGTGCTCTATGAGCGCCTTAGATAAGTTCTTGAGTAAGGCTATTCTGTGTCCTCTCTTTCTTCCTAAGTGATTGAATTTTTTTCCGTGTCTCATGAAATGCTTATAAGTGTATCACTCTTTTGCTATTACGAATCGACTTGTTATTGTCGCAAAAGGGTTAATACTATATTATTAAAAGGGCCCGGGCTCAGCCGAGTCGATACGACCCTACTATCTTACTCTTCGTCTAACTTGTACTTAGATAAATCCATGCCAAACGTCAGACCTTTGTTCTGAAGTAGCTCCTCTATCTCTACTAATGACTTCTTACCGAAGTTTCTAAACTTCAATAGTTCGTTAGTATCGTACTTAACCATTTCTCCTAGGGAGTTGATCTTAGCAGCCTTGAGGCAGTTGTATGCTCTGACAGAAAGATCTAGATCCTCAAGCGGTGTCTTAAGCAACTTCCTCATGTGTAAGATGTGCTCATCTACGATATCATCTTCTCGACTCTTCTCTGTCTCAAAAGTGATGTTCTCATCAGTTACCAGCATTAAGTGCTGGATTAAAATCCGTGATGCTTCTTTGACTGCTTCTTCTGGATGGATTGTTCCATCAGTCTTGATATCAATCGTCAGCTTCTCGTAATCCGTTCTCTGCCCTACCCTCGTAGATTCTACTTGGTAAGCCACGTTTTTGATTGGTGTGTATATTGCATCTACTGGAATGACACCTATAGGGGCATCCTTAGATAGTGTCTCCCCTGCTGAGACGTAACCTCTTCCTTTTGTTACGGTTAACTCTATCTCTAGGTTGACTGATTTTTCCATCTTACAGATGACAAGCTCAGGGTTCATCACCTTGAATACATTAGTATGCGCTTCTATATCTGCTGCTGTCAACTCTTGCTTACCGTTAATGGTAAGGTATATTTTTTCGCTATCTGAGTCTGGTAAATCAATCTCTGGCTTAAGTCTTACTTGCTTAAGATTTAATATGATATCAACGACATCCTCATACACGCCCTTGATGGTAGAAAACTCGTGATCAACGCCTGCTATCCTTACAGCAGATATCGCATGACCTTCTAGAGAAGATAATAGTACTCTTCTAAGAGAGTTACCTATTGTTTGCCCAAAGCCAGGTTCTAACGGTTTGAATTCGAATGTTCCATCAAATTCATCAGCTTTGTTTAATAGGATCTTATTAGGTCTCTGAAAATTTAAAATACTCATGAGCTTATTTAAAGGAAATGGTCAATAAAGGGTTTCCACCAAGGATCGTCATCCAAGGTCGACTTTAAGAATCAGAACGCTTACTTAGAGTAAAGTTCTACGATTAACTGTTCGTTAATGTTTTCTGGTATTTTTTCTCTTTCTGGATACTCTACGAAGGTACCTTCCATACGCTCCGGGTTCCATTCTATCCAAGTCCACTTCTTCGCTTCGGGGTTACGTGTACCTATTGCGTTCTGCACGATTTCTAGGTGTCTAGACTTATTTCTTACAGAAATGACATCGCCAGGCTTAAGATGGCAAGACGGGATATTAGTCAGAATACCATTCACCAAGATGTGCTTGTGTGATACTAATTGTCTTGCAGCTCTTCTTGTCGGAGCGATACCCAATCTATATACTGTATTATCGAGTCTTGCTTCTAGGTATTGTAATAGAATCTCACCAGTCACACCACTCTTAGCAGCAGCACTCGTAAATAAGTTTCGGAATTGTCTTTCTAATACACCATAAGTGTATTTAGCTTTTTGTTTTTCCATCAACTGGACTGCATAATCAGACTTTTGCTTTCTACGTTTGCCGTTACCGTGCTGTCCTGGTGGATATTTTCTTCTTTCGAAACTTCTATCCGGGCCATATATTGCTTCGCCAAATTTTCTAGCGATTTTAGTAGTAGGTCCTGTATATCTTGCCATGAAATGTCTCCTTTAACCTGAATATCAGGCTGAATTTATTTTTAAAATTAAACTCTTCTTCTTTTAGGTGGTCGGCACCCGTTATGAGGTATCGGTGTTACATCCTTAATCTTAGTCACTTTGATGCCAATCTCATCGATAGCTCTGATCGCCGCTTCTCTTCCTGAGCCAGGGCCTTTGACGAATACTTCTGCGTATCTCATACCAGCGTCGTATGCTGTCTGAGCTGCTCCTTTCGCCGCAATCTGCGCTGCAAAAGGTGTATTCTTCTTAGAACCTCTGAATCCTGCCTTACCAGCAGAACCCCATGAGATGACTTGACCTTGCTTATTAGTCAATGATATGATGATATTATTGAAGCTGGCTTTGACATATGCATAACCTTCCGGTTCCACATTCACCTTTCTCTTCTTGGCCTTTTTTACTTTTGACATCTATCTATTATTTAGTTGCTTTCTTCTTGTTAGCAACAGTTTTCTTCTTTCCTTTTCTAGTCCGAGCATTAGTCTGAGTTCGTTGGCCTCTTACTGGGAGTCCTTTTCTGTGTCTCAGGCCTCTGTAGCAAGCGATATCCATTAGACGTTTGATATTAGTCTGGACTTCACTTCTTAGCTCACCTTCTACAAGATAATCATCTTGTATCAATTTAGATATAGACTTGATGTGGTCATCAGTCCAATCATTTACTTTAGTTGACCCATCTAGCCCAACTGTTTCCAAGATACTTTTTGCCTTGGAACTTCCTATCCCATAGATATAGGTAAGGCTGATAATGCCTCTCTTTTTCTTGGGTAGGTCTACGCCTGCGATTCTAGCCATGGTTAACCTTGTCTTTGTTTGAACCTAGGGTTCTTCTTATTAATAACATACAACTTTCCGTTGCGACGCACGATCTTACAGTCGGCTGATCTTTTCTTTATGGATGCTTTTACTTTCATAGTCTATTTATATCTATATGTGATCCTTCCTCTAGAAAGATCGTATGGCGACATTTCAACTGCAACTTTATCTCCTGGAAGTATCCTGATATAATTCATTCTCATCTTGCCAGATATCGTTGCTACAATAAGATGATCGTTCTCTAATTTGACCCTGAACATCGCATTAGATAAGGCTTCTTCGATAACGCCATCTTGTTGAATAAGGTTTTTTTTCGCCATTTAAAAATTTTGGAGTGCAAATATCTATTTTTTTGAAGAAAAATACCTTATTTCTGGGTTGTTTTTTATGGCTTCCACTATCATCGTATGATCTGATAGGATGTCCCAACCCTCATTTGTTATTGCGATTGTATGCTCAAAATGAGCTGATGGTTGCCTATCCTTGGTAATGATTGTCCATCCATCATCTGATTGTTTGACACCTTTCTTACCTAAATTAATCATAGGCTCGATGGCAATCACTAAGCCATCCTTGATTTTAGGCCCCCTTCCTCTCTTTCCAAAGTTGGGTACTTCTGGTGCTTCGTGTAGGTTTTTACCGATACCATGACCGACGAGTTCCCTGACGACTGTGTACTTCTTCTCTTCGACGTAATCTTGTATCGCTTGGCTAATATCACCTATCCGATTACCGACTATGGCCTGCTCTATACCTTTATAAAGAGATTCATTAGTCGCTTCTAGGAGATCCATCACTTCATCTGTTACGCCCTGCATTGCAAATGTATAAGCTGAATCACCATAGTAGCCATTCATAAAACTGCCACAATCGATACTTAAAATATCTGTATCTGAGAAGGGTTCATCCTTTGGTATACCATGTACAACGCCTTCATTAGGTGAGATACATAAGGTACCTGGAAACCCTCGGTAGCCTTTGAAACCTGGCTTAGCATTATGGTCTAAGATGAACTCCTCTGCAGCCTTATCTATCTCCATTCCTGTAATGCCAGGCTTAAGTAGCGAGGCTACATGTGCTAGGGTCTTAGAGACCAACAAACAACTTTCTCGGATGTATTCTATGTCTTCGGCGGTTTTGTAATATATCATTACATACCTGCTCCTATGGTCTGCATACCACTTCTACCCTTAATCCTTCCTGACTTAACCAGACCGTCATACTTTCTCATGAGAAGATAACTTTCGATTTGCTGGAGTGTATCGAGTACTACCGCAACCAAGATTAATAAGGAGGTACCTCCAAAGAATAACGCAAAGGCATCGTTAACACCAAATGCTGCTATAATCGCAGGTAAAATAGAAATAAGTCCTAAGAAGATAGAACCTGGTAACGTGACACGAGTCGTTAGTGTATCAATAAAGTCTTGGGTCATTTTCCCTGGCTTCACCCCTGGTATAAAAGCGTTTTGTCTTTTCAGGTACTCAGCATACTGCTGAGGATTAACCAATAGTGCTGTATACACATACGTGAAGACAACAACGAGAAGGAAAAATATGACATTGTAAGGAATTGACTTCCAATCACTAAGACTCATTAAGAAGTTACCGGGTGTGCCACCTCTACTTACCCACTGGGCAATGGTTACTGGCAAGAACATGATTGCCTGAGCAAAGATAATTGGCATAACCCCTGAAGCATTTACCTTCAATGGAATGTAATCTCTAGCACCTGCCTGAGGCATGTTTGCTGTTGTCGTACGGCCAACCATTCTCTTAGCGAATTGTATCGGTATTCTTCTGACGCCTTGGACGACAAGTACTGTCGCTAAGACCACAAAGAACAGCACTGCTAATTCAATCAACAATAAGAATACCCCACCGCCATTAAATTGTGATATGACTTCTGTTGCAAATGATCGAGGTAAGGTCGCAATGATACCAATTGTAATAAGCAATGAAACACCATTACCGATACCTCTATCGGTTATCTTTTCTCCTAACCACATCGCGAAGACGGTACCGGCTGAGAGTATAATTATATTACTAAACCAGAATACTGAAGGGCTCAACGACTGATGCACTGCACCTGGCATAGAGTTAAGATAGGTCAAATAGCCACCCCCTTGAACTAGGGTGATAAAGACGGTTAGTATTCGGGTAATTTGTGTGATTTTCTTACGTCCAGACTCACCTTCTTTCTGTTGTAGCTTCTGGAAGTATGGTACGGCAAAACCGAGTAACTGTATAATGATCGATGCCGTGATATAAGGCATGATACCTAAGGCAAATATCGCTGCTTGATTAAAGGCACCTCCTGTAAATGTATTAATCAATCCGAGGATATCATTATTACCTCTCTGGCTGACAGCTGTTTCTAATGCACCTGAGTTAACACCTGGTAACACGATAAAGGATCCTATCCTATATATAGCTAGAAGTGCTAACGTAAAAAGAATACGATCTCTTAATTCTTTTATCTTCCAGATATTCTTAAAAGTCTCAATAAAACTATTCATGCTAGAATTTTAGAGTATAGTTACTGAACCGCCTTTGGATTCGATAGCTGCTTTGGCTTTTTCCGAAATGGCATGAACCTTAACACTTACAGAAGCATTAAGCTCACCATTAGCCAAGACTTTTACTTTGTCACCTTTCTTGATGATTCTGTTTTCATATAAAGCTGCTACAGAGACTTCGCTCAAGCCGAACTTTTCATGAATTTCTTGGAGTCTAGCTAAGTTCAATGGAACATAAGACACTCGGTTAGGAGATTTGAATCCTCGCTTAGGTAGTCTCATCTGAAGTGGCATCTGTCCCCCTTCAAAGGCTCTCTTACTACTATAACCAGATCTTGATTTGGCGCCTTTATGACCTCTAGTAGAAGTACCGCCTCTACCAGAACCCTGTCCTCTCGCAATTCTCTTCTTTTTCTTGACCGAACCCTTTGCAGGTCTTAAATTATGTAATTCCATTACAACTAATATTTCTTAGATTATGCGTCCTCTATCTTCAATAAGTGTTTGACCTTGTGAATCATACCTAATACTTGAGGTGAAGATTCCTTTTCTACGGTCTGATGCATCCTGGTTAACCCAAGTGCTTTCATCGTATCTTTCTGTCTCTTAGGTCGGTCTATAATACTTCTGACCTGTGTTATCTTGATTTTACTCATGGTCTTATCCTTCGAATAGTTTTTCTAATGTAATGCCTCTCTGTCTTGCGACTTCTCTTGGGCTCCTCAATTTACTCAAGGCATCAATTGTTGCTTTGACAACATTATGAGGATTAGAAGACCCTTGTGACTTAGCCAAAACGTTTTGGACCCCTGCACTTTCGAGTACGGCCCTCATAGCACCTCCGGCGATTACACCTGTACCATCGGCAGCAGGCTTAATAAGTACCTTACCAGCACCATACTTTCCTTTCTGCTCGTGAGGTATAGTGCCCTTTATAATAGGCACTTCGATAAGATTCTTTCTAGCATCTTCTACGGCTTTGGCGATGCACATCTGTACATCCTTTGCTTTTCCTAGCCCATGTCCGACCTTACCTTTTCCATCACCTAAGACTACCAAAGCAGAAAAACTGAAGGTACGACCACCTTTAGTCACTTTTGCAACTCTTTGTAGACTGACCAGTTTGTCCTTTAGGTCTGAAGTCTGGACATTATTTTTTTTCCTTTGTGCCATTATTATTAGGTACTAACTATTATCTTAAAAATTCAATCCGCCTTCTCGAGCTGCATCGGCTAGAGCTTTGACTCTACCATGATACAGGTTTCCACCTCTATCAAAAACGACTCGATCTATATTCTTACTCTTCGCCTTTTGAGCTATCACTTCACCTACCTTCTTTGCTGATTCTTGGTTAGAGCCACCTTTGAGTGCTTTGGAATCTGCATTAGCTAAAGTCACACCACTGATATCGTCTATCAATTGGCAGTAGATATACTTATTACTTCTGTATACAGCTAGCCTAGGCAACTCTGCTGTGCCGACGGCTCTCTTTCTGATTCTTAATCGAATCTTCTGTTTGTTGGTTAATTTTCCCATAACTATATATTAGCTTGCCGCTGTCTTACCAGCTTTTCTTCTAATTACCTCTCCTTTGAATCTAATACCCTTACCCTTAAATGGTTCTACTTTTCTGAAGGCTCTGATCTTAGCAGCGACTTGACCGATGAGTTGCTTGTCATGACTCTCTAGAACTATTGTAGGCGGGCTACCTTTTTCCATTTTCGCTTCTAACTTGACCTCATCAGGTACATAGAAATATATCGGGTGAGAATATCCAAGTGTCAATTCCAATAGATTGCCTGTATTGGCACATCTATAACCGACACCGATAAGCTCTAATGTTATAGTGTAACCATTAGTTACACCTTCTATCATATTAGCAACTAGTGACCTATAAAGACCATGTGCTGATTTGTGTCTGAGTTGCTCTGTTGGACGTGAAATAGTTAGTGTTCCATCTTCCAGTTTGAATTCGAGATCTGGATCAGCTTGCTGCTTTAATTCTCCTTTTGGTCCCTTGACCGTTACCAAGTTCCCTTTAGAGATATCTAACGTGACACCGCCTGGTACAGTTATCGGGGCTTTTCCTATTCTAGACATTTTCTTTAGCGTTTAGTATATGTAACAGATCAATTCGCCACCAACATTCTCTTTCTCAGCCTGCTTGTTTGTCATAACTCCTTTAGATGTAGAAACTATATTGATTCCTAGACCATTAATCGCTCTTGGAATGTCTGTTGCTTTTACATATTGTCTTAGACCAGGTGTGCTTATACGACCTAACTTTTTGATGACAGGTTCTTTAGTTTTAAAGTCATACTTTAGAACTATTTTGATTAATCCATTCTTACCAGCTTCATCGTCGAACTTATACTTCAGGATATAACCCTGATCATAAAGTATCTCTGTGATGCTTTTCTTCATCTTAGATGCAGGAATGTCCACAATTTTGTGTTTTGCCTGCTGTGCGTTTCTGATTCTTGTTAAGTAATCTGCTATTGAATCTGTTACCATTGCTTCTTAATTTGAAATAGCTTCTACCAGCTTGATTTAGTTAAGCCAGGGATTTTACCTTCCAAGGCCATTTTTCTGAATGTCACTCTATTGATACCGAATTTTCGCATATAACCCTTAGGCCTACCTGTCAACTGACATCTATTGTGTAGTCTTACTGCGCACGAGTTCTTAGGTAACTTATCCAGTTCATCCCATTTCCCTTCTTTCTTAAGTCTTTTTCGAAGGGCTGCATATTTATTAACGAGTTTTTGTCGTTTGACTTCCCTTGCTATGAGTGCTTTTCTAGCCATGGCTATTCTTGATTTCTTTGATTCTTAAATGGCATTCCTAGGAGCTTAAGCATTTCTAATGCTTCTACATCGGTCTTAGCCGTCGTGACTATACTGATATCCATTCCAGAAATCTTGCTGATCTTATCGATATTCATCTCTGGAAATATGATTTGCTCTTTGATACCGATGCTATAGTTACCTCTTCCGTCAAAGCTCTTATCACTTATCCCTCTAAAATCTCTTACTCGTGGTAACGCAACTGAGATAAATCGATCTAGGAATTCCCACATCTTAGCTTTTCTCAAAGTCACTTTTGCACCAATCGGCATGCCTTCTCTCAACTTAAAGTTTGAGACTGATTTACTCGCAATGGTCGCGATTGCTTTCTGACCTGCTATTGCAGACATTTCCTGCAAAGCTGTATCTACGAGCTTTTTATCTTGCGTGGCATTACCTATACCTTGGTTAATTGTTACTTTAACCAATTTAGGTACTTGCATAACGGAACCATACTTGAACTGTTCCATCATCTTGGAGATTATCTCCTCTTTGTATTTCGTCTGTAATCGTGGTACGTAACTCATCCTAAATGATTTCTCCTGATTTCTTAGAATACCTTACCATCTTATCACTAACCATTTTTCTCCCGATCCTTGTTGCCTTACCAGACTTAGGGTCGATAAGTTGCAGGTTAGATAAGTGAATTGGTAGTTCTACATCGTTAATTCCACCTGGCTGATCTGCAGTTGGCTTGGTATGTTTTTTAGCAACATTCACTCCTTCCACTATAGCTCTATACTTCTTAGGGAAGACATCCTTTACTTCACCTTCTGTGCCCTTGTAAGATCCGGAGATTACAAGTACTCGGTCACCTTTCTTGATGTGAAGTTTAGTTGTTTTATGAGATTCGATACTCTTCATTATAATATTCTATAGCACTTCTGGTGCTAGTGAAATAATTCTCATATACTCTTTGTCTCTTAGCTCTCTTGCAACAGGACCGAAGATTCTTGTTCCTCGTGGCTCATCTGCAGCAGTCAATAGTACGACTGCATTATCATCGAATCGGATGTATGAACCGTCCTTCCTTCTAATTTCTTTTTTAGTCCTCACTATAACAGCTGGTGATACAAGACCTTTCTTGACACCTCCTGGAGCTGCTTCTTTGACTGTAACGATGATCTTATCACCGACAGAGGCATACCTTCTCTTAGACCCACCAAGGACTCTGATGCATAGCACCTCCTTTGCGCCTGAGTTATCGGCTACCTTCAATCTACTCTCTTGCTGTATCATTCTTATATACTATTTAGCTCGTTCAATGATTTCCTCGAGTCTCCATCTCTTCTTTTTAGAAAGAGGTCTAGACTCTATAATTTTTACTAGGTCACCTTCATTACAGTCATTTGTTTCGTCATGAGCCGTGAATTTCTTGGTCTTCTTGACGAACTTACCATAGATAGGGTGCTTGATCTTTCTTTCGATAGAGACTGTGATGGTTTTATCCATCTTAGTACTCGTTACGATCCCGATCCGGGTCTTCTTGTGCTTCTGTACTTGTGTTGTTGCTTCCTCGGTCATGATTAAGATCTTCTTCTAGATACTTTTTTAGTTCTATTAGCCAGTTGTTCAGGGTTCATGGCTGTTATTTCTCTCTTTCGTAATTCAGTCTTCATTCGCGCTACATCTCTTCTTACTTCTCTCAATGCAAGCGGATTTTCCAAACCTCTTAATGCGTGGTCGAATTTAAGTTTTTGGAATTGAGCTTGAGTTTCAGTTAGCTCATTTCTCAATTCATCTTCCGTGAACTCCTGTAGTTCTATGTACTTTTTGGATGGCATGATCTATATATTATAATCTGGTCGTGTTATTGTTCTTGTTGCTACTGGAAGCTTTTGGGCTGCTAATCTCAAGGCCTCATAAGCTACTTTCTGAGGAACACCATCCATTTCGAACATGATTCTTCCTGCCTTAATACTTGCTACGTAATGGTCCAGATTTCCTTTTCCCTTTCCCATCCTTACCTCTAACGGCTTCGATGTAATCGGCTTATCAGGAAAGATTCTGATCCATACTTTACCTTGCCTCTGCATGTGTCTCGTCATTGCAATCCTAGCAGCTTCTATCTGTCTGTTAGTGATCATGGCATTTTCGAGCGTTTTCAACGCAAATGTTCCAAAGGCAATCGTGCTACCTCTTGTAGCAAGACCTCTATTCCTGCCTTTTTGCATTTTCCTATACTTCGTACGTTTCGGCTGTAACATGTACTTTATTTAAGTCCTTCTTAGAAAAAATTTCCGCAAAGGTATAACAAATTGGTTATCTCGATTTTCTAATATCCTATCTTCTATTATTTCCGCCTCTACCTCGGCCGCCTCCGCCGCCTTGGCCTCCTCTACCACCTCTCTGGCCACCTTGGCCTCGACCGCCTCTCTGTCCTCTACCACCACCTTTTTGGTTTCCGTCTCCTACATTAGGAGAAAGGTCTCTCTTACCTAACACTTCTCCTCTGCATATCCAGCACTTCACTCCTATCTTTCCATATACAGTCAGGGCTTCATATAGTGCATAATCGATATCAGCTCTGAAAGTGTGTAATGGTGTTCTACCATCCTTAAACTCTTCACTTCTAGCCATCTCTGCACCATTCAATCTTCCACTTACTCTTATCTTTATCCCTTCAGCTCCTGCTCTCATACTTGACTGGATAGCCATTTTGATGGCTCTTCTGAAGTTAACTCTACCTTCCAACTGCTTACCGACAGACTCAGCAACTATTGCTGCATCTAGTTCGGGCTTTCTTATCTCTACAATATTAATCTGAACATCTTGTGAAGTCAGTTTCTTTAACTCCTCTCGTATTCTATCAACTTCAGAACCACCTTTGCCAATGATGATACCTGGTCGTGACGTATGTATCGTTACAGTGATTCTCTTAAGCGTTCGCTCTATAATGATTCTAGCAATACCGCCTTTATTCACTCTGGCACGTAGATATACTCTTATCTTCTCGTCTTCGACAACTTTTCTACCGAAGTCTTTGCCTCCGTACCAGTTGGAATCCCAACCTCTGATTATGCCTAAACGGTTACCTATCGGATTAGTCTTCTGACCCATATTGTTTTAATCTTCCGTGTTATTGTTCGTAGAGTTATTTTCTAACTCTGTTTTGTTATCTACTACTAGAGTTACATGATTAGATCTTTTTCTAATCCTGTGTGCACGACCGTGAGGTGCTGGTCTGAATCTCTTTAGCATGCCTGCTTCATCGACATGTATGCTCTTAACATATAAGTCATGGTCATCTGCACTGTGCAACATTTCCAACTTATTCTCCCAATTCGCGATTGCTGACATAATCAACTTTTCTACGAAACCAGAGGCTTCCCTCTTAGAGAACTTGAGGATATTCAGAGCCTCATCTACTGAGCGACCTCTTACACTATCGGCGACGAATCTCATTTTTCGTGCAGATAAGGGTACATTCTTCAATTTTGCTACAGCTTCCATGACTTGCTTTATAAGATATTCTTCTAATTATTTTCTATTTCCTCCGTGCCCTTTGTAGGTCCGAGTCGGCGCAAATTCGCCTAGCTTATGACCTACCATATTTTCCGTTACATACACGGGGATAAATGTCTTTCCATTATGTACTGCAATTGTCAAGCCTACCATATCAGGAATCACCATCGATGACCTAGCCCAAGTCTTAATCACAGACTTCTTAGTTGTACTCTGAGCCTTTTCTATCTTGTCCAATAATTTGTGAAACACATATGGACCTTTCTTTACTGATCTAGCCATTACTGGTTACTTTTTTCTTCTTGATATAATTAGCTTACTAGAGTACTTCTTTGTGTTCCTCGTTTTCTGTCCCTTAGCCATGATGCCAGTTCTAGATCTAGGGTGACCACCAGAGCTTTTTCCTTCTCCACCACCCATCGGGTGATCGACTGGGTTCATCGCGACACCTCTTACTCTTGGTCTATTTCCTTTCCACCTGTTTCGACCTGCCTTACCCATTACTTGTAATGCATGGTCAGGATTAGAAGTAGCACCAATCGTTGCCTTACAAGTCAAAAGGACTCTTCTTACTTCACCACTTGGCAACTTTATAATTGCATACTTTCCTTCTCTACCCATCAGTGTACCATAGGTACCCGCACTTCTTGCTAACTGAGCACCTTTTCCTGGACTCATTTCGATAGCATGTATAGAAGAACCTAATGGAATTTTGTCTAGATACATTGCATTCCCTACATTAGGAAGAGCTGCTTTGCCTGACATAATCTTATCGCCAACTTTGAGGCCATTAGGTGCGATAATATATCTCTTCTCATCACCGTAATCTACTAGCGCTATATAAGCTGATCTGTTCGGATCATACTCTATAGTCAGCACTTCTGCAGATCTGTCTTCCAAGTCTCTCTTGAAATCGATGATTCTATATTTCCGCTTGTGTCCACCACCGATATTTCTTACGGTCATCTTACCATCATGGTTACGACCACCAGATTTCTTGATGCCGACTGTCAGCGCCTTATAAGGTTTGCTAGACTTACTGGTCAAAGCCTCATGTGTATTGCTCACATGATGTCGTAGTCCTGGACTTACTGGTTTATGCTTTTTTACTGGCATTATGCTCTAATTATATATCTCCGAAAAAATCGATCTCCTCACCTGAAGCGAGCTTCACAATTGCTTTCTTATATGCACTGATCCTCCCTTTTAATTGGCCGGATCTAGTGTTTCTATTTCTTGATTTACCTGGGACGATCATAGTGTTCACTGACGATACATTGACACTATACATCTTTTCTACAGCCTTCTTGATCTCAAGTTTGTTACACTTCCTGTTGACCACAAAGCTATATTGGCTCGCATCTCCAGAAAGCTGTTCCGCTTTCTCTGAAATGATGGGTTTTATGAGTACTTGCTTAGCCATCTTATTATTTTGACAATGATGCTGTTAACTTTTCTATTGAACCTTCTGATAAGAAGACACTGCTTGCACTCATGATATCATAAGTACTAACATTATTAGCGAGTTTGATATTAGCCTTAGCTACATTTCGAGAAGACAGTTGTAGATTCTTATCTATTTCAGGTACAACGAACAGTGCCATCTTATTACCTGTCTCTAGATTAGTCAATACTTGTGCGAACTCCTTAGTCTTAGGCTGGTCAAAAGAAAAATCTTCTAATACCTTAAGCGCACCTGATTGTGCTTTTGCAGCTAGAGCAGATTTTCTTGCTAAGACCTTCACCTTTTTATTCAACTTAACTGTATATGTTCTAGGTCTAGGTCCAAAGACACGTCCACCACCTTTGAACAAAGGATTCTTGATATTACCAGCTCTGGCTGTACCTGTACCCTTTTGTTTCTTTATCTTCTTGGTTGACCCTTTGATCTCTCCTCTTTCCTTGGATTTGTGAGTTCCTTGACGAGCGTTAGCTCTGATAGATTTCACATCCAAGTAAACAGAATGCTCATTAGGCTCGATACCGAAGATATCATCAGGAAGATCTATAGACCGGCCTGTCGTTTTTCCACTTATTGCTAGTATATCGACTTTCATGATCTGTACTTTTCTATGATGACTAATGCACCTTTATGACCTGGAACAGAACCTTTGATTAACATCAAGTTCTTCTCCGGTAATATTTTTACCAATTTCAAATTGGTGGTCTTGACTCTCTTACCACCCATACGACCGGCCATTCTCGTGCCCTTGTATACTTTAGAAGGCGTAGAACAAGCGCCTATCGCTCCTGGTGCTCTCAGTCTATTATGTTGACCGTGAGTTGCTTGTCCGACACCACCGAATTTGTGTCTTTTTACAACGCCTTGAAAACCTTTACCTTTAGATATACCTATTGCACTGACGACGTCGCCTTCTGCAAAGACATCTGTTATAGCCACTTTGTCTCCTTGGCCTTTTTCAAGATTGCAATTTCTGAACTCGACAATCTTGCGTGCGGAATCAATTCCAGCTCTTTTCAAGTGACCAGTTAGACCAGCAGTCATTCGTTTGGCTTTTCGTTCTCCGAAAGCCATCTGAACTGCTTCGTAACCATCTGTGTCTTCAGACTTTACTTGTGAAACAACATTGGGACTGACCTCTATAACTGTACAAGGTATATTCTTACCTTCTTCAGTAAAGATGCTGGTCATACCAATTTTCTTTCCTATTAATCCATTCATCTGCTATAAAAATTTATAAGCAATAAGAATCACAGAGTCCTCGCGGGCTCCTAGATGAGAATATTATGTGATAAGGTAGGCTTAGCTTAAGTCAACTTGACTTGTATATCCACACCACTAGGTAACTCAAGCTTGGACAGTGCATCCACTGTTTTCTGAGTCGGGGTGAATATTTCTATGAGTCTCTTGTGGGTCCTTAGAGAAAACTGCTCACGGGATTTTTTGTTGACATGCGGTGACTTAAGCACCGTATGCATTTCTTTATCCGTAGGCAGAGGAATCGGACCAGAGATCACAGCGCCGCTGTTGCGTACCGTTTTCACTATTTTCTCCGTTGATTTATCAACTAAGTTGTAATCGTAAGACCGGAGTTTTATTCTAATTTTTTGATTCATAACCTTTATAAATATAAAAGGAGCGCAAATGTAGGTTTAATTAGTTGATTAATCAACTAACTAACCCTAAACCTTTACTTCTCCTTTAGATTTTTCAATAATTGCTTTAGCTACACCTTGAGGCGCCGGAGAGAAATGACTGAAGGTCATTGTACTACTGGCTCTACCTGAGGTAATTGTTCTTAATTGTGTGACATAACCGAACATTTCTGATAATGGCACATCACCAGAAATAACAACCGCACCACCTGGACGCGAATCCTGGCCTTTCGGTAAGCCTCGTCTTCTGTTGAGGTCACCGATGACAGATCCAACATATTCTTCAGGCGTAACAACCTCAAGAGACATGATAGGTTCCAGTAGTACGGGACCCGCTTGGTGTGCTGCGGCTCTAAAGCCTTCCTTAGCACATAACTCAAAGGCGATAGGCTTAGAATCCACGGCGTGCGTCGATCCATCATACAATCTCACCTTCATCGAATCTATACTATAGCCAGCTAGTACACCATTATCCATCATAGCTGTGAAGCCCTTGACAACTGAAGGGAAGAATTCTCTAGGAATCGATCCACCAAAGATATCATTGACAAACTGTAGCCTTTTCTTGCCGGACTTGAATTCATCTGAATCCAAAAACTCCTGGTCCGCTGGACCTATCTCGAATTGCATCTGTGCGAAGAGACCAGAACCACCTGACTGCTTCTTAAGCCTCTCAGTGTGATCAACCATTTTGGTCAATGCTTCCTTGTAAGTAACCTGTGGAGGTCCTTGATTACACTCTACTTTGAATTCTCTTTTTAATCTATCGATGATAATCTCTAGGTGTAATTCACCCATTCCACTAATAATCGTCTGATTAGTGTCCTCGTCGTATCTTACTCTGAAAGTAGGATCTTCTTCAGATAACTTTGCCAAAGCCATTCCTAGCTTATCGATATCTTTTTGGGTCTTAGGCTCGATGGCAACACCGATAACTGGATCTGGGAATACCATAGATTCCAGTACGATAGGATGTCCCTCTGCACACAAAGTATCACCTGTTCTGATATCCTTGAACCCAACACCAGCGGCGATATCACCTGCTTGCACTTCTTCGATTGCATTCTGCTTGTTAGAGTGCATCTGATATAGTCTAGATATACGCTCCTTGCTATCTGATCTCGAGTTATAGATATAAGATCCAGCACTTAACTGCCCTGAATAAACTCTAAAAAAGGCCAATCGACCTACATAAGGGTCAGTTGCTATCTTGAATGCCAGAGCTGTAAAGGGCTCATCTACATTTGGTTTTCTTTCTATTTCGGCATCAGTCTTAGGGTTGATACCCTTGATACCACCGATATCCATCGGTGAAGGCAAGAATGCACATACGGCATCTAGTACCGCCTGGACACCTTTGTTCTTAAATGCAGATCCGCACATCATCGGCACGAATTTGTTATCTAGTACAGCACCTCTAACAGCTGCAATCATCTCTGCCTCTGTAATGCTATCTGGATCATCAAAGAACTTCTCCATTAGGCTCTCATCATAATCTGCAACAGCTTCGAGCAATTTCTCTCTCCACTCCATTACTGTATCCTTCAGCTCAGCAGGTATCTCTATCTCATCGAAGGTCATACCCATGTCTGTGTCGTTCCACACAATGGCCTTACCTGTGATCAAATCGACGACACCCTTGAAATTCTCTTCTGCACCGATTGGTACTTGTAGAGGAATGGCGTCAGATCCTAGTTTCGCTTTTACATCCTTTACAACAGTAAAGAAATCTGCACCTGATCTGTCCATCTTATTGACGAATCCGATTCTAGGTACACCATAATTATCTGCCAGTCTCCAGTTCGTTTCAGACTGAGGCTCCACACCAGATACAGCACAGAATAAGAAAACTAGACCATCCAAAACTCTTAGAGACCTGTTAACTTCCACTGTAAAATCGACGTGACCTGGTGTATCGATGATATTCATCGGATAATCCTGTCCTTTCCAGTTCCAGTTGGTCGCTGTTGCAGCTGAAGTAATTGTAATACCTCTTTCCTGCTCCTGCTCCATCCAGTCCATAGTGGCTGCGCCATCATGCACCTCACCTATCTTATGTGATAGACCGGTATAATATAGGATACGCTCTGTGGTTGTAGTCTTACCTGCATCAATGTGTGCGGCAATACCGATATTCCTTAGGAATGATAAATCTCTAGCCATGGTTTTGTTCTCTGTATAATATTGTCTAGGAAAATTCTATGTTCTAAAGTGAGCAAATGCTCTGTTGGCTTCTGCCATTTTGTGAGTATCTTCTCTTTTCTTCACTGCAGCGCCTTCACCTTTGGCTGCAGCCATAATTTCGTTAGCCAATTTCTCAGCCATACCCTTACCATTTCTAGCTCGAGAGTATTTAATAAGCCACTTCATACCTACAGAAGTTTTTCTAGCTGGTCTAACTTCAATAGGAATCTGAAAAGTTGCACCACCTATTCTCTTAGATCTCACTTCTACTGAGGGTGTGATATTCTGAAGGGCTTTCTTCCATGTAACATGAGGATCTTCGCCAGTTTTTTCCTGGATGGTGTCCATCGCATCATAGAAGAGCTTATATGCCACATTCTTCTTGCCTTGCCACATCATATTGTTGACAAACTGAGTCACCATGATATCCCCGAATCGTGGATCTGGTTGGAGTACTCTCTTTTTCGGCTTTCTTTTACGCATAGCTAATAATTATTTTTTAGGCCTTTTCGTACCGTATTTTGATCTGGATTGTAATCTATTCTCAACGCCGGCAGTATCTAAGGCACCCCTGACGATGGTATAACGAACACCCGGAAGATCTTTTACTCTACCTCCTCTTAGCAACACAATAGAGTGTTCCTGAAGGTTGTGACCCTCACCTGGTATATAGGCAATCACTTCTATTCCATTAGTCAATCTCACTTTGGCAACCTTTCTCAAGGCGGAGTTAGGCTTCTTAGGTGTTGTGGTGTACACTCTCGTGCAGACACCCCTTTTCTGAGGTGAACCCTCTAAAGCCCTGGACTTGCTAGCCATGATCTGCTTTTTCCGTCCCTTTCTGACCAGTTGGTTTATAGTAGGCATATATTACGTTATTTATAGCTTTGAAAAACGAGGTGCAAAGGTACTATATATTTTTAGTTTTGCCAAGCAGTCACTGCCCTCTAAACAACTAAAGATTCATGCCAACAGATATTATCATCAGACCCGCCGTTAAAGAAGACCTCAATCAGGTCAGAAGATTAGTCATGGAATTAGCCATCTATGAGCAGGCACCAGAGGCTGTTACAGCAACTGCGGCAGACTACGCCTCAGCTTTCTCTCAGGGACTTATACATATAATAGTTGCACAATCTGAAGCCGAAATCATCGGTATGGCCCTATTTTACGACACTTTCTCCACCTGGAAAGGCAAAATGCTGTACTTAGAGGACTTCGTCGTCAAAGAAGCCTTTCGGAACCAAGGCATCGGTCAAAAACTCTTCGATGAAACCTTAAGTCAGGCCAAAAAACGGGGGTTCAAAATGATGAAATGGCAGGTACTTGACTGGAATAATAAAGCGATAGAATTTTATAAAAGAAATAATGCCACGATAGAATCTGAGTGGCTCAATGGGAAGATATTGTTCGAGTAGGTGGCATAACACAATCAATCACCTAATAAAGTCTAGGTAGTTCTCTTTGGTGACGACCTGCGTACTATTATCGGGGTATGCCATTAAAAAGGACTTAGCAAAACGTTTTTTACCCATCTTCCACTTAAACTCAAAAGCATGCAGCATCCCATCGATCTCTTCGATGTAGTCGATCTCCGCCTGATCATGGGTTCGCCAGAAATACCTCAGTGTAAGTATATTATTGTAGCGATTTCGCTTAAGGCGTTCGGATAACAGATAATTCTCCCATAAAGCACCTTTGTCTTGACGGAACTCTAGATAATTAAAATTATTAATCAGGATATTCCTAATACCATTATCATAGAAATAATACTTCTTTCCTTTCTTAATCTCATTGCGCAGATTCCGACTCAATGCAGGTAATCTATATATCACAAACATCTTCTCTAAGATATCTAAGTAAGTTTCTACTGTTGCTGGATCTATCTTCCCAATAATCTGAGCTAATTCATGGAAGCTGACCTCAGATCCCAGTTGGAAAGAAATAGCTTGGAGTAACTTCTGAATGAAACTAGATTTCTTAATTCCATCAAAGGTCAGGATATCCTTGTAGAGATAGCTATTGCTTAATTCCATTAGCACTTCTCTTTCTCTCCCCGGATTGTTAATCACTTCTGGATAACTACCATAGATTAACCTAGTCTCTAGTTTTCGCTTTTCAATTAACTGAGAAGTATGGCCTACTAACTCTTGATGGCTAATGGGAAATAAGTTAAGCTCTACTTTACGACCTGTTAAGGGCTCATCTAATTTATTCCTCAGATCGAAAGAAGAGGATCCAGACAGGATGACTTGGAGAGCTGGATAGGTATCGTGGACTAGCTTAATCTTATGACCAATGTTTTCGATTTGTTGTGCTTCATCGATGACCACCAGCTTTTTGT
>CALEAC010000067.1 GCA_937944095.1 uncultured Saprospiraceae bacterium
GGTTGCTGCCCGAATCCTAGATTAAAGTCAATGCCTACAGCATTAAGGTGGCAATAGCTCATTATAGTACCACCCTCACTTGGTATAATAGGATTAGCTGCATCGTAGCAGCTAGAAGGCGTGCCACCCCCATTTGCAATAAATTGGTTACCACAATCATCTATTTGCGTATTATTACCATTCCATGAGCAACTGTGTGTATGTGGCGAGCCTAAGTTATGACCTATCTCATGTGTGAGTACACTAACAGTCCATGAGTATGATGGTACATCATTGTAACTTGTGTTTATCCCACTATATCCTGCTCTTCTAGAACTATTACATAAAACACCCAGATATGCAATGCCACCACCACCTTTGATTCCTACAAGGTGAGCTAGGTCACCATTGAAATCTACACCAACTCTTGAGTGGAATTGCGATAAAAAGTCACCTGTACTTGGACCAGTATATGGATCTTCTGTATCCCATACCAGCACTTGATTTAGTGTGAAGTTAATTGATTCATTGGCATATAATATTGCTACCTGACTGAAGGCACCAGCTACATAATTATAAGTAGCCGTCACACTTCCAAAATGAGCAAATAGATCGTAGTCTACTTCAATATACATTCTGAGACAGTTCTCTGGATTAGGAACAACCCGTTGTGTATTAGAATGAGTTTGGAACTTATTTTCTAATTCTCCAGAGAAACAAGATAGCGTCGGATGTACTTCTAGGTCTTTCTCTTCGTAAAGTATGTATTTGCTAGAGTTGTGTACTTTGCCTATTGTGTAAGTCGTTTCCCCTAGATCTATAGATCCACTGAGTTCATCATTGAAAATATTGATTGCAACAATGGAGTTGGGATTGTCTTCTGCTACACCCCAATAGAATACCCCGCCAGCGCCACTAGCCTTAGAGCTGGTGTTGGTAGCAGAGTTCATGAAGAAGTCAGCAGAAAGTACATCTACTTTTTGTAATAGTAGTTTGATGGGTTTAGAACCACTGATAGGGATTGTCATCTTGAGAAGTTCATCCTTATCTTGATTGATTTTCTGTAAGAAACCTGGTGATAAGATTAACCATTCTTTATTTCCTCTTACGGCTTCATTAGCTCCAGAGACGCCCACATTTGATTTGGAAAAAGGACTTTGAGAATTAATAGATTTGAAATTTCCTTTTTGCTTTTCAATTAGATCCTGCACAGGTGATTGTGCATAAGACGATGGGACCGAAGCCAATGTGGCTATCGAAAAGGTCAATGCGAAAACGAAAAAATTTAGAGCTAGCGCTCTACTGACTTTTAACATCATTATGTTCTTTGTTTTTTAAATAACTAATTACCCAAAATGAGATAGATAATGACCGGAGTCATTACGAGTGATTCAAAAATGAATCTGAGTAATATTAAGGACAGTAGAGGCTCCTATAGTTGTATTCTTGGCACTCAGGCCTGAATACTTCATAATGAGATTAATGATTATTAAAAGCCATTAGCAGGCATTAATACATTATCTACAAGGGTACTTTAACGGTGTAAAGATAGATGAGTCTATCCTTCGATGGTGGAGAAACCAACAAACTGTAACCTTTCTTACCAATAGTATAATACTAGGAACTTATTTATTTTATATATTCTGCAGCGACTGATTGGAAGTTAGGTAGTTTATTGATATGCCATTTTTCTAGGACCTTACCATCTTTTAGCAGTACGACACCTGGATTGGACCTTACAATTGTTTTGAGCAGTATGTCATCTGCTTGACCATATCTAAGACCGAGACCGGTATCCTGATCGAAGTCTCTTATCTGCTGCTCGTCTGCACCACCTATAGCCATAATGATTGGTAGACCCTTGCTTTTGGCAGCATCTGTGAAGGTTTTGAGCTTAGTATGCTTAGAAAGATACCCAGCGTCCCATATGTAATCTGTATATGACTCTTCTTTTTCTTGCAGCGCTTGGAAGGTTTTGACAATAGTGGCTTCTGAGGACCCTGAAGTTAGTACAGTATCGATTTGGAAGATCGAGTCTTTGACCATTCTGTTTTTCTCTACTGCTTCTCCACCTTTAAGCTTGTAATTTACGATAAGAAGATTAAGACCAGCTTCCGAAAGTATTTCATCTGTCAGATCATTTCCATTAGGGTCCTCGATTAGGAAGTCGCTGATCTTAGTCATTTTCATTGTTGGCTCAGACTTGATTTGTTCAGTTACTTTGTAGGTGCCTTTGTACTTTTTATAATTGCTGAGATACTCATTATTTTCTAGCACGACTTCCTCTCCTGACTCTACGTTTTCGAGTCTCCAGTGCGTGATTTTAACTTGTCCTGCAGCTTCTTTTTCCTTTGCCATTTGGCTTCTAATATCTGCGCCTTCGTAGAATGGACGAAAATCAGCATGCGGTAAGTTCCATGCGAAATTATTAATACAATATACAAGTAAGCCTAAGGTGCTCAGAACAACTAAGCCCCATCTAACAGGCTTATTAAAGACCTGGTGCATGGTTTTGTGTCTAAGCAAAAAGAAGATAGCAGGTAATAACAAGAAGACATCCTTCAGGAAAGATGTGTATGGTTCTAGCTTGATGAAGTCGCCAAAACAACCACAATCAGTTACTTTCATATTATTCTTATCATAAGCTGCCCAACTGCCGAAGTCAAAGAAATTGCCATTGTTCGGTACATAGCCAGTGAGGTACGTAAAGCCAGTCAGAAAGGTGAAAAACAGGACAAGTAAGAAGAATATCCAGCTGGTCATTTTTCTTTTCAAACCGATTATCAACATGAGACCTAGAACAATCTCTAAGACGATCATGAATACCGAGAAAGAAACAGCATGCTCAGAAAGCATGGGAAATAAGGGCGCAAGGAATTTCATCCAAGTCGCTGCAAAAGTACTTTCGAATTCGGCAAAGTATTGCTCCATCTTATAGGCTGTCCCTAAGGGGTCGACGGCCTTGACCCAACCAGAGAATAGAAATAGGACACCACAATAGTTTTGCAAGAAACTCATCCAGATAGACTTAGTGTTTTTCATCGCAAAGACCATCACTAGGGTTAGTATAATTGCAGCGATGCCGATATTGGTTAATAGAGTTGTAAGTGTCATTTCCTAAGTATTATAATTTTTGTTTTTTAGAATTTAGAATCAAGGCAAACACAGCATAGTTAAGCATGTCTTGATAATTGGCTTTCAGACCTTCGGAGATTTGAGTCTGACCATCGTTTTCTTCTATTTGTTTTATTCTGAGCAGTTTCATCAGGATCAAATCTGTGATGCTACTGACTCTCATATCACGCCAGGCTTCTCCATAATCATGATTCTTACGCAGCATCAGATTTTTGGTTTCAGCGACGAGCTCATTGTATTTGTGCTTGGCTAGGTCCGCAGCCATTTCATAACCTGAATCAGTGACTGGTACATTAAGTTGTATCATCGCCATTATACAATAGTTGATGATACCTATAAATTCTACATCTTCACCTTCTTCGACTTGTTTAGTTTGTTTTTCTTGTATACTTCTAATCCTCGAAGCTTTGATAAATATCTGATCAGTTAGAGAAGATGGTCTGAGTATGCGCCATGCGGTACCATAATCAGAGGTTTTGAGCTCGAATATCTTTCTAGCTTCAGCTATGACTGCGTCATATTCTCTGTCAGTGTTATCCAATTCGACTAATTTGTAGCAAATATAAGGCCTAGGCCACTAAATACTAATTTTTATATAATTTATAAATAACTGATAATTAGTATGTTATATCTATTATTGTTGTTAAGTATCGATATTTGATGCTTAGAACAAAGTTCTTATTATTATGACAATTGGTTATTAATAGCTATTGACTAAAAACTGAATGATCTGTTAATCTTTATCCTCATAATTACCAATGTATTACTAGCCATATTGTTTAGGTTATTACCTAAGTATAAGGTCAGTAATTTGCATGCCATCATCGTTAATTATTTTACCTGTTTTATTGTAGGCTCATTGGTTGCTGGTGAAAGTCCACTTTCGCTGGATATGGTTTCTAGTAGTTGGTTTCCCTATGCTCTCTTCTTAAGTCTATGTTTCATTTTTTTCTTTAATGTAACCGCATATACTGTTCAGAAAGTCGGCATCGTTGTCACCGGAATATTCCAGAAGTTATCACTCGTTGTCCCTGTGATTCTTGGATTACTCGTATTCCAGGAAACCTCATCAACTACCAAGATTATTGGAATTCTACTGACGCTCATCGCTATTGTCTTAATTAATATTAGACTGGAAACTGAAGCAGATGAGAATTTCAAAAGGTATTGGTATTGGCCCTTGTTGGTTTTTTTTGGCAGTGGTCTTATTGAAGCGATATTGTTTTATACACAAGAAACAGGTAAGGTTGTCGATACTGGCGTTCAGTTTGTCACCACTCTGTTTTTAATGGCGGGCTGTTGGGGCTTGATATATAGTTTGGTTACTAATCAGTTTCGGTTTAGTAAGAGAGAGGTCATATTTGGAATTTTGATCGGTGTACCTAACTTCTTTACTATTTATTTAATCATACGTGGCTTAGAACTTGGTTGGGATGGGTCTGTATTATTTCCGCTCAATAATGTCGGTGTAATCCTCGTCACAGCACTTATTGGCATTTTCTATTTTAGAGAACGAATGAATCTTATTAATTACATAGGTCTGGCTGTCTCCCTAGTCGCTATACTCCTTATATCAATGTAGTGAAGATGTCAGATTATTACAATAGTATTAACGATGAGGCTTATGCGGATTATAGTGACAGGGGCTCTAAGTTTCATGCTTATTTGTTTCCTATTACAGTTAGAGCAGACCTCGAAGCAAGAATAGCTCAACTCAAGTCAGCTCATCTCAAAGCGAGGCACCATTGTTATGCTTACAGGTTGCTTGGTGGTGTAGATTTTAGTAGTGATGATGGGGAACCTTCAGGCAGCGCAGGTAAGCCTATTTTGAATCAACTTCTTAGTAACGACCTAGTCGATGTGGCTTGTGTTGTAGTTAGATACTTTGGAGGCACTAAGCTTGGTGTATCAGGTCTAATTAATGCCTACAAGAGTAGTGCAAAGTATGCTATCGAGGAAGCTAAGATTATAGAAAAATCCATTACCAAGGAGTTGGTCTGTTCTTTTGATTATGCTATTATGGGTACTGTAATGGATAGTGTGAAACAGCTAGGTATCTACATAAAGGCTAAGCGCTTAGACCAAAATCCTCAAATAATATTGGAGGTGCCAGCTTCTGAAGCAGAGAGTACAAAAAATAGGTTACTAGCTAAACTACTTAATAGATCTGTCGAAGATATCGAATCGGATACGATCTATCCTGGTCTAAAGATCACTTTCGACTAAGAGTCTTTTTTAGCCTCAGCCAAAAGGTCTTAACGAAATTGAAATCTGAATCCTTGAGTGCCAAATAGGTGATGATGATGGCAAAAGGAATTAACACCAGATTGGGTAACCAAGCGGCCAGTATAGGTGAGAAATCACCAGTTTTAGTCAGTTTTTCTCCCATAATCTTCATGATCATGAAGAGCATGAAGAATACGATAGCAATGAGTAAGGGATAGCCATATCCGCCTTTTTTCACTATAGACCCAAGCGGCGCTCCAATAAATAGAAATACGATACAGACAAAAGCCCAACTGAATTGTTGGTGTAACTTTAGTAGATATCTGGTCTTGTTGATATTGATACCTCTTTCTTCACGCAGCACATAGTTGACTCGGTCTCGACTTTTTTCAGATAGAGCCTTTGCTCTTTTGAGCAAAGTCCGTTCGGTCTTTTTCGAAAATGTTGTAGCAAGTGAGCGTTGTTCAGCCAAGTCCAAATTGGCTAATTGTTGATAATGGTCGACCTCTCTCTTCAGCGTATTCTCTTTGACCATTCTATCTTTTTTCTTTATGGCCATTGAGATTTTGGAGGGTAAGGTTGCCTTTCGTTTATCTTTTATATTTTTTGTGTTTTTGTCTTCCTTTTTTTCTTCTTCGATATTTAGTAGGTTACCAAAGTTGAAATAGTTAGAAGTAATATTCTTTTGGAACTTTACATCCATAGAGTCGATACCGTCCTGAAGTTGCCTTGCATTGAGATGATCATATCGATTCCGTGATTGGTTAATATCCTGAGCCTCGAAGTCAAAATCGGACATATCAAAGTTCTTAGTCCATTTCTCAAATCTTGTTCTGACGAAGGGTCTAGAATCCTTGTCAGAATTCGTCGTAAGTTCTCTATACTGTTCACCATCGATGAGGTCCATCACTAGTCTATTCTCACCTTCTGGACTATACATCTTGCCTGACTTAGCGACTAACATACTGAGACGCTTCTTGTCAGGATCAGACGTATCATATATCAAGATGTCTTCTATTTGTTCTCCATCTTGATGTTTCTTACCTACTCTGATTGTATAGTTCTTGAAGTCATCAGCAAATATGCCCTCTTCTATATTTAGAGTTGGGTCTTGTTTTTTGACAGCAACAAATCTCTTATAGAATTTGAAGTTAGCTCTCGGCTTAAGATAATTAGAAGAGAATAATGAGAATAGGGCTGTAAAGACGGCAATAGCGGAACCCGCCATCATAATTCGAATTAGAGAGATGCCTGCAGACTTCATACTCGATAATTCATACTTCTCTGCTAGGTTACCAAAAACCATAACTGATGAGATCAGAATAGTCACAGGTACAGCCTCAGGTATCATCCTCACAGCGAAGTAAAAGATTAACTCCAGCAAGACGCCTAATGATATGCCTTTGCCAACGAGATTATCTATGTACTTCCATAGAAATTGCATGACTATGGCGAATTCAGCCACAAAGAATGACATGAAAAAAGGGGGAATAAAATCCCGTAATATGAGTTTATCTATTTTTTTCAACTTACTATAGCAAGGTTCATACAGATGGTAGGGCTATATTAGTCCTCAAGATTATAAAATTATTGGCTTTTGTGTAACAAAAGCAGCTATACCACCGTCAAGAAGGAGTTAATGCAGATCAAAGACTTTAACGTTTTAGTTGATAAAATGAAGGATAAGATGTACCGTCTTGCCCTACGAGTAGTCAGAAACGAAGAAGATGCCCACGAAGTTGTGCAAGAATCTTTTATCAAAGTGTGGAAGAAACGAGAAAAAATCGCCGAAGTCGATAATAAAGAGGCTTACTGTATGACAATAGCTAGAAATATGGCAATTGACCTACTACGCGCTAAGAAAATGAGCATCTCTGATATAGATGAGCACTATGATATAGAGACTAAAACGGCCAATCCTGAAAATGCCTTAGTTGCTAAGGATCAGTATGTCGATTTATTAAAGATTATCGATACACTCCCAGAAAGTCATAAGCTGGTCATTCATCTTAGGGATATAGAAGGATACACCTATAAGGAGATAGCTGAGTTGACCGATTTTTCAGTAGAAAAGGTAAAAGTCTATCTCCATAGAGCTAGAACACGTTTAAGACAAATTATTAAAAATAGACCATCGTGAATTATAACCATAATGCTCTGATAGAGAAATACTGGGCTGGAGAATCCAGCTTAGAGGAAGAGCAGATTATACGCGATTACCTTGCCTCAGACAAGGTCAGTTCTGAACATCAGGATCTCATACAACTGTTCAGTCTATTCCAGCAGCAAAGTCATGTGACTCTAACTAAGGATATCGATCGCCGTCTTTTCATAAATGAAGAGAACGACCACCAAGAAACCAAAGTACGTCGTCTATGGCCAAGAATGGCAGCTGTTGCTGCAAGCGTCGCGATACTTATGCTTGTTACTTTTAGTTACATCCAAAAGACCGAGACTGCAACTGTGCAATATGCAGAAGTCGAAAATGCCGAAGAAGCATTAGAAATAACGATGGAAGCCCTAGCCTACCTAGGTCACAATTATGATAAGGGTACTAGCTCGATTAAGCATCTAAAGCAGCTAGAGAAAACCAACGTATTCAGTTTCAATTAAACACTAACAAGAGATAAAATTTAAAAATGAAAAATGTCTTTTTATTGATCTTCATGACCTGTGTTGTACTATCTAGTGCAATAGGCCAACAAGAAGCAATCAACAAGTTCTTCGAACAGTACAGAGACAACCAAGATTTCACTCAAGTGAATATCAGCCCTAAAATGTTCGAACTGTTCTCTCAAATGGATGACAGTGTCGAAATGGACGCAGAGACTAAAGAAATGATCAAATCTCTGAAGGGCCTCAAAATATTGTCGACCGATAAGGAGCCGACTAAATACTATAATGAATTCACCACAATGGTCAGTACCTCAGGCTATGAAGAACTGATGACAATCCGTGATGATGATGCCAATGTGAAGTTTCTCATCAAAGATTCTGATGGCGGGAACATAGTGGATGAATTGCTGCTACTAGTAGGTGGTACAGACAGCTTTGTACTAATGAGCTTTGCCGGTAAGATACCACTAGATAAAGTTGGTAAACTGGCCAAGAACATCAATATATCTGGTGCTGAGCATCTAGATAAGTTAAAGAAATAATAGAAACTAACTAAGCGCTGCACTAGCCTCTGATGTCAATCAGGGGCTTTTTTAATTATTGGTGTGTTATGTTTCTCAAATAGCTAGGCGACATTGTAGCTAAGCTTATATTTGCTCTACACTAGATGGTAGATTTACATAGCAGTTGATATCACAAAGAAGCATACAAGAAGTCCTATCTATAGCTCAGGTTACTGAGATTGTAGATGAATACGTAACGCTTAAGCGACGTGGATCTAACTTTATTGGTCTATGTCCCTTTCATGATGAAAAGACGCCTTCTTTCAGTGTATCCCCTAGTAAGAATATATATAAGTGTTTCGGTTGTGGTAAAGGTGGCGGACCGGTGCAGTTTATCATGGAACAGGATTCATTGTCTTTTCCAGAGGCGATTAGACGACTTGCAGCTAGATATAATATAGAGATAGAGCAAGATTCGCAAGAAGACCAAGAGAAGTATCAAGAGCAGAAAAAATTAGAGGACAGTTACTATATCATCAACGATTTTGCTGTCGAGTACTTTATGGATTCCTTACAGAATAGTCTGGAAGGAAAAACCATAGGCTTGAGTTATTTCAAGGAACGTGGCTTTCTAGATTCTACGATAGAAAAATTCCAATTGGGCTATGCGCCCAAAGGGTCCAAGTCTTTTCTGACAGCAGCGACCAATAAGCAGTTCAAAGAAGATTACTTGAAGGATATAGGACTTATTAGTTCTCGAGGCTATGACTTCTTTAGTGACAGAGTGATCTTTCCGATACATGGCGTCTCTGGCAAGGCCATCGCGTTTGCTGGTCGGACGCTTAGTAAGGACAAGAAAACCCCTAAGTATATCAACTCACCAGAGACACCGATATATAATAAGAGTAAGGTCTTATATGGTATAAATCTCGCCAAGAGCGCGATTCGTAAAGAAGATAGTTGTCTGATAGCGGAAGGATATACGGATGTCATTAGTTTACATCAGAGTGGTATAGAAAATGTTGTTGCATCTTCTGGTACCTCACTTACCGCTGAGCAAGTCCGAGTGGTTAAGCGCTATACTGATAATATTGTCTTTTTGTATGATGGTGATCCAGCTGGTGTCAAAGCCGCCTTACGTGGATTAGATATCGTTCTAGAAAATGATATGAATGTCAAATTGGTCTTGTTGCCAGAAGGCGAAGACCCAGACTCATTAGTCAAAAATCTAGGCTATAAAGAAACTATGGCATTCATAGCTGAGTCTGCTAAGGATTTTATCTTCTTCAAGCTGGATCTGTTACGTGAAGAAGCTGGCGAAGATCCTGTCAAAATCTCCGAGCTTGTCCAGAACATGATCTCCAGTATTGCGAGGGTTAGAGATCCGATCAAACGGTCTCTCTATTCACGACAGTGCAGTCAGACGATGAATGTCCAGGAAGGTATTCTTATCAAAGAGGTCAATAAACAGATAAGAAAAGAAATAAAGCAAAAGGACATAGAGCGAAATAGAAAAAAGCTAAGAGAAGCGCATGCTTCCAGTGATGCGCCTTTTCCTACAGAAATACCGCCGGGGTATCATGAGCTAGATGAGTACCCAGAAGAACAGGTCAGTCATACACAACCAACAATAACAGTTAATGCCCATGAGTATCAGGAAAAAGACTTAGCTCGAATTATCATACTGTCAGGGGATCGAATTATCAAAACAGATGAAGAGGGAGAGATATCGGTTGCTGAATTAATCTATTCCAATATCAATGATGTGATCGATTATTTTAAGAACCCTTTATACAAAGAACTCATCGAATTAGGCTTCCGCCAGACTGAAAGTGGAGACGATAGCTTGAGCTTTCATGATTTTTTTGTTAACCATGAACGGGCTGAGATACGTGCTATTGCAATAGAAATGCTGAGCTCTCCCTATCAGTTTGCTAAGTGGAATGATATCGGTGTTTTCTTAAATCAGATGATGCCAGAGGATAACTTCTATCACGATAGCAAGCAAGCAATCATGCACTTTAAGCTGCGCAAAGTCGCTTTTGTACTTAATGAACTGAAAGTTAAAATCTTAGATAAGTCCTTAGATGATGACAAAAAGTCAATGTGGCTCAAAGCTTTTCATAAACTACAGCAGCAGAAAAAAGAACTGTCCGAAGAATTAGGCGTCGTTATTCCACCCTCATAGTTAGTTACTCATACTGCCCGATTCATGCAGTTCAAATCATCGTACGCTTTAATTAATCTTTTCTTAAATGATAACTCACCCTCTCTTAACCATTTCCGTGGATCATAAGATTTTTTGTTTGGTTTGTCATCACCATCTGGATTACCGATCTGTGTTTGCATGAACCCAACGCGTGGTTCGTAATAATCTCTGACGCCACTCCAGAAAGCCCATTGCAAGTCGGTATCTATATTCATTTTGACTGCGCCATACTCGATCGCTTCTCTGATTTCAGCTTGGCTAGAGCCTGAGCCGCCATGGAAGACAAACTTTATTGGATTGTCCTCGCTGAGATTGAATTTTTTCTTTAGGTATTCTTGCGAATTCTTAAGGATTATAGGCCTGAGTTCTACATTGCCTGGCTTATAGACACCGTGCACATTTCCGAAAGCGGCAGCAACTGTGAATCTGTTGCTGACTGCATTAAGTTGCTCATAAGCATATGCGACTTCCTCTGGTTGCGTGTACAGTCTAGCACTATCTACTTCAGTGTTGTCTACCCCATCCTCTTCTCCTCCAGTTACACCTAATTCCATCTCAATAGTTATCCCTATCTCATGCATCCTCTTGAGATATGCTACACAAATCTCTAAGTTCTCTTCTATAGGCTCTTCTGATAGATCGAGCATATGTGATGAGTACAATGGATGTCCGTGCTTTTCATAATGTATTTCACTTGCATCGATTAATCCAGAGATCCAAGGTAAAAGCTTCTTAGCACAATGATCAGTATGAAGAACAACTGATACACCATAGGCCTCTGCCATATTGTGTATGTGTAAGGCACCCGAGATGCCACCTAGTATTGCAGCTTGTTCATTATCATTACTGAGACCCTTACCTGCAAAGAACTGAGCACCTCCATTCGAGAATTGAATGATAATGGGAGAGTTAACTTCACGTGCTGCTTCTAAGCAGGCATTAACCGTATTAGTTCCTACACAATTGACGGCAGGGATGGCATAGTTATGCTGGTTAGCGTGATCGAGTAATTCTGTGACTTCGTCTCCGAATAAAACACCTTTTCTGAATGTAGACATCTATAGAATAGTTTTTATTATAATCAGATAATTTCTCTAGCCGCAAGATAGCGTTCAGCGTCTAAGGCTGCCATGCAACCGGTACCAGCGGCTGTAACAGCTTGTCGATATACATTGTCCTGGGCATCTCCACTAGCAAATACGCCATCGACTCTAGTCTTAGTCGAACCAGGTTGGGTAATTAGGTATCCTGCAGCATCTTTCTCGAGGTAATCACCAAAAATAGCAGTGTTAGGTTTATGACCTATTGCTACAAAAAAGCCAGTAACATCGATTACAGATTCTGTATTCGTCTTATTGTTTTTGACTTTGACACCAGTGACGCCATCTTTTCCTAGAACTTCTACGGTTTCGGTATTCCAATGAACTTCTATGTTCTGAGTATTAAGCACTCGTTTTTGCATAATTTTAGAGGCTCTCATCTCATCCCTTCTGACCAGCATATGTACCTTAGGACACAACTTAGCGAGGTAGGTCGCTTCCTCAGCAGCGGTATCGCCTGCGCCTACGACTGCAACTTCTTGACCTTTGAAGAAGAAACCATCACAAACAGCACAAGCAGAGACACCAAGGTTCATTAATCTTTTTTCGGATTCGAGACCTAACCATTTGGCACTAGCACCCGTTGAGATGATAACTGTATGTGTTTTGACTTCGACGCCAGACTCCGTTTTTAGAATATGAACAGGCCCTGTGAAGTCCACTTCACTAATCAATTCATATCGAATATCAGTGTCAAATCTAGCTGCCTGTTTCTGGAAGTCTTCCATCATTTTAGGCCCCATAATACCTTCTGGGTAGCCAGGATAGTTCTCGACGTCAGTTGTGATCATAAGTTGCCCTCCAGGCTCTTTGCCTGTATATAGAACCGGCTTCAGTCCCGCTCTTGCTGCGTATATTGCTGCTGAATACCCTGCTGGACCCGATCCTATGATTGTACAATGGTTAATATCTCCTGCCATTACTTTTTTTTAATGCACAAAAATAAGCTACTTTACGATAGTTGCTTATATATATCTTATTTCAGACTATGAAACTTTAAAAGCTTAAGAACGGTTCACACTAATATGGAGTTTCTCTTCAACTTCGATACACATCTTTTTACGCTTCTCCTGGTGATATTCATGTTTATGGGGTCGTTTGCCCTTGAATCCATACTTCTTAGATATACAGCGTATACCATACTAGCTTACGAAATCTTCCATAATTTAAACTATAGTGACCCAGGCACCTTACTTCATTGTAGCCTTGATTTGATTGTTGTTAGTTTGATCCTGCTTGTCTTTCTGGTGATTAAGAAGTCAGATCTAAAATTTTTAATAGTAACCTCGTTTATGATCATGTTCTACCTAGTCCATCCTAACTATGAAAGCGGGTTGCGTCCACTAGAATATACTAATATGCAAAAGATCGATCACGATATTGAGATCTTGGTACAATTGGAAGAAAATACACCTTTTAACAAATGGAAAGAAGGGTATCAGAGCCTTGACTTAACTTATCCATTATTCCATGTTGCTGATAAGTCGTTTCTTCTGGACGAATATCTAGGAATCAATATCTCAGACACGAAGCAAATAACAGACTTGGCGTCAAGATTAGACTCAGATCCTGATGTAGCCTATTGGGAATATAATGAAACGATCAATCTAGAACTACCGCAAGAAAGCAAATTAGAATACAGTCTTATAGCCGCTCAAACTAACGATCCATTAACCGACAAACAATGGATGACTAAGCGGTATGACTTAAGCAAGATCGATCAATTGGTCAATGGGAAAGCTAAATCTAGTAATCAGACGCTCAGTGTGATAGCGATACTCGACACAGGCATCGATGCACAGCATGAGGATCTCAAGGATAACTATATATCTACTTCTACGGTCTATGATAGCGATAGAAAAGGCCACGGCACCCATTGTGCTGGGATAGCTGCTGCCGTTACAGGTAACAATATTGGCATCGCTTCGCTATTACCTAGAGATAGTAAAGTCAAAGTCACTAGTATCAAGGTGTTGAACTCTCTAGGTGTCGGTAGCCAAAAGTCAATTATAGATGGCATTATAACAGCTGCTGACAAGGGCTATGACGTGATATCTCTAAGCTTAGGTGGAATGAGTTCTGATTCTAAAAAGAAGGCTTATAACGAAGCAGTAAAGTACGCTCAGGCGAAAGGGGCGATTGTTGTCGTAGCAGCAGGCAACTCTGGTAGAGATGCTCAGGAATATAGCCCCGCGAATGCTGAAGGTGTTATTGTTGTTACAGCAGTCGATACACTGATGAAGAAAGCCCACTTCGCTAACGATGTTTCTAATATAGAGCTAGGCCTAGCAGCCCCAGGTACTGAGATATACGCGACCTTTCCAGATAATGATTACAAGGCCTTCAGCGGTACATCTATGTCTGCACCCTTTGTTAGTGGTCTAATCGGACTAATGAAGGCTTATGATAGCACCATTACAACAAAACAAGCATACAAGATTCTAAATGATTCTGCGACTAAGGAATCAGGGTTAAATATTATAGAACCAGTAAAAGCCTTGGAACTATTCTTTAGACAGAGGAAAGTATCTTAGCGACTAGGTTATGAGTGACTTCAGGGACGCTAAGATTTGTAGTTATACTTATGTGAGCTTGTTGATATATAGGTACTCTTTCTGCAAGGTGATTTCTAATGAAGTCTTTTCTATCTTCAGTAGACTGATATAACAGCGGACGTGTATTAGGGTTATTCTCTAACCTTACTAGTATGTCCTGTAGTTTGGTATCTAGAAAAATAGTCAGTCCCGAAGATAGCAGCTGGGGCATGAGCATGTTATGAATCGGGAATCCGCCGCCGGTGCTTACAACCACCTTATCTATTTCATTGATAAACTTGAATAAGTTGTGTTCTCTTTCTCTGAAATAGGCTTCACCTCTTGATTCGAAGATTTCGTTGATTGTAGCTCCTTCGAGCTCAGATATAGAGATATCAGTATCTAAATGTAGAAAATCGAGCTGTTTTGCAAGTGCGGCACCGACAGAACTCTTACCAGATCCCATATATCCGACGAGAAATATCCGATGCTTAGAAAATCTTATCATTTATGTCTGTGTAAACATTATTTTTAGGCAGATAACCAAGTAAATAAAATATGATATTTCTACAATCTCAAGCTCCAGCTGCTGGAATGGTCAATATGCTGTTTTTCCTGTCCATTTTTGCCATTATGTATTTCTTTTTTATTCGACCTTCAGTTAAGAAGCAGAAGGCTCAGGATACTTTTACAACAGACCTTGCTAAGGGAGAGGAAGTTGTTACAACCAGTGGGATTATTGGCAGGATTAATAAGATAGAAGATGATATTGTTCATCTCCAATTGGATCAGAAGACTTTTATACGAGTATTGCGCGGTGCAATATCTAAAGATATGACAGAGCAATTGAATAAGAAATCAGAATAGACGTTGCTCAGATTTTATAAAAAAAGCAGAATTCAAGTAATATAAAAGAGGCTGTCTCATTAAATTGAAGCAGCCTCTTTAGGTTTTTATATTTCTAGCTCTATTATTTCAAAATAGAGACATTGCCACTGTGTCTATATTCTTGATCATTGACACAAGTTGCTATGACACAGTACGCATATACATCTGGTGCGAGTTGTTCCCCATTAAAAGTTCCATCCCAACCTTGACTCTGGTCGTTAGTTCGGAATACCTCTGAACCCCATCTGTCGACGACGAAGAATTCTATTTCTCTAATGAATTTACTTCGGACAAACAAACGATCATTCACATTATCACCATTTGGAGAGAAGGCACTTGGAATAAAGATATCTTCAGAACTGCAGGTTGGTGGTATCACTTCTATATCTGTCGAAGCAGAATTTTCACATCCTTCTGAATTGACGCAAGTCACAGAATAGCTTGCATTTTCATTTGGACTTACAGTTATACTAGAACCTGTTTCTCCTGTACTCCATGTATAAGTACAGTCAGGGTCATCTGGATCAGCACTTAGTTCTATATCACTTCCTTGGCATACTTGTGGAAGACCTTCTTGGTCAGGTATGCCATTATCAGCTACAATCGATATCTCCGGAACAGCTACCAGAACATCAAAGGTGACTGTTGTGTCTTCACCTGAAGCCATATCTGTTATGAGAACAGAAAAAGTTTTTGAACTTGTTGCCTTAACTAAAGCAGTAGGGGTATCTCCACCTGAAATCACGCACTCTTCAGGTTCCCAGAAGTAAGTATAATCCTCTGGGTCGCCATCAAAGTCAAGTGATAAGGTAAACTCTTCTTCTGGACATACAATATCGTCACCTGAGATACTAGGATCAGAAGGTAAATTACTAACTCTAATCAGCACAATTGTATCTGAATCGCTACAACCAAACTCATCTGTAATCTTAGCAACAACTGTTACTGTATCTTGTTCTGGGCTATATTCTAACGGATGACCAACAAATATGTCTGACGCTTCAGTACCATCTATCAGACACCATCTTATACTATCTGGATCACCACTCGTCTCTGCCGTAACGGTTACCGGAGTCGCTTCATAAGTCAGAGTATCTAACGCGATATCTATTGTAGAACCGAATGGGACCATTATATCTTCTGAATAGGGTTCTCCCATGCAGAAAACACTGTTATTTGATAGTGTGACTGTGTAGACACCCTCTTCGCTATAGGTATAAGTCGGATTCTGCTCATTAGATGTGCCTATATCATCACCGAAATCCCATAAAACCCCATCTGGAAAATCTGCGTCTGATTCAAAGTGAATTGTGAATGAGCCGCAAGAATCAGGCTCAAAAGTGAATGCTGGGACATCCATCGCTAAACCAATCGTGAAATTAATAGTGTCCACTCTGGTGCACCCAAATTGGTTAGAAGTACATAAGACTAAGAAAAAATCTTCAGTCTGATTATCAGGAATACCGACAACTGGCGTTGCTGTCGTCTCGCCCGAGATCAGCTCATCACCACCTTTCCATAGATATTCTATCTCTTGGTCAGGATTCACATTCGTGACCATGATTGCTGCGGTATCACCTGGACAAATGATATATGGGTTATTAAATTCAAGTTCTATAGGTTGTATATCTAGAGTGAACTGTCCTGAACCATAGAAACAATCATCTGTAATCTCAGTTTCTACATAAATCGTCCCTATAAAGTTTTCTGGTAATCCTGACATGTAAGTTGTCCCAGTAGCCACTAACTCGGTGAATCCAGGATCTGTGTACCAGTTGTATATAACCCCAGTAACAGGATCGACAATGAACAAATTAAGACTGTCATTACATGGGTCAGAACTATTATTGTCTATGATGACAGGGAGGTCTATTAGGAAATCACCAGTGTCTATTGTTGTAAGTGGTGATTGTGATATATCTAGAACAAGTCCATTGGTATAGGTCACTACTAGACCGACTTGTATTTCTTCATTGAGAGGTAGTTCTACTTCGACTGTCGGCCCAGTGTAGGTCACCCCATCTATAGTCCATACGATTGATTCTATGTCCATGCATTCAGGCACGAAACCATCGAAGGTAAATAAGAAAATGCCTGTAGAATCCATACAACTTAGCAAATCGACATCATAATCTAAGGTAGGGGTAAAGTCTTCTGGTGAGAAAGTATTGCTATAAGTACTTGTACATCCATTTTCATATAGAACTTGGAGAGATACATTAACAACTTGGTCTCTGACGATGAATTCGACGCTTGGGCCAGATGAGATAGTTCCATTTACATTCCAGTTATATGATGATACCTCCGTACCCGTAATATTAGTTACATCAGTTAGTGTAACGACGGTCTGATCTGGATCATCACAATTTATATCTTCGATTATATCTAAAGTGCCGACACTTGAATTAGCCGTAAAGACTTCCCTAGTAGAAACGACACAGCCATTCTGAAAACTGGTTTCTAAAGTGATATCGACAACATCACCTGAGTTCAGAAGTATGCTAATGGAACCAGCATTAGAAGTTGCTACTGGTCCTGAGTTAACCGTGTAGCTCCACGAATAAGCTGGTGTGCCTAGCGAGTTGTTCGTGATGCTTGGTGTAAAAGTGACTTCTTGTCCAGCTGGATCAAGACATAAGGGACTGTTGTTCGTGATCTGAACTTGCGGTAATAAGTCGCTCAAAGTATAATTACCACTAAAGTCATCGATGCAAGCATTATCGACAATCATATCAATTGTAAATGACTCGGTACTAACGTTTACTGAAACTGGGTTTCCGATAACAGTCGTCGTCATATTATTGGCATCAGTGACCGTCCATGTTGTAGAGCTACTAGATCCATTAGACAGGATAATGACAGCACCATTGTCTGTACACTCTTCTATTGCGACTTCAGGGCTAATAGAACCAAAAGTATCATTGTCTAGTGTAACTGTCAGAGGGTCAGAACAACCATTGTTGAGGTCCATCGTTACCGTATAACTATCTGTATCTATAGTCGCTGTAACTGTATGTCCTGTTGCTGTCACTGTAGAATTGCCATCAGTAATGGTCCAAATAGCAACAGTACCTGAGCTATTCTCGAAGTTATATATAGTTCCGGTCGCTGTACAATTCACGACTATAACATCAAAGTCAGGTGCTAAGAAATCTTCCGAGTTATAAGTGTCTGTAATCAGATCATAACAATCATTATCTAGGGACATGGATACAGTGAACTCACCACTTGGGATTAATAAGGATACATTATTCCCTGATAAGTTGAATGTCCCATTGTCTGTAAATATCGTCCAACTTGCATTTGCAGTTGTTGGATTAGTGAAGCTGAAGAAGTTGCCAGATGAAGTACAGCCTAGCAATCTAACGTCAATTTCAGGATTCAGAAATTCATCAGTTGAGAAGGTTGCTTCTATAGGACCGCTGAAGCAATTATTATCAGTATCCATGATCACAGTAAAATCTCCAAGTATAATCTCAAAGGTGATGTCAGGCCCGCTTAATTGCTGGGTGTTATTATTAGAGTCTATGATGCTCCAAAGTGTCGTTCCGCCTGCTGGATTAGACGCCATATAGGTATGCACTCCAGACTCACATGAAACGAGTACGACATCAAAGTTATAATCAGTTACAAGATCAGAAAGGTCAATAGATCGGGTTAGATTACTCCTATTGCATAAGTCATCAGAACTAACACTTAGACTCACCTCTACGATACCATTAGCGGGTAGTTCTACAGTGAGGCTTTCTCCTGTAAAAGTATTACCATTGATGACCCAATTGCGTTCAAATCCATCAGCACCTACAGTGATATCTTCGAAAAGTACTGTTATTCTATTACCGTCACATATGGTTGGTATCGCTCTGAAATCAGCTCTGATATCAGAAGGATTGACGTAGTCAAATACTTCGAATTCCATCGTGATTGGATCTGAACATCCATTATCTGGATCCATCGTTACAGAGAAGCTGTCAGTATCAATCGTTGCGGTAACAGTATGGCCAGATTCAGAGACAGAGCTATTGCCATCCACGATAGTCCAATCTACGACTGTCCCGCTATTATTTATAAAATTGAAAATATACCCTTCCTCTGTGCAGGCAACGAATTCTGCTTCGAATGATGCGTCTCTATAGTCGTCTGTATTGAAATCACTATTGATTGGGTCATAACATTGGTTCTCAGGAACCATTCTGACTGAGAAGGGCCCATTAGGTATAGTCACCGTAACTAGGTTGCCTGAAAACGATTGAGCGCCTGAGCTAGACTCTACTGACCAATTTGCTGTATCGCCTGTCACATTAGTTAAGACAAAAGTGCTGGTATTGGCATCGCAACTAATTAATCTTATATCGAATTCTTGTCGCGCAAGATCTGAGAAGCTAAAAGTTTTCGTTGCTGCATCCTCATAACAAGTATTATCAGTATCCATGGTAATAGAGAAATTGGCATCTCCATTACTATTATAGAAAATTCGAAACTGAGCAACTGTGCCTGTAGCTGATTCTGGCACAACAGTCGAGCCTGACTCAATAGACCATTCCGTATCTCCACCAGCAGGATTCGTGACGATGATATCAAAATGCGTAGCTGTACAATCAACTAATTCCACATCAAAATCAGGTGGATTTGCGAGGAGGTCAGACAAATTAATAGTGCGCGTTAGTTTACTTTCACATCCTTCATCATCTACTTTAGAGAAGCTTACTTCTACTAGGTCATTTTGATTAAATGTAAATTCCACATTTTCACCAGATGCTGATTGACCATTTATTATCCAATCTGCAGAATAGCCCTCTGCACCAACCGTTATGTCTTGGAAACGGATTGTTACATTGTCGCCATCACAGGCAATTGGAATAGCTCTGAAGTCAGCTTTGATTAATGCTTGGCTACCAACGGTAACAGTGAGGTCTCTTGTCACTATACAGCCATCTGAAGCTCTGATTGCTTCTAAGCGTACAGTGTAAGTGCCTGGCCCTGGATAGGTGAACGTTGGACTTGTTGCAGATGACATCGTTGCTGGATCCGCACTCGGAAAATCAAAAAACCATCTATAAGTATCTGCACCAGTTGTATTATTGATAAAGGAAACTGTATTGTCTCCATCACAACCACCACCACGTATTTCTACATCTACAGTTACAGGAGAAGTGCAGGCCACGACGTTATATTCGAAGTCTCTCATGACTGTTGACAATAATTCCCCGTTTCTGTATTCGTCTACACATACTCCAACGAGGTAAGTGCCTAAGATTTCTGGCGTGCCCATAAGAACACCATCGCTGTTAATCGTAAGTTCGTCACTACTGCCAAACACGTCGTCTGTACCGAACCCATTATTCCATAGTATGGGGTCATAAGGTGGGCTAGATGGCGCTACAGGATATGGATTATCAATACTTGCACCAGACGAAGGTGCACAGAGTCGATATACAAGTACATCGCCATCTGGATCTGTCGCAGAATGATTAAAGTCTAGCGTCTGCCCAGAACATATATTGATAGCTGGCCAATCATTAAATACGGGTTGACTATTACATTCTTCTAATGCAGTGGTTGATAAAAATGCAAAATAAGTTGCCCCCGTTTCTAGAGGATTCTGGATGTTAGACAAAATGCCATTTCGACAACATCGTTGATACGCAACATAATAGCCTAACTTGTTATAAGGTAAACAGACGATGTCTTTATAGATTGCTTCTTCTACGCAAATACCTTCTGCAGCACCTAGGCTGCAATCATCTAATGAGGTATTAAGTATTCTATAAGACGAAATAGGAGCAAATAGCTTTCCTGAGATTCCTAAACCTACCTGTAACGCACCGAATCTATCATAAATCCCAATTGTTGCTGGATCATCTAACTCGGCATCACTAGCACCATTGATGCAATCTCTTTGGACAGTTAGAGTAATCTCATATTTATCATTACCCAGACATTTATACGTCAGGTCCCCACCAACAATATGAGTTGCTGACGATATACTTGGAAGCATAAATGCGACAAGTAGCCCTAAAAAAGTGATTTTGATATTTTTTAGAATAAGCATATTGACGATTCTGAGGAGTCTGTTAATTAATTACCTTGACACGGAATACTTCAGCTTTTCTTTGTCTAGAAGCATCTACGCTATAGATGGAAAGTCTCTTATTATTGTAGGAGTCAGAGATGCTTTTCGGAGCAATTTCTTCACCGAATGAAACCTCGATAACTTTAAGTTGACCAGAGTTGATATAAGACATCAGAACACCTCCATTATATGATTTGAATTCATTCTTAACTGACCATATCCTTCTCTGCCCTAACGCTAGGTTGTACTTATTTGCTGCTCTCGGACTAGCATATCCTTTGAGTGCGACTTCTATTTCATCGCCATCTTGCAATTTGAGATGCAACTTATCTAGAAAAAGATTAAGCTTGTTATACCCAGTTTTTACTTCGGTTTCGAAGAAATACTCTAAATCATTTTCAGCACTATATTTCGTGTCGCCAATCATCTTTCGGGTGAATTCCATTTGAAATTCACTCTTTTTAGAAAGATAAGGGAAATAGGTATCTGTATATGTTTTGTTGGTGTTGAGACTTCTTGTTCTAGGGTTAGGCCTATCATTGTCAAAGTAGACGATGACTGGTAAGTACATATTGAGATCGAATAAATCTTTCTTAAGGTAAATCTCCTTTTTGATTTTACCACCTTCGACATCTAAAGCCTTGAAAGTCATTGATTCCGAGATATAGCCTGGTCTAGCGACAACAAGCTGGTATTCCCGGCCTGCTGTAACTTCGAAATGAAAATCATTCGCAGCTAGATTCTTAATGACGACTGGATCAAGGTCGGGATCTGTTAAGTCGTATAGTGTGACTGTAGCGCCTTCTAATGCTTTTTTCGTATCGTCAGCAAAGGTTGTGACATCGAGTTTTAATTCGTTAGGCGTTAGGAATATTTTCTTGACGATTTCTGTTTTGTCTTCGCAATCTTTTAATGAGATGCTTGTTGTGTCACTTTGGTATCCAGCTCGATCAGTGATGATTGTGTATTCTCTGGCGCATTTTAGTTTTAGAATATGCTCATTACTGAGTTCATCGAGATTGTCATACAGTACTTCACCAGTCAAAACATCAATAATCCTAACTCTACTGCCTGGCAGCATCTCTTCCGTCTGACCATCAAAGACGAGTGTTTTGAGGTCAACGAATAGCTCTTCTATATCTACTTGATAGATGTCATAGCAGCATGCTTCGAAACTATCTTCTAGATGTAATGAGCCTGTCCTGTTAGACGATAGATAAGCCTTAGTGCCCTCATCATTAACTGTATAGTAGAGGTCATTGAAACTTGTATTCGTAGGTGTTAACAAGTTCTCTGGTTCTGCGTAATTTTTGTCAATGAGCTTCGATTTATAGACGTCGTAACCACCAAGACCCATATAGCCATTAGAACTGAAGTATAGGTAACCCGAAGGTCCATGGAAGTATGGCGTCGCTTCATCGTAGTTTGTATTAAGAGACTCTAGGTTCTGCGGTATAGAATAGGTCCCATCGTTTATCTCAGTGAACCATATATCTAAACCACCTTTTCCGCCTTGTCTGTCAGAAATAAAATATAAAATCTGGTCTCCAGTTAATGGATCAATATAAATATTGGGATGCGTGCTTGTACTTTCCAGTGCATTTATATGAGCTGGGAGTTTTGTGCCTTTGCCACTATCGTCAATGTTTTTGACATAGATCTCGCAAGTGATATCCATTGAGTTTTCATAATTACAAATCGTGTAATACATCACATTGTCTTCTACAGAGTAGGAAGAATTAGCTTCATGTTGGATAACATTGTTTTTTTTCTTTTTTGCTTTCTTGTCTGAAGTAGCAGGTGTTAGATCAGTACTTGAATCTATGATCTTACTGTATAGTCGATTCGGATTATTGTCATCATTATCCTCGAATCTAAGTGATGAGTATATCAATTCATCATCTATTTCTGAAGCTGCGAATTCGGAGTAAGGTGTATTAACCTCAGCGCCCAGATGCGTAATAGTAACGCCTTCTTGTGGTGTATCTATTTGTCGAATAGCCCAATCTATTGCTTCTATGTTATTGTATGCTCTAGACAGGAATCGTTCCTGACCTTCGCTGTTCTCTGCGATGAACAACTCATAATTCCGACGGGCTGCTTCATAATTTCCTTGTTGCTGTTGCATTTCTGCAAGGTGAAAAGGAGCTAATGGATAAGCGTTTATAGTATCGTTATCTGTTACAAACTGGAATTCCTTTTCAGCCAACCGATAGGAGTTAAAGGTTTTGGCTGATTCAGCAAACTTATATTTCAGATCGATATCTGTAGAATCAAATTCTAATGCAGTTGCATAATAATACATGGCATTGTAGTAATCTTTATCAAGTGTCGCTTCATCCGCCGCTTTCAAAAAAGCCTTCAGTGTCTGAGCATCAGCATGATTGATAACTATGCTAGTCAATAATATTATGAGTAGATTACGAATCATTTCTTTAATTCCACTTTATCGGTTAAAATATGGGACACACTTTGAATTTGCCAAGTGGCTTGACATGTCTTATCAAATATCTGACATGAATTTCTGGACCGCCACCACCATGCTCTTGTGAGAAATCATCAAAGTATATGTCATAGCTGGCAGCTATGAATAAGTTTTTGAATTCAATACCTAATTTGGGATAGATAGCCTGTCTGGTCCTATAGCCTACACCTACACGGAACTCAAACTCTTTTCCTCTATTCTGGTTAAGGTAGAAATTAAGATAACCCCCCACTAACCATTCATTGTATGCATTTTGTTTTTGATATAGACCATCTAACTGGAGGTCTAGTTTGTCAGTCAGTTTCCTAGAATAGATACCATATAATGATAATCTTACAGGTAGTTGCTGACTTTCATTCTCATAGAAACGGGCTTTAGGTGTGATTAGATGGAAACCACCTATGCCTAAGTCTAATTTAGTTCTCGAAGATTTTTGCCATCTGTAATTAAGACCTAGCGATGATTCTAGAAATCCGAAACGCTCATAATTAAAGCTCTCACCTGAACCGGAACTTGGGTCTACCGTAAAGGTGTTAGGATCCCAATAACGATCCCAAGTCAGGTCATCTGGATTAAATCCTCTAGAAGCATAACCTAGTAACGCACCTATAGTTAGTAGATTCCTGTGGTTCAGAACCCTAGTATATGAACCAGCTAGATTAATATTAGCTAACTGAAGCTTGGAATCTCCTGCTACGTCATAGTTGAAAAACGCACCGGCACCGAAAAAACCTTTTTTGCTTTTTTTAGGGTATATCTTTCTATCATAACTAAGAGAAAAATTGAACCAAGGAATTGGCACAGGACGCCATTGGTCACGGAGAGATCCCATGATCCTTTCGTCACCATTGAATATACCTGTGAGAGCTGGATTCACGGTCACAGGTGCATTATAGAACTGAGAATAATGGAAATCCTGTCCTGAGAGCTCTCCAAATGTTAAGATTGAAGAAATCACAAGAATAAATACGGATATCCTATCCCTAAGGCTGTTAGGTATAACGTACATAAACTATAATTGTATCCATAATCAATTGAAAATCAATGTAATACACATTAATAATGCTTTTGAAAAGAATCATTTAGGAAAAATAAGCATTTTTGGCGTCATCATCACGTATGCATTACGACTGTCTTCAAGAAATCTAGTCTACTTTCACCTATATAATTCAATAAATTTAAGCCATGTTTTGGCTCCTAATCATCAGTATTTACCCTTAAAATTGAGCATTAACCGTGCCTAGTAGTACCTTGTAATTACAGGACATCGTAATTAGCCCAAAGTTCGCAGTTGATAGACTAAACACATCAAGAGTATGGATCTAACAGAATTTGACATCCAAGGCCATCGTGGTTGTAGAGGTATACTGCCTGAAAACTCAATACCAGCTTTCCTTCATGCAATAGAGCTAGGCGTAACGACCCTGGAAATGGATGCAGTGATCTCAAAGGACGAATTGGTTATCATATCACACGAACCATTTATGTCAGCCGAAATATGTAATGCCCCTTTTGGCGAAGAAATATTGAAAGATAATGAGGCGTTGCACAACCTCTATCAATTAGACTATAATGAGATTAAGGCCTATGATTGCGGAACAAAGTATCACGAGCGCTTTCCAAACCAAGAAAGTCTAGCAACCTATAAACCAAGCCTTCTCGAGCTCATCGAAACAATAAATACTCGATTGTCTAATGAAATCAGCTCCACACTACGATACAATATTGAGATTAAACGCAAAAAAAAATGGGATAATAGCCATCACCCAAGCTTTAAGCGATTTGCAGACTTGGTCATCGACCAGATCAGAGCTGCTCAGATTTTACCTCAATCAACTGTCCAATGTTTTGACATTGAGACGCTGCAATACTTGCATAAGCAATATCCAGAGGTCGATCTAGTCTATCTGATAGAAGATAAGCTAGATTATAGACAAAACATAGAAGAATTGGGATTCGTACCACAAATTTACAGCCCTAATTATAAATTGGTGTCAGCAGAGCTCGTTCGATATTGCAAGACACAACAGATGATTCTAATCCCCTGGACTGTCAATGAGATGACGGATATGGAAATATTAATTAACATGGGTGTACATGGTATTATTAGTGATTATCCTGATCGTCTAATCTCTGTGGTGAGTCGACTCAACACTGCCAAGAATTAAGCATCTTTGTGAGACAGAATTAATACACATATATCTATGAAACTATACACATTAATATTTTTCATGTGCAGTTTGTTTTCTTGCGCAGAAGGACAAAAAGAGTTGAGCACAGAAACCTTAGAAATATATGACGTCACAGGAACTGAAAATGATAAGAAACCGACAATTCTTAACTACAAAGAAATTAAGTTCTATGATGGTGATGGGTACTTGTGTCAGCAAGATTTCTACCAAGTGGATAACACGCTGAAAGGTTACGAAATTATACAAAGAGACGGCAATAAGGCTACTTCAAATTATTTTTCGACTGATGATAAATTATTAGCGATATATAATATTGAGTTTGATGGTACTGAGATGACGAGAAGAGTCGGTTATGATGGTGTGACAAAAGAGCAACTGAGATCAGAAAGCTACTCTTATAGTCCAAAGGGTGAGTTATTGAAAAAAGCAATATATAATAGCCAAGGTTCTCTGGTCCGAACGTTCGATTTGTCATATGATGAGAATTTGAATGAAGTTGGATTTGTAAGCTATGCTGCTGATGCCAGCAGTACAATCTCAGAAAGTTATCTTATATCTAAAGTAGATGAATCTGGAAGATGGTTAGAAAAGTGGGGTTACACTGATTCTACGCCTGTATCTTTTCATCGTAGAACATTTGGAAAACACTTAGGAAGATGAAGTATGATTACTCAGGATTAGAGGTAAAGTGGCGACAGAAATGGAAAGATGATAAGTTGTACAAAGTCGATGTAGATACAGCTAAGCCAAAATATTATATACTGGATATGTTTCCCTATCCATCAGGTGCTGGATTACATGTCGGACATCCCTTAGGCTATATCGCCTCGGATATATTTTCCAGATACAAGAGGCAGAAGGGCTTCAATGTACTCCACCCGATGGGCTTTGATGCTTTTGGCTTACCAGCGGAAGAGTATGCATTAGCCACAGGTATACATCCAGCTGATTCTACAGCACAGAATATAGAAAGATATAAAGAGCAGTTAGATAACATTGGTTTCAGCTTTGATTGGGATCGTGAGATCAGAACCTGCGAACCTGAGTATTATAAATGGACTCAATGGATATTCACCCTGTTGTATGAGCATTATTATGACCTTTCAGCTGATAAGGCTGAATCCATTTCAGAACTAAGAAAGCGCTTCAGTTCTTCTGGCACTGAGAACATAAGCGCCTTCAGTTCAGAGGATCATCATTTTGATGCGAAAGAGTGGAAAGCATATAGTGAATCAGAACAGGAAGACGTCTTGTCCTCATACAGATTGGCCTTCCGTAAGAGAGGTTATGTCAATTGGTGTGCAGCTCTAGGGACGGTACTTGCTAATGATCAGATTAAGGATGGCCTATCCGAGAGAGGTGGTCACCCTGTCGCAAGAAAAGCGATGGATCAGTGGTGTCTAAGAACCACCGCCTATGCAGAGCGGTTACTCAGTGGACTAGAGAAGATAGATTGGTCATCATCGCTGAAAACTATTCAAAGAAACTGGATTGGAAAGTCTAGTGGCGCACGCATCTTTTTTCAGATAGATGGTCATGATGACAAACTAGAAATATTTACAACCAGAGCAGATACAGTCTTCGGTGCAACGTATATGGTTGTCGCCCCTGAGCATCCACTCATAGATCGTATCGTTACAACTGAGCAGAAAGCAGCAGTTAAAGATTATCGATCATATGTGAGCCTTCGCTCTGAACGTGATCGGATGACTGACGTCAAAGAAGTTACTGGTGTCTTTACTGGTGCCTACGCTAAGCACCCTTTTACACAGAAGAATATTCCGATATGGATAGGTGAATATGTCCTAATGGAATACGGTACAGGCGCTATTATGGCTGTGCCATCTGATGATGATCGAGACCATGCTTTTGCAACTAAGTTCGAACTGGAAATCATAGAAGTTGTAGATAAGACGGGTTTCCCAGATGCGTCACGGACTGATAAAGTTGGCGTCTTGCAAAACTCTGATTTCTTGAATGGCATGAGTGTCAAAGATGCAATCAAGAAAATGGGAGAAGAAATCACACGTCAAGGCTTCGGTGAGGTTAAGATTAATTATAAGATGCGGGATGCGGGCTTCAGTAGACAGCGCTATTGGGGAGAGCCCTTTCCTATTGTATATAAGAATGGTATTGCTCAGACTGTTGATTCTGATTCGCTGCCAGTTACTCTGCCAGTTACCGATGATTTTAAGCCAACCACTGATGGTCGCTCACCCTTGTCACGTTTAACGGACTGGGTAAAACTGGATGACGAGTTCACTAGAGAAACAGATACTATGCCTGCCGTTGCCGGATCATCATGGTACTTTTTGCGATTCATGGATCCTAATAATCCAGCTGCTTTTGCTTCGGCTGAAGCACTAGATTACTGGCAAGATGTCGATCTATATGTAGGTGGTGCAGAGCATGCTGTTGCTCATTTATTATATGCACGATTCTGGCATAAATTCCTCTATGACTTGGATTACTTGCCTACTGATGAGCCATTCAAAAGGCTGATTAATCAAGGCATGATCCAAGGTGTCATAGAGTTTCTACCTATGATAAAAGATGCAAATGACCATATCACTTTTGTCAGCTATGACTTGCTCACTGATGAAATGAGCGGTCATGGTAAATTGGCCTTCATACCTGTCTTTATTGATTATGTGTCTGACTACGGCTCTAAGAATTCATTTCTAAGTGCAGAGGGACTACGATCGTTTTTGGAATGGCGACCTAGTTATAAATCAGCCACGTTCAAGACGAATAACGGACACTACGAGAATAGTCAATTTCTGAGTAATGAGGAAGACTTCAGATTTGTGACCAAGTCTGAAGTTGGTAAAATGTCTAAACGTTATTTTAATGTTGTTAATCCTGATAAGGTCGTATCCGAATATGGTGCAGATACCTTTAGGATATATGAGATGTTCTTAGGTCCTATCGAACAATCAAAGCCATGGGATACTCAGGGAATAGAAGGGGTGTCTAAATTCGTACGTAAGCTTTGGAACTTGTTTTTCACTGACGAAAAACTTGATATAAATGATGACGAACCTACAGAAGCAGAATTTAAGGTCTTACACACAGCTATAAAAAAGGTGAGTGAGGATATCGAAAAGTTCTCGTTTAATACAGCAATCAGTGCTATGATGATTTGTGTCAATGAATTGCGCCGAATTAAGTGCAATAAAAGAGAGGTCTTAGAACCATTACTTAAGCTCTTTGCGCCATTTGGACCCTTCACGGCAGAAGAGCTGTGGCAGCTTTTAGGCCACAAAGATTCAATACACAAGTCCGACTACCCTATTCATGATGACAAGTACTTACAGCAAAATAGCTTCGACTACCCTATTTGTATCAATGGCAAAAAACGTGTCATGAAAAGCTTTGCAGTCGATACACCGAAAGGTGAAATCGAGAAATCCGCCTTAGCTATGGAAGAAGTTCAAAAATGGATAGCAGATAAAAATGTCGTTAAAGTTATTGTAGTCCCTCAACGAATGGTGAATATCGTCGTTAAGTAAATAGTATTAACTTACAATGGATGTTCCAAGCGCGCAATCTTCGTTGGTTTATGTTGTTGGTCTCGGTATCGACCTTACAATTAGCAGCACAGGACTGTAAGCTACCTATATTATCATCAGCGACGGACTTTTCTGATTCAGGATTTAGGATTAGTTGGAATGATTTCAATGAGGACGTTCTATTTTGGGAGATAGAGCATGGTGTCAAAGGTTTTTCGAGAACTGAAATTCCGACTTTCAGTAATATAAACACCAAGTTTTTTGATCTCAGCGAATTGGAGTCTGGTAAGACTTATGAGATATATCTCAGGACAGTCTGTGGCATTTCTGATTTTAGTGATTGGAACGGGCCTTATTTTTTTAACACAGCCATAGATAATTCTAATTCTTGCTTGCTTGACCTTGCGATTAGTGACAATAATTGTCCTATCCCTAATACCTATTATGTATCAATAGATGGCTTAGCTGGCAGCGACTTAGGAGATGATATTATATTAGAAAGTGTCGAGTTGATTATAGAGCACCCTTGGCCACCCGACTTAGATATAAGTCTGAGTTCGCCATCTGGCCAATCCATTTCACTGAGTGCTTATAATGGAAATGGTAAGGATAATTATGGAAATCCAAACATGGATGACTGTTCGTCGACAATCCATTTTACTGATTTTGCTTGCGAAGATATCCAGGACCTTGTACCGCCACTAATCGGGCAGGTCCGACCAGAAATGCCCTTGGCCACACTGTATGATGGGACGAGTGCTGATGGTCTCTGGTCTATTAATATTTGCGATCGAGCGACTGGAGACTTAGGCATATTAAAGTATGCTAAGCTGAACCTAGCCACCCAGGCTTGCGTTCTGCCACCCTTATTTCGTATCTCTGATATAGAAGGAGATCAAGTCACGATAGAATGGCAAGATGAATTTGCTTGTACCGCTATAGAATTGATCTATCGCCGAGCTGTCGATCCAGGACAACTATCTAATGCTGAATATGTCATCTGCGCACAAGAAGAATTCACTATTTTAGATTTAGAGCCTGGAACAGAATATATATTAACAGCACGGGTAGACTGTGGCGGAGGACTATCTGCTCCGATTAGTTGTCCTATAAGTTTTGTAACTGCTTGCGCGAACAGTAATCTCGTTACGAACTTTGATCATGGGACTGTTTGTATACCTAATTGTGACGTCAGTTGCAAACTGGAGGGTATCTGGACAAATTCGGAATCAGCTAACTCTGATTGGATATTGTACTCTGGTGAGACGTCCTCCTTAGGCACAGGTCCAAGTACAGATGTTTCTGGTACTGGTAATTATCTCTATATGGAGAACCAAGACCTTTGTGATACACCTATTACTGTTTCGTTAATTTCAGATTGTTTGACTAAGCGACTCGATGAGAGCTGTGCTCTTACTTTTGACTATCACATGTATGGGGATGATATTGGAGATCTAGCAGTCCAATTTTCATCTGATTCGACTAATTGGCAACAGCTCTTTTTACAAACGGGATCTCAAGGCGATGAGTGGCATCGAGCAGAGGTGTCTTTAACACCGACTTTCGATAGAGGCTTGATCAGAATTACTGCGACCAGCAAAGTAACTGGTATACAAAGTGATATAGCCATCGATAATATTAAGCTAATCGGCATAGATACAGTCTCTCCTATCAGCGTTTTTCTTGATGGAGATGGAGATGGATTTGGTGATCCGGCTGCCGTTGTACTAGTTTGCAATAATACCATAGGTTCTCAGTATGTCCTTAATGCGACTGATTGTGATGATACTGATCCGAGCGTATTTCCAGGAGCCCAAGAAATTAGATGTAATCAAATCGATGAAAATTGTAACGGGATGGCAGATGACCTTAGTGATGATGATTTGGATTATGAGGTCGTTAGAATATTGTCGGAGTCTTGTTCTGGTAGTCGAAATGGTGCGATTGTATTACAAGCTTTTTCCGGCCAACCGCCTTATACTTATACCTGGAGCAATGATGATATGGGCGCAGGTGTAACAGATCTAGAATCTGGCGTTTACTTCTGTACAATAACAGATGTAGGTGGTTGCCAAATTGTCACCGAGCCTATCTTTGTGGATTATGAGGATATACTTGTTTACAGTGTAAGAGAACTCAATGATCCTTCTTGTTTTGGAGAAAACGACGGTGGTATCGAGTTGCGTATTGATGGAGGCGTCCCGCCATACCAGGTAGAATGGAACAATAACCGCTCTGGTAGTCAGATAGCTCAATTAGATGACGGCACTTATAATGCGACAATTTCAGATGCTTTTAATTGCGAAATAGTTATAGATAGTATAACCTTAGTTGGACCCCAGGTTCTGACAGCAGGCGTCATTCTTAAGCGTGATAATCAGTGCAAGGATGGCAAGGTTGGCCTGATCCAAATTGCAATAGTTGGAGGTACTGGACCCTATGATGTCAACTGGAGTAATGGTTCAGAACTAACCATCGTCAATAATTTGGAGTCAGGCAGTTATACGGTAACGATAACAGACGCTAACGGTTGTCTTAATATATTGCGTGATATCGAAATAACTGAACCCGACTCGATAAGTATCGATCTATTGAACATAGAACCAATTTCGTGCTATGAAGAATCTGATGGCTTCGTCGATATCAACGTCTCGGGTGGCACTATTCCTTATTCCTACTTCTGGTCTAATGGGTCTTCGACTCAGGACCTTATCGGCATACCTGCGGGCAACTATGAGCTGACCGTCACGGATGTCAATTCATGTTCAGCGATATTTACAGAGGTGTTTTTGGCACAGCCAGAAGAGTTACATATAGAGGTCGTCGATTTAGAGAACCTGAGATGCCCAGGTAGCAAGGATGGTCAGATAGGTGTTGCTGTTTCTGGTGGTAATCAACCCTATAACTATAATTGGGGTATAACAGATGGTGAGTTTTCGACGAGTCGATTAGAATCGCTTTCGCCAGGAAGATATAGTTTGACCGTCGTAGATGGCGTCGGTTGTAAGTCAGATCCACTATCAGTAGAATTGTCAGCAATAGATGCCCCTCTTGAGATCGAACTGGATATAATTGAATCAGTACTTTGCCATGGGGACAGTACAGGAAAACTAGTGGCTTGTAATCGCAACGGCTTATTACCACTAGACTATAATTGGAGTGCTGGAATTAAAAGCATAAAGAATACCCGAAAAGATACGCTTACTGATTTGCTTAGTGGTGCTTATAATCTGACCATTACAGACAATGAAGGTTGTGTCGGCGTTTCTGATAGTGTAATAATTAACTCTTCTGATGCTATTTTGGTTTCTGAGATTGAGCTTATAGATAATCTCTGCTGGACAGAGCAGCTGGGAAGTATAAGCTTAGAAGTAGAAGGCGGTAGACCACCGTATGCTATTGCCTGGAGTCAAGGGTCTAACGGATTCGCCCTTGATGGATTAGAGAATGGTCGTTACACAGCGACTATTACTGATGCCAATGA
>CALEAC010000068.1 GCA_937944095.1 uncultured Saprospiraceae bacterium
CGAAGCAGCTTACGCGAAATTCATATCCTACTACCTGGATCAAGGTCAATCTTACAAAGCTCAGTTCAAGCCTGAATTGAAGAATGCTTTTTCTAAAGCCAAAAATCTCATCGAACAAGTCGAGTCACTGTCCATAAATGATGCTTATAGGTCCGTTATTGCTGCACAGCGATCTGTGTTAGAACATGTCGATTTTCAGTTACAGGTCGAAAAGGTTGTAACACCAAATCACGCATTTCTAGCTCAGGTAAAATATAGGAACAGTGCAGTACTCAAATGTAAAGTGTACAAATTAAGTGATCCAGATTATGAGCAATACACCAAAGAAAATCGGTTTGATTCTCGAATCAGGTTTATTCTAGGCCTTCCAGTTTCTGCAGAAAAAGAAATCAAGTTGGCGCCAGCATCTGACCATAATTTTCATGCGACAGAGTTTAGTTTGGATGGCCTGCAAGCAGGAAAATATATCATCGCATTAATTCATGAAGATACACATCAACAGGCTAAGGATAAGGGTGTCTCTTTTTCTATGTTCCATGTTAGCAAGCTAAGTTATATATCAGGCTCTCGGACTGTCTCTGATTCTTATGTTGTCGATAGAATGACAGGGGAACCTATAGAGAATGTGACAGTAGAGCAATATGCGCAGTCGTATAACCACGGTTCTCGGACTAACGTCTGGAATCTACTCGAAACGACAAAAACCTCAGCCTCTGGCGCTTTCAGGTTTGCTGCTACTGATAAGAGCTACAAGTATAAATTGATAAATGGAAGCGATGAATTAGATCTTGGTGATTATCATTATTCTGCTCGCGAACTTACGCCAGACAGATCTACCGAGACTTATTTATTCACCGATAGGGCGATATACCGACCCGGTCAGATTGTCCATTTTCAGGGCCTTGTCCTTAGTCGGACTGCTAACAATTTGCCTGAAGTCTCCCCAGATACCAGTGTAGATCTTGTATTTCGAGATGGCAACAGACAAGTAATTCAAGCGTTAGATTTTAGGACAAATGACTTTGGGACCTTTCATGGGACCATAACACTTCCAGAAGATGGTCTCACAGGTCGTGTCAGATTAGAAACGAAAGCTGGCGGTCGGACTTTTCGCCACCAGATACAAGTCGAGGAATATAAGCGACCCAAAATACAAGCGTCTTTTGACCCACTGAGCAATAGTTACAGCTTAGGAGATAGAATAGCAGTCAGTGGCCTTCTAGAGAGTTACAGTGGTCTTAAGGTTCCTAATGCTCAGGTCAGATATAGAGTAACTAAGTCGGAGGTCAGATGGTTTTATGGCTGTTACTACCCCTCATTCAATGGTCGAGCGAATCAAGAAGTTGGTTTCGGGAATACCACGACTGATTCAGATGGTCAGTTTACGATCGAATTTCCAACTAAGAAAGGTGCCGTAACTAATAGATCATTTAACTACAAAGTACAAGTCGATATTACAGATAGCGCTGGCCAAAGTGTAACAGCAACGAAAGAAGTACTCGTATCTGAGCAGCCATTTCATCTGTCTGTCGATATTCCAACACGAGGTTATGTTGATGATATAGATTCTATTTCTATTGCAGCACTTAATAATGAAGGGAAGGAAATAGAAGTGCAGTACGATATCCTCGTTACCGATCTATCTGAGCCGACGGCTCTTAAGAGAAAGAGAATGTGGCAGCAACTCGATCACCAATTAATGGATCGCAGTCAGTTCAACCTGCTCTTTCCTATCGATGAGTATGATGGTGAAATGGATCCAGCTAATTGGCCTGAGAATAGAACTGTTGTAGATAAAGAACGTTTGTCACAAAGTGAGGTGAAGGAATATATCTCTAGACTCGATCAGGGAAGTTATCGGATCGAGCTTATGGCAATCGATACAAGATCACAGACAGTTAGTCACACCTCATACCTTAGTGTATCTAAGAAGGGCAAGAAAGCGAGCCCCACAGCAGTACTGTGGCATTCTGAAGTCCCAACTGAGCTTGTGCCAGGGGAGAAGCTAATAATCGATCTAAGTACGGCTTACAACCAAGTTAAGCTCCTGTATAAGATAAGCAAAGACAATAAAGTTCTATCAGAGAATTGGATGGAATTAGATCCAGCAGCAACGCTAACCTTCCCGATCACTGAAGCACATAGAGGGGGCATTACCTTGGAGTTAATCATAGTTAAGGACGGCAGAAGCTATACAGAAAGACGGCCTATTGCGATACCATGGACTAATAAAGATTTGAAATTAGCTGTGTCTTCATTCAGAGATAAAATAGAACCTGGCAGTCAGGAAGAATGGAATATAAGTATTCTTACAACAGATGGGAAACCAGTATCTGGCGAGTTGCTTGCAACCATGTATGATCTGAGTTTAGAACAGTTCAAAAAACACAAATGGCAAAAAACTTTTTATCCCATAAGTGGTAATTATGAGACTATGGCGACCTATGGATTTGGGCTTGCTAATCATTATTCTCATATGAAGAGATATAATCCCTATCAGCTTAACGTCTATGGCTTCCAACCAAGATTGCGGTCATTAGATTTAGGCCATAATAATCGTTTCGGGTATATGAACAAGCGTGGTAGAGCTGCCGGAGTAGAAAGTGAGATGATGATGGACCAAGTCATGCCACAGTCTGCACCTGCAGGTGGCAGAGCAGCAGGACAATTGGATGCGGTGACAATTTCAGAAGATGAAAATGGACCGACAGCTGAGTTTATTGAAACTGCTGAATTTGCAATCAGAGAAAATCTTCATGAAACTGTTTTCTTTTATCCTCAAATGAAAATCACCAATGGACAAAGTGTTCTGTCATTTAAGATGAATGAGGCCTTGACCAAATGGCGACTATTACTTTTTGCACATACTAAAGACCTGCAGTACAGTTTTAATTCCTACGATCTGATTACTCAGAAGAAAATAATGGTGGAGCCACATCTACCTCGATTTGTGAGACAAGGTGATAAGATTACAGTTACAGCTAGTGTTTCTAATATGAGCGAAATACAGCAAGAGATAACCTCACGTATCGAAATATTGGATTTGGTATCTGGGTTGCCTATTGATGGTATTCTTAGTCATACTACTTCGATATCTCAGACACTGGCGCTAGGAGAGACGGTTACCGTTAATTGGGTACTAGATATTCCTGAAGAGCAGACTACACCACTTATAGTTAGGGTCCTTTCAGAAGGGGGAAGCTATTCTGATGGCGAACAGAATATCATACCTGTCATGACGAATAGGCTGCTCGTTACAGAGACGAAACCGTTGCATCTTAAGCCTTCATCTACTGAAACATATGAATTTCATGCGATGGAAAAGATGACAAAGAGTAAGACGCTAACGAATCATAAGTTCGTGATGGAATTCACCTCGGACCCTTCTTGGCTTGTTGCCAAAGCCATACCTAGTCTTACCGAAGGGGATAGAGAATCGACACTTGGTCTATTTCATGCATATTATGGGACGCTTATAATTAGAAATCTCTTACAGCAGCGTCCTACTCTAAGACAAGCAATCAAAAACTGGAAATCCTCAGACCTAGAAAGTCCTTTGAAAAAGAATGAAGAACTTAAGAATTCTGAGTTGAATAACACACCTTGGGTGCAAGC
>CALEAC010000069.1 GCA_937944095.1 uncultured Saprospiraceae bacterium
ATTTTCTATGTCATCAAGAGACAGATTGGCTCCTATAATCTCACCCTTAGGATCTATGAGGAATGCAGAAGGTAGGTCTGTGACCCCATATTTGACAGCTAATCCATCTGTTGCGACGAAAGTAGAAGTCCTCATAATGTGGTGTTTCCAATTAAGGCCGTCTTTTTCTATGGCCTTTTTTAAGTTTTTGTCATTCTTCTCCATAGCGATAGAGACGATATGAAAGTCAGCAGCAGCTGTATAGGTATTCCCGTGATACTTGCTGTAGAGTTGGACTAGCTTCTTATTAGCTCTTCGACAAGGTGGGCACCACGACCCCCAGAAATCGATGAGCACATAATTGCCTCGCAGATCAGATAACTTAAATTCACTACCGTCTAATAAGTTTTCCGTAATCTCGGGTGCCTTACTGCCAGACTCTGCTTTATTTTTCAACAGATAGTAGCAGATAACACCTAATACTATTGATAATATGATCCAGGTTGTTTTTTTCATCGTTGTCTAGTCTGGAAAATTTGATCAAAAGACCCCGCCATCGTTGGTAGTTCTTCTCTAAATTCAACAGGATAATTGAAATAAAGATTAATAAGTGTTGGCATTGGATCCAAAGACTTATAACCTAAGGTCGCATATATCTGATCTTTAGTCTGTGGAGAGATGCGTTCTATTGTATCCCAAATATCAGCTCCTACCTCGGGATAGGCTGCAGCTGGATAGGCTGAAATATATGCTTCTGCATAAGCATGCCAGGCTATATCATAATGATGGCCTTTCTGAAACAAAGCGCGCTCCACATGCTCCAGAGAAAGAATAACAACCCCATCTTCTGCTTCGGTTTCTGCCGTATGCAGGAACTTATATCTAGGAGAGGGAAAGGGATGCTTATATAAGACGACACGTTCGAAGTTTCTAAACTTAAACTTTTCTTTATAGAAGGTCATTGTTACAGGAACCTGACAGATTAAGTTTTTTATATCGTAAGGGACATCTTTATTGTCTTCCTCCATGCCTTTGGCAAAGAACTCTTGTGATTCTATATATAAGACCAGACGTTTGTCAAATTCTCTTTTCTCTTCAGCTGATAGATTCTTGTATATCGGATTTGTGATATTCAGCATCTCGATGATCTTCTTATCCAACGCCACGGGGTGGCGTGATAACCACCAATAATTGATTTGGGGCGCGAAGAGATATAACAAGACCAGACAAAGTGCTGGAAATAATAGATAAAGTAAATAATTAGAATGGGGGTATAAAAAAGATAGATAACCGAGCAACAACAGTATTAATGCAGGCGGAATAGCTAAAATATTAGCAAGTCTGTAAATTCTCATAGTACTTATACGTGATACAAAGATAAGCGAAGTTACAGGCCAGAATATTATCTGACAGCTACTGATGTATCTTTGTGCCTATGAGTTTTGAGCTTATCAGCAATGACCCTGGTTCTAGTGCAAGAGCAGGCGTCCTAAAAACAGCACATGGTGAGATAAAGACACCAATATTTATGCCCGTAGGTACCCAGGCAACCGTCAAGGCGCTGACCCATGAGCAACTTAATGAACAGGTCCGAGCACAGATCATACTCGGCAACACTTATCACCTGTATCTGAGACCCAGCATAGCCGTCTTAGAAAAGGCCGGCGGATTACATCGCTTTATGGGCTGGGATAAGCCCCTATTAACTGATTCTGGCGGATATCAGGTCTACTCCCTAAGTGATCGTCGCAAAATCACAGAGGAAGGCGCTCAGTTCTCCTCACATGTCGATGGAAGCAAACATCTATTCACTCCTGAGAATGTGGTAGATATCCAAAGAGCAATCGGTGCAGACATCATCATGGCTTTTGATGAGTGTACACCCTATCCATGTGACTATAAGTATGCTAAAAATTCTCTCGCGCTCACCCATCGCTGGCTAGATCGTGGTATAAGTCGATTCGATGAGACTGGACCACGCTATGATCATGAGCAAATCTTCGCGCCTATTGTCCAAGGCAGCACCTATAAGGACCTGCGAATGGCCTCCTGTGAATACATCGCCGAAAAGAATCGTCACATCAATGCTATAGGTGGTCTATCTGTCGGGGAACCCCACGACGAGCTGTACGCCATGACTGAAGTCTGCACGAATATATTACCAGCTGATAAGCCACGGTATCTAATGGGTGTCGGCCTCCCCGAAAATATACTAGAATGTATAGGTCTCGGCATAGACATGTTCGATTGTGTGCTGCCTACACGGAATGCGCGCCATGGTATGCTATATACTAGCCAAGGTGTGATTAATATCAAAAACAAGAAATGGGAAGAAGATATGTCTCCCATAGATCCCCTCGCGGACAATAGTTATTCGAGGACCTATAGCAAGGCCTATCTCCGTCATCTATTTAGAGTATCTGAATATCTAGCTTACACCCTTGCTAGCATCCATAATTTGCGCTTTTACCTCTGGTTAGTGGAGACTGCTAGAATAAAAATCATCGCTGGTGAATTCCACGCTTGGAAAACGTCGTTATTACCTCAGCTAATGACAAGATTGTAGATGCTTAAAAAACTGGATAGATATATCATCAAGAAATACCTGAGTAGTTTCTTTTTTACGATGCTACTTATCTCCTTGGTCTCTATCGTGATTGATTTCAGTGAGAAAATCCAGAAGTTCATGGATGCCGACCTAAGCAACCTTGATGTAATCAGGTACTATTATCTCCCTTTTATACCATGGATAAATGGCCTGATGTGGCCTTTGTTTTCGCTTATAGCCGTCGTCTTCTTCACTTCCCGTATGGCTAAGGATACTGAAATTATTGCCATGCTTAGCTCCGGTATCAGTCTCTATCGCATCATGGTGCCCTACTTGTCTGCCTCTTTCTTGCTATCAATATTATTCTGGATAGGTAAGAATCAAGTTATCCCTTATAGTAATAAGATAAAGAATGATTTCGAATATGAGTACTTCGGCAAAAAGCATACTAAGACACTGAGCAATGACGAACACTTCTATCTAGGCCCTAACCAGAAAATCCACATACGATATTATCGAAAAAGAGACACCTCGGTCCAAGGATTCAGACTAGAAGAGTTCGACGATGGCAAACTGGTCAAAGTCCTCAAGGCAGATAGGCTGTTATTTAAACAAGCACCTAACAGATGGACCATTAAGGATTACGAAGTGAGAACCTTTGCAGGCATGCAAGAAACATTGCTGGTCGCTAAAGGTGAGAAACTCGATACCACACTCAATCTCACACCCAACGATTTCGTGCAAAACCTAAAAGACAAAGAGAACATGACGACCTCTGATCTCAAGAAATATCTCGCACGTGAGCATGGTCGTGGCATCGGCGCTTCTAAGCCATTTGTAACCCAATTACATCAACGAAGTTCCGAACCATTTTCTTTGCTTGTTCTGACTCTGATTGGTTTCGCTGTAGCTTCTAGGAAGGTACGTGGTGGATTAGGCCTTCATTTGGCAATGGGCGTTGTAATCGGCGCTTCATTTGTTATCATCAGCCAGTTTTCTGCTACTTTTTCCAATAATCTATCGCTCTCTCCCGCCTTAGGGGCTTGGATACCTAATATCATCTTTGGTATCATAGCACTCATTTTGATTAGATACGCGCAGAAATAACTGTCCGCCAAAAACATACTTTCAAATATTTCTGAAAGTTTATTTAGTTTGTGTTTTACGCAACATGTTGATTATTAGATAGTTATATAAAATACGTTGTATCTACCTCGCTACAATGAAGAAAATTTAGAGTTTGTGATAGCGTTTTGTTTAACTCTTTTGTATCTTTACATAAACAAAAGCGAACCTTATGTCTACCATTGATTTCTACAACAAAATAGACCAGATTACAGGGCCTCTGAATTCATTTGCCTATAACCTGACTAAGAGTTCTGATGACGCTGAGGATTTATTCCAAGAAACAGCCTACAGAGCTCTGATCAACATGGACAAATTCAGACTGGGTACCAATTTTAAAGCTTGGATGTTTACGATTATGAAAAACATCTTCATCAATAACTATCGTAAAAAGATGAAGGCGAATACGATAGTGGATTCTACAGAGAATCTATTCTATCTTAATTCTGGCAAGAATGTTATCCATAATCAAGCCGGTAGCAATATCATGATGAAGGAACTTAACTCCATGGTTTCTGCCTTAGATGACAGTATCAGAATACCTTTTGTCATGCATTATGAAGGTTATAAATACCAAGAGATTGCGGATGAGTTAAGTCTTCCATTGGGTACTGTCAAAAGCCGTATCTTCTTTGCAAGGAAAGCACTCAAAGCCAACATAATCAATAGTTATGGCGACTATGAGACAGTAAGAGATAAAATTTCTGCTTAGCAGAATTAATAGACTCAGATATAAAGCGGTTACTTCGTGTGACCGCTTTTTTTATGCCCACGAAAGAAAAAAAACTAAGCTCTGCTCTTATCCATTGGTATAACAAATCTGCTCGAGATTTACCTTGGAGAAGGACCATAGACCCCTATCTAATCTGGATCTCTGAAATAATCTTACAACAAACAACTGTCGACCAAGGCTTACCTTATTACACCCGATTCGTAGATCGATTTCCAGATATACAAGCCCTTGCACAGGCGAAACCCGATACAGTCATGAAGCTATGGGAAGGCCTAGGTTACTATAGCAGAGCCAGGAACCTCCACTATACAGCTAAGTATGTCTACTCAGAATTAGGTGGCCTATTCCCTGACAGCTATGATGGGCTCTTAACACTTAGAGGTATAGGTCCTTATACTGCTGCTGCTATAGCTAGTTTTTGTTATAACTTACCCCATGCAGTAGTAGATGGCAATGTACTGAGGGTGATAACCAGACTCTATGGCTTGCAGCTCTCCATAGATGAAAAGGAAGGCAAAAATGAAGTCCAGAAAAGAGCTGCTCGATTACTCAGTTTCCAGCAACCGGCAGTCTTTAACCAAGCGATCATGGAATTGGGTGCGCTGGTCTGTTCGTATAAGAACCCTGATTGCTCTAACTGTCCATGGAAAAAAGACTGTAAGGCCTACGGAAAAGACGAGATAAGCCGACTGCCTATCAGGACCAAAAAAATCAAAAAACGAACTCGTTATTTCCACTTCTATATAATAGAATACAAAGGCCAATTCCTAGTAGAGAAACGCCTAGCCAAGGACATCTGGCGCGACCTCCATCAGTTTCCCCTATTAGAAATGGCAAAAGAAACGTTCTCCAACGAAAAAAGACCTCTAGAGTGGATATTGCCCAAAGAAGCAATATTTCTATCTGCTACGCAGGGTAAACAAACCCTCACACACCAGAAAATAGAAGCCAAATTCTTTCATTATCGTGTTTCTAGGAAAAGGTCTCAGGAAAGGATGTTCTGGGTCCAATACAAGTCTCTTTTGGGCCACTCTTGGCCTAAGCTTATCCGAAACTTTATAGAAGAATCGCTTCTTATTGGTTAAAGCTGATTCCACCTTGATTTTTTAATATCTTTATAATCTAATCATCACTTAATAATGATAAATAAAGTTATCCTAATCGGTAATCTAGGCAAAGATCCTGAAGTCAGACAACTAGAAAATGGCGCTTCTGTCGCTAGATTCTCAGTGGCTACTAACGAGAATTATAAAGATAAAAGCGGAGAGTGGCAGACTATCACTGAATGGCATAATATCGTTGCATGGAGAAATCTAGCTGAAAAAGCAGAAAAACAACTATCCAAAGGCGGCATGGTCTATATAGAAGGAAAACTGACGACTAAAAAGTGGCAAGACAAAGATGGCATAGACAGATATAACACTGATGTCGTCGCACTTCAGCTTAGATCACTAGAAAAAAGAGAAAGTGCTGGAAGCCCTAATCAGAACTTTCCTAAAGCTGCAGACGAATTTCCTGTATCTAAAGTAGAAGAAAGTGCTGCTAAGAGTACTACTACTAAACTGGAAGTGGTCGAAGATGATGACCTACCTTTCTAAGTAAGCTTATTACCTAACGAAACACTGGATAGTGGACCCTGATCCCTCGATTCTCCTTCTCATATTTCCTGTTCTCCAATTCCTCTTATTCAGTACCTTGAATCTTATAGGTACCGGGTTTTGCTTAATTATTTTGCTTATTTGCTCTGCTCTCGTCTCAGGGTCAGAAGTGGCTTACTTTTCTTTGTCTCCTAATGATTTAGATACCCTATCTAAAGAAGAAAAACAACCAAACAAACAAGTTCTAAAGCTCAGAAAAAAACCTAGGAAGCTTCTAGCAACAATACTGATTGCTAATAACTTCATCAACATTGCTATCGTTATACTATCCGACTATCTGATCCGGTCTCTTCTAGGAGAAAATCGGCTCTATGTCATAGGTTCTTGGTTAGCAAAATTGTTACCTGGTGACCCTCTTTTCCTAGGTAAGGTTGTCAATTTCTTCGTGACCATCGTTGGTGTCACTTTCCTCTTGGTCCTATTTGGTGAGGTGGCACCTAAGATCTATGCGAATCTCAACAACCTCAGATTCGCTAAGATGATGGCCCGGCCTATGTCAGTCATATCTAAACTATTTACGCCCTTCAGTAGTTTGCTGGCTAGATGGTCTACAAAAATGGAATCATCATTTATATCTACACGATCTGGTCTAGATGATACGAGTAAAGAGGAACTTACCAAGGCCATCCAACTTACAGTAGAAGAAGGCGAGCAGTCTGAGGAAGCTGACATGTTAAGGGGAATTATCAAATTCGGCAATGTTTCTGCTAAGCAGATTATGCGATCACGTGTAGATGTCGTCGCGCTGGAAGAAAGAGCTGATTTCGCTGAAGTCATGAAAACCGTCAAGCAAAGTGGTTACTCCAGAATTCCGATCTACAAAGAAGATTTTGACGATGTTGTCGGTATCCTGTATGCGAAAGATCTATTAGGCTATTCTAAAGAAGATACCACTTTTAATTGGCAGCAGTTTATCCGAGATAATGTCATCTATGTGCCTGAATCCAAAAAGATTGATGATATCCTCAAGGAGTTTCAGAAAAAAAGACTGCATATGGCCGTTGTAGTCGACGAATTCGGTGGTAGTGCAGGCATCTTGACGCTGGAGAATATTGTGGAGGAAGTCATAGGTGAGATTAAGGATGAATTCGATGAAGAAGAAGAAGTCGATTATGTCAAGATTAATGACTCTAACTTCATCTTCGAAGGCAAGACTTTGTTGCATGACGTGGCACGTATCATCAGCGTAGACAAAGAAGTATTCGATAATTATAAAAGTGAGACCGATTCGCTTGCTGGTCTAGTCCTTAATCATCTAGGCAGAATGCCAAAGAAAGATAGAGAAGTAACGATTAGTAATTATAAATTGAAGATCATCGCAGTCAATAAAAGAAGGATAGAAAAAATTCACCTGACCATACTATAATCATGAAAGGCATTTTCCCACTTATACTTTTATTGTTGTTGTCCATCTCTTGCAAAGACGACCCCATCGCATTACCTAAGCCCAGAATCTACCCTAAGGTCACTTATCCCGAAAAATCTTATACTGATTTCAATATAGAAGAATGCCCTTTTACGATGGAAGTCCCTAAGTATTTCAAATACATAAAGGACAAAGATTTTGCAGTAGCTGCTGAGCACCAATGCTGGCACGATCTCTATTGTGAATCGCTAAATACCTATGTGCACATGAGCTATGTGCCCTTCAGCACACGAGCTGAATATGATGGCTTGATTTCAGACGCTTTTGAGATGGCAGATAAACATAATATCAAGGCCAGTTATAGAGAAGAGGTTCTGATTAGTAGACCAGAAAGCAACGTGTATGGTCTGATTTTCGAGATAGACGGACCAGTCGCGACTCCTCTACAGTTCTACATGACAGACAGTTTGTCCCATTTTCTTAGAGGTAGTCTTTACTTTAAAGCCGGCGTCAATCGTGACTCCATCGCTCCTATATATGCTTTCTTTAAGCATGATATCAATAGGATGATTGGCAGCTTCGAATGGCGATAAAACATTAATTATCGCAGAGCTGGCTTATTATTCCCTCTAGTGCCATACTGGATATTGTCGCTCCTGAAATAGCATCTATGCCATCTTGACCAGCAGCAAAGTCGCAAACGTGTTTGTTTTCGAATTTCTTTAGATATCGTCCAGAATTGACTTCATAACCATAGTCCGAAAAGTAATCAAGTATCTTAATCTTTCTTATTCTGTCGTTAGCGTCTAATAGAATCAAAGCATCAAAATACTCACTTGCTAAGGCGCCAGAATTATTATGCTCACTTGGCGCAACACAACCGCCTATGTGACACGCAGCTACCGAGCTAACCATAATCCGTCCTCGCAAATTTCCGTATGATACTATACGATAACAATCTATTCGACCATCATGCTCTAAGCTGTATCCGCCATCTATGCCTAAAGACTTCTTGATGGTCCTATGCATGACCTTTTCGTACTGCTGACTTGGATCAGTAGTACAGACCAGCTGCAACATTAATATGAGTATTAGAACCATACGCCTACACCTGCATTTACTGTATTGAATTGATGACCGTTTGCTTTCCTGATTGCTTGTCCGTCTAGCTTAAAAACAACACCGGGGTGGGGCTTATAGTTAACACCTATTGTATATATGTTTTGCCTGAGTGCGTCGTCACGCGTTAATTCTTTATTCACATCGAGATGATTATCCAAATATGAATATCGAACATAAGGTTCCAAACTCACCATGTCCGACTTAATGAAGTCATAAGCCACCGTTAGATAGAAACCATGCATAGAATTAGGAACATCACTACCCGAAAATGCATTGTATGCGCCTGTGTTTTTATAATTAGCAAAGGTATATTGCCCTCGCAGGACCCATTGTTTCTTGTTATAACTACCATGTAGCGTTATCATAGATAACAATACCGAACTGCTATCTATTGCAGCTTGTCTCTGTACAGTAAGCTCCTCTCCGTTATACAGCGTAGAATTTGTCTTGCCATGATAGACCGATAGACCAACTTTTGCATCAGCTAATCCGAAATATTCTACCTGACTTGCTAGCCCTGGGAAAGTGTTAATGATCGATTCTGCACCCTTTTGCCTTGCAGCTCTAAACCCTTGTGCCGCACTTATACGCGCTTCATTATTATAGCCCAATGGATTATTCATGAGGTAAATCTGATATTTCAAATCTAGATTATAGATCAATCCTGAGAACCCTATTCCGATTTCTCTCCACGTGGTAGGGATAATCACTTTATCTAGTAAGGGTCTCTCTACAGAATAGAAAAATGTCGGCTCATGCATCTCATTGACAAAGCCCATAGGGACAAGCATCAATCCTGCCTTGAGGTTAATTCCGCGTTTTATTCTATGTTTGACGAAGGCTTGTTCGACGAAGATATCTTTGACATGTTCGACTTCTATTTCTGATACAAATTGAGTGTTTTTACCAAATTGATAACCAAATAGCGTGACCAATCTATGGACATCGAGCTTGCCGACCTGATTGATGTTTCCCTCGATCTTCTTGTTATAATCGACATGTGCATAGAGCCTGATATATAACCTATCCTGACCATCCTCTTGGAAATCAATAGTGGTCTGAGTACTCGCTAGAGCCCAGCAAAAAATGAGGAATAAAGACAGTAGCACATTTTTCATCTGTGCAAAATTAAGCAATATTTATAATTAGACTTGGTCTAAATAAGAAGAATTTACCTAACTTTTTGTGTTCGTAGACGGTCTATCTACATCAAGACACCATTTACTGGCTGGATACCTTCAGGTATGTCTGTTTCCCCTAACATCTCCCTCAGATCAATCTCTATCGTTCTACAAAGTGCCAGCATGGGGATATCATTACCTAGGCCCTCAAAAGGGTTCTCAGAATAATCTCCAACCAACTCCATCGTGATATATACCCAACCGACAGCAACAGAAAAAGGCACGGCTAACCATGCTGCTGACTCACCGACATTATGGAACTCTGTCAGCATGCCAAAGGGCAACAAAAAGAGAAAAACCTTAATAAAGAGCTGTGAAGAAAACCCATAC
>CALEAC010000070.1 GCA_937944095.1 uncultured Saprospiraceae bacterium
GTACTGAATCCGTCAGATTAGATGAGCAAGCACGCCAACTAATCGAAAACTATAGATGGCCAGGAAACATCAGAGAACTGCGTAACCTAGTCGAACAATTATCCGTTCTCAGTGAAGACCACTTAATATCCCTAGAGGACCTATTGTCGCATGCACCACAGCTTTCCAAAAGAAACCTGCCCGCACTGAGTGGATCAGAGGACAAGAAAGACTTAGAGGAAAGGGAAATCCTATACAAGTTCCTCTTTGAGATGAAGAATGACCTCAATGATCTAAAGAAGATGTTCTATGAACTTATCAAAAGTAATGACCTCGTCATGCCATCAGAAAGAAGATCATCAGTGTTACCAGAAGAGGGTTTTCCCGCATCACAAGCAAGGCAGCAAAATGACTTTTACTCTAAACCTGTATCCGAGGAGCCTTACAATGAATATGACGAAAACACAGTTATAATCAATAAGGGTACAATCTACAATGACTCCGTCGAAGTAGAAGAATCCTTGAGTCTAGACGAAAAAACTAAAGAGCTGATCACTAAAGCTCTGAAAAAGCACAAAGGAAAACGCAAAAATGCGGCAGATGAACTCGGTATCTCAGAACGGACGCTATACAGGAAGATCAAAGAGTATGACATTGACTTTTAAGTTAGTAATGATATGCGCCGTTCTCTCACTCACGAGCTGTTATATAGGCTTCAAGGGTATTTCTATTCAGGCTGACGTTAATACCTTCTTAGTCGAGGATTTCATATCTACTAATCCTAGAAATGCGCAGGATATACAAACCCTTTTTGCAGAATCCATCAGAGAAAAAATAAGAAATGAATCTAAACTGGTTAAGACTGATGATGAACCAGATGTCATTTTTCGAGGAAATATCACCGACACAAAGACATCCTCACTCGCGCCAGAAGATGGAAACACTGCCAGTCTTAATAGATTAGAGATTTTTGTCAAGGTGGAATACACTAATAATAAGTATGAAGACGACTCATGGTCTAAGAACTACTCGGCTTTCAGAGATTTTGATAGAAATCAAGATTTCACTGCCATCCAGAGTGACTTGACTGAGGCGATTATAAATGAAATAACAGAAAGGGTCTTTAATGATGCTTTTACAACTTGGTGATTTATGACTCCTGCAGAAGATACAACAATGATAGAGCTGATAACTTCTAAATTGGCTACCAAAAAAGAGGTCGAATTAATCCAACGTTTATTGGAGAAAGCACCTTATTCACAGCCATTACAACGACTAGCAGAGCGACATGGCCTAGAAAATCAACATTTTACTTATAAATATGCGGCACAGACAGAAGCCTCAGATCGAGATGATGAGATATGGGATGACGTGATGACCTTAGCCCTGGTAGATATCAAAACTAAAAAGTCCAAGAAAAATTCGAAAGCCAAGACTAAAGCGCCTAACCAGCGAAAAAACGCTAGTCTAGAGACCAAGGCCAAAAGCCCGAAGCCCCTTGTAAAAGCGAAGGAGGAGAAAAGCACTAAGCTGAAGCAAGAAAGGTATAGCAATCACCAAGAAGATAAGGCCAAAATTAGCGACTTTACTGCTTGGATAAATACGCTTAAGAATAATACACCATGTGATTCCGCAAAAACGCCCTTGGTCGAAGCTGAAGGATCCAAAAAGAAGGAAAAAAAGACCAAGAGTCCCAATAAAATAAACGCAAAGAAGTCTAAGAAGGAGAAAAAAGCAAGAAAAAAGAAAAAGAAAAAGTCTTCGATTAAGAATTCTCAGCTACTTTCTAAGATCAAAAAAAGCATCAAAGGCAAGAAGAACCCAGCGTCAGAGTCACTTGCGGAGCTTTACCTTACCCAAGGACATCCTAAAAAGGCGATCAAGACCTATGAGAAGCTCAGTTTGATAAATCCCGAAAAAAGTGATTATTTTGCGGCTCGAATTGATGAACTTAAAAAGAAATTCAAATGATTACGGCACTGACGATACTAATTGCAATAAATAGCTTCATGCTAATGGCTATCGTGTTGATCCAGAATCCTAAAGGAGGAGGTGTAGATTCTACTTTCGGTGGACAGGGTGCTAATCAAGTATTCGGTGCAGCTAGGTCTACAGATTTCGTAGAAAAGCTCACTTGGGGTCTTGCCACCACCCTTTTTGTTCTAGCCATTATCACAGCCATCATTGTTTCTAACTCTGTAGGGGCTGTAGGGAATGAGATTCCTCTCCAATCCCAAGGCTAATACCTGCTAATAAGACTATAGACGAATGCCATAATGGCATTGTGAAGTTCATAATGACAGAGTCGTATACTCGTCACTTCTTCTTTTACTGTAATAATGTCATATATGTTGCATTGGCATATTTAATGATAAATATCAACCGTAATATATTTTTTAGTAACCCAATCAATTTTTAAAATTCAAACAAATGAAGCCTATTAATGATAGAGTTGTTGTACAGCCAGGTAAGGCGGACAAGAAAACCAAAGGAGGTATCATCATTCCAGACACAGCTAAAGAAAAACCACAGCAAGGTGTTGTGATTGCAGTGGGGCCAGGAAAAGACGGCAATGCGATGACTGTAAAGAAAGGCGACAAGGTGCTATATGGTAAATATGCCGGCCAAGAAATGCAATTCAAAGGTGAAGAATACCTGATCATGAGAGAAGACGACATCCTCGTCGTTTTATAATTCTATTTATCGCTTAATTCATTTTACAAACCAATAATTAATAAGATATATAATGTCAAAAGAAATAACATTTGGTTCAGATGCGAGAATGAAACTCAAATCTGGCATCGATGCACTTGCTAATGCAGTCAAAGTAACTTTAGGTCCAAAAGGAAGAAATGTAGTTCTCCAAAAAAGTTATGGTGCACCAGCAATCACTAAAGATGGTGTATCTGTAGCAAAAGAAATAGAACTAGAGGATCCAGTAGAGAACATGGGTGCACAGATGGTCAAAGAAGTGGCCTCTAAAACAAATGACCTTGCAGGTGATGGCACAACAACAGCGACAGTTCTAGCACAAGCTATGGTTGCCGCTGGTATGAAGTATGTTGCTGCAGGCGCTAACCCTATGGATCTCAAGAGAGGTATCGACAAAGCAGTCGGGAAAGTCGTAGAAACACTTAGAAAGTCTAGCACAGTCGTCGGAAACGACTTCAAAAAAATTCAGCAAATTGGTTCTATCTCAGCTAATAATGATGAAGAAATCGGTTCACTTATCGCAGATGCAATGAAAAGAGTATCTAAGGACGGGGTCATCACTGTAGAAGAAGCAAAAGGAACTGACACCTATATGGACGAAGTTCTAGGAATGCAGTTTGACAGAGGCTACTTATCACCTTACTTCATCACCAACTCCCAGAGTATGGTAACTGAGTATGACAACCCGCTTATCCTTATCCATGATAAGAAGGTCAGTAACATGCAAGAGATTATTCCAGTATTAGAGAAAGCCTCTCAAGCTGGAAGACCACTACTCATTATTGCAGAAGATGTAGAGTCTCAGGCCTTAGGTGTTCTCGTTGTCAACAGACTAAGAGGTGGCCTTAAGGTGGTTGCTGTCAAAGCACCAGGTTTCGGAGATAGAAGAAAAGCTATGCTAGAAGACCTAGCTATTCTTACAGGTGGCAGCGTCATCTCTGAAGAACAAGGTCACAAATTAGAAGAAGTCGAACTAGAGCATTTAGGTACTTGTGACAAAATTACCATAGATAAGGATAATACAACTGTTGTCAATGGTGCTGGTAAGCCAACTAAGATTAAATCTAGGATCAATCAGATCAAGCAACAAATAGAAACAACTACATCAGATTACGATAAGGAAAAGCTACAGGAAAGATTAGCTAAATTATCTGGTGGCGTAGCTGTTCTATATGTAGGTGCTGCGACTGAAGTAGAAATGAAGGAAAAGAAAGATAGAGTAGACGATGCGCTGCATGCCACTAGAGCTGCCGTAGAGGAAGGTACCGTAACTGGTGGTGGTGTTGCCTTAGTTAGAACAATCAAATCGCTTAGCAAGGTAGATACAGCTAATGAAGACGAACGAATGGGCGTCCAGATAGTGACTAAAGCGCTAGAGTCTCCGCTAAGAATTATCGCTGCAAACGCAGGAGTAGATGGTTCTGTCGTTCTGCAGAATGTTATGAATGAAAAAGGGGCCTATGGCTACAACGCTAGGACTGACAAATACCAGGATCTAGAAAAAGCAGGTGTTATCGATCCTACTAAAGTGACTAGAGTTGCGATAGAAAACGCAGGTTCTATAGCAGGTATGGTCTTGACTACTGAATGTGTGGTCAATGATATCAAAGATGACAATCCAGCTCCAATGATGCCTCCTGGAGGTGGCATGGGTGGCATGATGTAAGATTATAGAAGTTACATTTTAAGAAAAGGCTACCAGTAATGGTGGCCTTTTCTCATATACCTAATATTCTATTATCACTAGTCGCTGGGATTGTAACATCCGACCTGCCTTATCTTTGATACTATATAAGTAGATTCCTTTTTTCAGTGACGGTAGTTCTAAGGGGACAATTCTATTACTGTTCTCCGGTTGCTTGACCTCGGCATACCACAAGTGATTACCAATAATATCATATAGGTCAAAATCATATGCCGATGCTGACATATCCCTCAGGTCAATATTCAAATTACCAAAACTCGGATTCGGGAAGACATAGAAACTTTCTTTGTGATTATTGCACTCTGGAACCGGTAACCAGACCTTATCCATCAGGTATTCTACCCTAGCCACTGGAGAAGTATAGATGGTCGTAGAATTCAAGATGGAATTGGCATAAAAATACCGCTCATACTGAAAATACTTATCTGCTAGATACTTAGAGAAATCAGGATGTGAATCCAAATCTATCAGTGACCAGTCTTGCTGTTTTACACTGAGCTCCTTGACTTCTATATTATATTCTGTCTTCACTGAATAGGGAAAATCGTCTAATGGGTCGTCCGAACTAGGGCCCATATACGCCGTCTTATAACTAATCTCAAACTTCAACCGAAGCTTCTCGTAGGACATCAGCTCACACCAGATCTGAATCGCTTCTGGTAGCTCAGTTGTCTTATACTCTACGTAACCCCTAGCTGTATCTTCCCTATCTATATCACTAATCGAACTCAGGTTACAGATGGGCACACCTCCTATGTATTGAATGTATTTCTCTGCAATACCAAAAAACGGGTCTATTCCTTCCTCCCCCTTGATAACAAGCAGGTCCTTATCTTCTCCTAGAATCATATCCATGCCACTGTCACTGACCAGCTTATAATTAGTGTGGGGTATCTCAGGCTCTGTGACGACCTTAGACTCGACACAAGGTATCGCAGCTCTAATCTCATTATGGTCCAGTGACGATACCCCATCCCAGCCCTCATAACTATAACTGTAGATCGTATCGCCTATCACGAGACGGTCCTGCCCATTACACATAGACATCACACCTAGGAGGAAAAACAAAATCAAGACGTTACGATAACTCATCTAATCTATTGATTGTAATCTGACATAATCATAATACCGACCTTCTAGCTGCATGAGTTCAGCATGTGATCCCTGCTCGATAATCTGACCCCGATCTAAAAAAAGAATCTTATCTGCAAATCGGATTGTAGATAATCTATGTGCAATAATAATTGCAGTTCTATCTGTCATCGCACTCACGATGGCCTTACTGATTCTGCTCTCTGATGAGGGATCTAAAGAAGAGGTTGGTTCATCTAATATTAATATATCCGGATCTTCTAATAGAGCACGTGCAATGGTTAATCGCTGCTTCTCTCCCCCACTCAGCGTCTGACCTCTATCACCTATTCTGGTGGTAATTCCTTTCCTTTTCTGCTCGGTAAACAGTGTCGAGTCAGACATCTTTATACTTCGATTGACTGCAGCTTCGGACATACCAGAACGACCCATCTTGACATTGTCTTCTATCGTCCCATTAAATAAGAAAGCTTGTTGCGTGACTAAACCAATATTCTGATACAATGAATCTGTATTAATATCAGCTAAGTTAATCCCATCGATCTTGATCTGCCCTTTTTGTGGTCTCAATACTTTGAGCAGTAGAGAGACGATGGTTGATTTTCCTGCACCAGAATCACCAACTATCGCCAACTTCTGTCCCTTAGTCAGACTGAAAGATATTCTGTCTAGCACCATTCTCGCTTCATAGGCAAAACTGACACTATCGAATCTAAGTTCGTTCTCGAATGAAAAGGTCTTAGTTGCCTTGTCTTCGGCCCGCTCACTATCTTGAGTAATAGTCATCGCCTGTATACGTTCCAGAGAAGCGGCACCCCGATTGATATTATAGTACGCTGTCGAAAAAGACTTGAGTGGTTCTATCACATGATAGAAGGCAAATACAAAAGCGAAAAAAGCTTCAGGCCTCAATTCTTCTCTGAACACCAACTGAGCACCATACCACAACAAAACAATAACCACTGTAACCCCTAGAAACTCTGACAAAGGAGAAGATAATTCCTGTCGGCTCACCACTTTGTGATAGGTCGATCTGTAGGTTTGGTCTTGTTTTCTAAATTTAGCTAACCACACCTCCTTGACACGGAATACTTTCATAAGTAGGCGGCCATCTAAAGTCTCGTCTGCAATACTGTTAAGTGAAGACAAGGAAGCTTGCAATGATGAAGATTGTTTCTTTAGCGTTTTCGATAGGGTACCTATAACGAGTACCGTAAAGAACATCAAGACAAAGACAAACATGGTCAGACCGACATGTATGCTTAGCATCAAGGCGACACTGCCGATGATGATGATTGGTGCTTTGAATATCGACTGAATAAATCGAAGGACAGAAAACTCGATTTCCTGCACATCAGAAGTCAGTCGTGATAGCAAATCCCCACGCGAAGTCGTCGTATCCTGAATCTCAGGCAGATCCATATATCGCTTATATAAACCATTCCTCAAATCTGAAACGATACCACTTCTCACAGGAATCATAAAGTAGAGACCCAGATAACGGAATAGATTCTTAAGAAAGAAAACCAGCATCAAGAAGATACAGGTGGCTATAAGCGCGTTTTGTGGGCCTTGTGTATCTATAAATCTCACGAACCAATATTCTAGCCAACCTAAGACATCCATATACGAGTCAGGCAAAGTTGCTTCCGCAGGTGTTGTAGAAAATAAGAAGTGAAAAAATGGAATGATTAATGGAATCGATATCACTGTAAATACAGCCATCAGCACATGACACATGAGACTCAGCCACACTTGGCATTTGTAGTTACTCAGTAGTCCGAATATGGCTTTAAGGTCCTTCATGAATGCATAGGTAGGTCAGTACGACCAAGTATGATAGAAGGAGAACTGATTTCATCAGCAAATTATTTCGGTGATTCTGTATTGCCTTAGGGCAACAGCACGAAGTCTTCTAAGAACTTGGTGGTGATGTCGCCATTCAGGAAGCGTTCATCTCGCATCAGTTGCTTATGGAACGGCACAGTAGTCTTAATCCCTTCTATGATGAACTCATCGAGGGCTCTCTGCATCTTAAGTATACATTCGTCTCTGGTCTCAGCGACACAGATTAACTTAGCAATCATAGAATCGTAAAATGGTGGGACTGTATAACCTGCAAAGACGTGTGTGTCGACGCGCACGCCATGACCCTTAGGACTATGAAAGGAAGAAATATGGCCAGGACTAGGTCTCCAGTCATTATAAGGGTCTTCCGCATTGATCCTCACTTCCATCGCATGCATCGTGGGATAATAGTTCTTACCGCTAATCTTCTCCCCTGCTGCTACTTTAATTTGTTCTTTTATTAGGTCCCGATTAATCACCTCTTCTGTTACTGTATGCTCGACCTGGATACGTGTATTCATCTCCATGAAGTAGAACTTCTTGTTCTTGTCTACCAAGAATTCTACAGTACCAACACCCTCATAGTTAATCGCCATAGCTGCCTTAATCGCCGCTTTACCCATCTTTTCTCTCATCTTCTGATCAACGAAAGGTGATGGTGATTCTTCCACTAATTTCTGATGCCGACGCTGTACTGAACAGTCCCTCTCAGAAAGATGAGCGACAGTCCCATACTGATCTCCGATCACCTGTATTTCTATATGTCTCGGTTCCTCGACGAATTTCTCCAGATACATCGCCGCATTACCAAATGAAGCGCCTGCTTCAGCTTGCGCCTTGTCCAGTTGTTCTTCGAACTCCTCTGGTCCATTGACTATTCGCATTCCTTTCCCACCACCACCTGCTGTGGCTTTCAGGATTACTGGATAGCCAATCTTCTTGGCAATGGCGAGACCTTCCTTGACCGTTTTGACCTGTCCATCAGAGCCTGGTACAACTGGCACTTTGGCTTTGATCATCGTTTCTTTGGCCGTGATCTTATCCCCCATCTGTCTGATCATCTTAGCGGTGGGACCGATAAACTTGATGCCATACTCTTCGCAGATTTCAGCAAATTCAGCATTCTCCGCAAGGAAACCATAACCTGGATGGACGGCATCAGAATTAGTTATTTCTACTGCGGCCATTATCTTAGGTATGCTTAGATAGGATTCCTTGGATGAGGCTGGACCTATACAGACCGCTTCGTCAGCGAATCGGACATGGAGACTTTCTTTGTCAGCAGTGCTATATATAGCAACAGTCTTGATACCCATTTCTTTGCAGGTACGAATGACTCGTAGAGCGATTTCTCCTCTATTGGCTATGAGAATTTTCTTAAACATGGTGTTTTGAGCTTATTGATTAGCCATTGGGATCCACTAGGAAAAGGACCTGATCATATTCTACAGGACTAGCATCATCTATAACAACCTTGACGATCTTACCAGCTACTTCACTTTCTATCTCATTAAATAACTTCATTGCTTCTACGATACAGACTACAGAACCCACTGAGATTGTGTCTCCGACGGATATAAAAGGCGGCTTGTCTGGAGAAGCAGACCTATAGAACGTACCGACTATAGGGGACTTCACTTCGAGTAGTCCTACTGTAGAATCTACTTCAGCTACTGGTGCTGCTACCGCAGGAGTATCAGCAACAATTGTAGGCTGAGGCGCCATCTGTTGCATGGGTTGTGCTGCAATTATAGGGCTAGAAGAAACAGTCGTCTTGGAGTAATTACCGTTACGAATAGTTAATTCAAAATCACCGTCTTTCAATTTGACCTCAGACAATTCTGATTCTGAGACCATTTGAAGCAGGTCTTTGACCTCTTTGTAAGTCATGATTATTTTTTTATTCGCTCTACATATGAGCGGGTCTTACTATCTATTTTAATTTGGTCACCTTCATTAATAAAAATGGGTACTTTGACCTCTGCCCCAGTCTCAACCGTTGCCGGTTTACTGACATTAGTTGCTGTATTACCTTTGACACCAGGCTCTGTATAAGTAATCTTCAGCGTAATATACTGGGGTAAATCTATGGTCAATGGTGTTTCGTTCTCGGCATGGAAGAGGATTTCGACATTCTGTCCATCTTTTAGCAGATCACCGTTTTCTATCATTTTTCCTTCTATCATGACCTGCTCATAAGTCTCAGAATTCATGAAATTGTAGTCTTCTGCTTCTTTGTACAGAAACTGATAAGTTCTCCGTTCTACTCTAACGGCATCTATCTTGTGACCCGCCGAGAAGGTATTGTCTATGACCTTGCCCGTTGTAAGACTTTTTAGCTTAGTCCTTACAAAGGCTGGGCCTTTTCCTGGCTTTACATGGAGGAATTCTACGACCTTGAAGATGTCATTGTTATAATTCAAACAAAGACCATTTTTTATATCAGAGGTATTTGCCATAGCTTATTGCTCATTTATATATCTAAAAAGCCCCAAAATAGGGTAATAATTATAGTTATCTATACTCAATTCAATAGGCCCACTTCAGGAGTATAGATCCCCAAGTAAATCCACCACCAAAAGCGGTCAAAATAATTCTATCGCCTTTCTTAAACTTAGACTCGAAGTCCCTGAGACAGAGCGGTATCGTTGCCGCAGTCGTATTACCATAGTTTTCGATATTGACTAAGACTTTTTCCTTATCGAAACCGAGCATATCCGCCACACCATGTATGATTCTCTTATTGGCTTGGTGCGCAATGACATAATCTATATCATCTTGAGATAATTCATTATTCTTCATGATTTCTCTGATACTATCTGACATACCCTTGATTGCCGCTTTAAATACGACTCGACCTTCCTGGTAAGCGAAGTGCTCTTTATTTTTGACTGTTTCTGCTGTCGCTGGGTGTAGACTACCACCTGCCTTCTGGAATAAGAATTGAGATCCAGAACCATCAGCTCTTAATATGGAGTCTTCTATTCCTACGCCTTCTGTATCAGGCTCTAGTAAGACCACACCTGCCCCATCACCGAACAGAATACAAGTTGCTCTGTCTTCATAGTTAACAATAGAGGACATCTTATCGGCGCCGACGACCAATATCTTCTTATGAGTACCTGTTTCTATGAACTTAGACGCTGTCACCAGCGAAAAGATAAAACCAGAGCAAGCGGCATTGATATCAAAACCAAAAGCATTCGTTGCTCCAATTTTGTGCGCGATTAGGTTTGCTGTATCAGGAAACACGTAGTCTCCCGTCACGGTCCCAACGATGATCATGTCTATCTCTTCTGGGGAGATGGCCTTTTGTGCTAGAAGAACTTTAATTGCTTCGACGGCCATATCACTGGTTGCCTTAGTTGGATCCCTTAATATACGGCGCTCTTTGATGCCGGTCCGAGAAAGGATCCATTCATCATTAGTCTCTACCATTTGCTCTAAATCCTGATTGGTGATCACGCCATCAGGAACGTATCCAGCAACACCACTGATCGCGGCTCTTATTTTACCCATTTATAATTACGACTACTTCTCCGCTCAAGATAATGAATAATACGTTTGAGCTTTACCAAAAGGGCAGAATATCAACCTTGCCATTTAAGTATTATTCTTCCTATTTATTTATAATAAACTCTTAATCAGTTAATTACACATTAAATTAATATCTAATTCAAATCTTTTTCTACAGTAAAATCCCGATAAATCTAAATATGGTACATGATTTGTATGTCTAATCATAAGTCATTCAATATTATATACATAACTAAAGTTCTTAATATGAAAAATGTAGTCAATTTCTTTTTTCTAACCCTCATCTCAAGCACATTTTTGCTAGCTAATGGGACGCCGAGTCATAAGGTCTTGTTTCATACTGGTTCTTTTGAGAGTGGCATGAACAAAGCCTCTACTGAAGGTAAGCTCCTATTTGTGGAGTTCTACGCTGATTGGTGTACGCCATGCAAGTGGATGGATAAGACAACTTACAAGGATAAAGATGTCATAAAGATGATGAATCATGATTTTGTGCCTCTTAAGCTCGATATCGAAAGTCCAGAAGGCGCCTATCTTAAGGATGAATATACTGTACGTATGCTGCCTACTATTCTAATATTCAATTCTAATGGGAAGATTGTCGATCGGATAGAAAAGACCCTCAGTGCAGAATCGATGAAGAGTCTCCTTAGTTTCCATGACATAGAGGAAAATAAGGTTGTCGTTAGAACAAACTACAACAACAGCCCTGCTCGAATCAATTCTAACTCAGAAGAAGAACAGATTAAAGCGATTTACTCTAACTATCTAGATAAGGAAAAGCACCGAACCAATTATAAAGTTCAGATTGCGAACTATACTGATTACACAGCAGCCTTTAAGAAAGTCAATGAGCTAAATAAGGTCTTTATGGAGCCTATCGTGGTTATTAATGAATATGTCAACAACACCACCCACTATAAGGTGATGTTAGGTGAATTCAGGACCATGGAGGAAGCCGAGGGATTCAGACGCATACTCAAAAGAGACTTTGACATCGAAGCCATTATACATTAAGTATTCTACAATAAAGCTTTATCCCAAAAGCTCAAGCAGCCTTGAAATAAATTTTTCAAGGCTGTTTTTTTTTAGGACTAGGTCATAAGGAAATACTTTGTAACGTTATCTCTATTGTGTACTCTAATAAATCAGAGTCCAAAAAGAAAGTAGAGCCTTCTAACTATTATTATTGAGTATAGACGCAGGCTATCAATCACCGATAGAAGTAATAGATGTTTCCATATAAAATAGGGATTATAGTCCCTATCATATTATTACAATCCGTTATATTTACTGCATTTTAGACGACTTCCACATGAACTATCCGAGACTGATATATCTGATTCTAATATTTGTGTTGCCTAGTTGGGTGGTCGCTCAGACCGATACCTG
>CALEAC010000071.1 GCA_937944095.1 uncultured Saprospiraceae bacterium
CTTTATGTAATTTACATCCTTTCCACTATAATTTTCATTTATGAATAATGAAAAATTTCGAACTTTCTTTTGAAAATCAGTATCTTCCTTTGAATCTGTAATTTGCTTCCATTCTATTTCATCTGTAATAATTACTGGAGCCTTAATCAATTCTAAATCAACTTGTTTCGTTTTTCCAGAGTTTGGAAATTGTACAAAGGAATTGAAATCATCAACATTTTTGAAGGATGGAATAGGAGTGAATTTGTTTGTATCAATCGAGTTTAAAATTTCTAACATTATTTCATTTGTGGCTCCATTCATAACATTCATTGGGACATTAACCATATCTGAATTCATTCCTTCTTTTAAAAGGGTTTGTTGAACTCTGGTATTTGATGCAATTAAATATTCTCCAGGAGTTTTGGATACATCATAATCTGTATAAAGAAGTGTTTCGGGAATTCCTTCAGTGCTTCCAAGTGGAAGGATTTTATCAAATAGTATTGCGGCTAATTTAATATCCTCAATACTTTCAAATATTGCCAAAGTTGGTTGGTTCTCTCTAATAATCATTTTTTTATTTTCTTGCTGATAACGGCAGTTCGTGAAAATACCATTACTTAAAAGTATGGATAATTAAGTAAATGATACATCGACCTGTAGTGTTCTACAACACCAGTTTGGTGTTTGTTGCTTCATGATGGCACAGAATTGAAATAACCTTGATTTTTGGGTATTTAAGGCTTCTTTGAGTCCTTTTTGGCCTAAGATTGCCATAACTCTCTTGAGGTTGTAACAAAGTAAAATAATAGCAAACTCCCCGTTGACCTTTTTTAAACCTTTTAGCATAGTGTGAGAGAAACCCCACTGTCTTTTAATGGTTCCAAAAGGATGTTCTACGATAGCTTGTCTTCTTCGGTATTCGTTTTTTCTAGCTTTGACTTGCTCATCATTGTAATCCATTTGATCTTCGTAGATATTTCTGTTTAACATTCTTCCTCTTGCTGTTTTTTGAGCACCTGTCGATACACAAATATCAACCCACGGACATGTTTTACAATCAGTCCAGTGTCCTACATATCGTTTAAAAGGAATACCGTCATGTCTTGTATAGATCTTTCCTTGTCGATGGAGTCTTATTCCTTTAGGACAAGTATAAGAGTCTGTAGATTTATGGTAATTGAATTTATCTTTAGTTACTCTAGCATCCTTTGATTTAGATCCTTTACTCTTTGGAGAAACGAGTGTATCAATATTATGCTGATGGCAAGTAGCGATCTGTTGACCAGAATAATATCCTTTATCTGCTAGGACAGTTATCTGTTGATCATCATTAATTTCCAGCATATGCTTAGCTTTGATACTGAGTGGAGCTAGTGCTGAGAAGTCATTTTTGTTAGTCACTTCATAATCGACGATGAGATTATGTTTATCATCGACAACAGACTGTAAGTTGTATGCTACTTCGACAATGCTCATTTTAAGTGGCAATGCTCTTGCATCTGAATCAGTAGTTGATATTTGCTTTTCATTGGATTGCTCTAACTCCTTTTTTAGAGCGGAATACTTATCTTCTCTCTGTTGTAGATCTTGTATCTTCTGGTCATTATTATCATGCTGATCTAAAGATTTTAGATAGTCTTCTTTTTGCTTCGCGATATAATCTAGATGTTGGTTTATTTTTTTGAGGTTGTAGTTGTTTTTCTTGGAGTTCATTGCTCTAAATTTAGAGCCATCAATGGCTACGGTGGTTCTTCCGAATAGTTCTAAATCTAGACAAAACTTGGAGAATGATTTGAAGAGATTTTTGAATGCTATTGGATTGTTTTTTCTGAAGTTTGCAATGGTTTTATAGCATGGCTTTTGCATTCCGGTAAGCCACCAAAGTTCCGCATTGACCTTACATGCTTTAGCGAGTAATCTACAAGATCTAATCTTGTGTAAATATCCATAAATATAGATACCCGTTAATGTAGCAGTTTCATAAGCTGGTTTTCCTTCATGTGATTTTCCTTTAATAGTAAATCCTAGGTTTTGATAGTCAATACATTGACAAAAAAGATCAACAATTCTGACAATGCTATCGTGTTCTACGAGCTGCTCTAGTGCCAAGAACTGGACTTGAGACCTATTAATTTTAGACTGAAGTGGCATAGAAATAAGGTATTTGATAACCCTTTTAAGATACGGAAATTACTTGTGATATTAAAATGTGAAATGAGGTATTTGCACAGTCTGACGGATAATGATATGTCGTCGTCTCTCTGAGGTACGAAGAGATATGCGATCATATCTACTGTTAGCTGTAGGACTTACCTTTAAAAAAATCAAGAAAAATAATTTCTTTTGACATCCAAAATTAAGAGTTTATATGATTCTCGCCATCTATTTCTTTCAAAGACTATAGGATAGAAAATTTATCGCTTGGGGCGAGAATTAACAATAGCTTAATATTGGCATAACAATGAATTAATAGGCCAAATCTATATTTGTTTCGAAATTGAATAGTATTGAATTATTTTAATAAAAATGTGATTATGAAAAGAGTGTGTTTAAACCTTAGTTATTTCATTTTTCTAATTATACTGGTGTCTGGTTGTAGTAAAGACAATGACTCTTGCATAGATCTTGTTTGTCAGGATGGTTTTACCCTGGTAGAATCTAATGGTAATTGTGATTGTGTAGAAGACGAAGTATCAGAGGATGTTATTGAAAAGTCTGATTTTATTACTTCAAACGAAACATGGACTGCGGATAATATCTATAGATTGAATGGAAAGGTGATAGTGAGTTCTGGTGTTACACTGACTATAGAGCCAGGGACTATTATCAAAGGGGTAGAAGGTACAGGTTCCTTAGCTAGTGCTTTGATTGTTTCAAGAGGCGCTACAATTTCAGCTTGCGGTACTGCAGATAATCCTATAGTTATGACCTCGACTCTCGATAATATAGAAGTTGGGCAAACGGTAGGATCAAATCTTGACGAAACTCAGAACGGCTTATGGGGTGGATTGATAGTTCTAGGCAGTGCGCCGGGTTCTTTCGAAGGTGACGTTGAAGAGTTCCAAATAGAAGGAATACCTGCTGATGATACTTTTGGTTTGTATGGCGGTAATAATCCGAATGACAATTCTGGCTCACTCTGCTACATTTCCATCAGACATGGTGGTGCTTCGATCGGAGAAAACAATGAAATCAATGGCCTAACCTTGGGAGGTGTTGGTAGTGGAACAACGATCAATAATATTGAAGTCATTGGAAATCTAGACGATGGTATTGAGTTTTTCGGTGGTACTGTAAATGTCAATGATGCAATCGTATGGGCGCAGGGTGATGATGCCTATGATGTGGATCAAGGCTATGCTGGGACTCTTGATAATTTTGTCTATGTGGCTGGCGAAGATTCAGATCATGGATTAGAAATTGATGGTCCTGAAGGATCAGCTACAGGCAGTTTTACTTTTAGAAATGGTACGCTAAGAGGACTAAACGCTGAGATTGCAGATTTTAGAAAAGCCGCTTCTGGCTTAGTGAGCGATTGCCAAATATTTGATTTCCCAGATGATGCAGATCTTGAAATTGATGATGATGAAAGTTCTGCAAATTATTTTTCTAATTTACTACAAATACGAGGATTGGAATTTGTGAGCAGCAGATCTGTAAGTGAGATATGTAACGATACTGCTCCTTCTGGTGATGATGCTGCTTTCGATACACAAATGGAATTAGATAATGCATCTGTAGATTCTTCTGAGATTGGAGCGGATGTAAGTGTCTTTACATGGACATATACTTTTGCTCAAGGCGCTTTGGATTTTTAAGCTAAGGCCTACCGATCTACTAAACACGAATAATGAAAAACATAATATTCATAACTACTTATAATTCTAGATTTCTAATGAAGAATGTCTATTTAATCTTTTGTTTCTTACTGGCTAGCGCAGCACTTATGGCTCAATCTGGAACCATAGAGGGCGTAATTACAGATGCTAAATCAAACGAATCCATCCCATTTGCGAATGTTTTAATATTAAACAGTGCAGAGGGTTTTACGAGTGATCTAGATGGGAAATTCAGCTACGATCTTGCTGAAGGTACTTATAGTTTTGAATTGAGCTACATAGGCTATGAGACTAAAACTATTGAAAATGTTGTCATCACAGCTGGCAACACAACGGTGCTAGATATCACTATAGAAGAAGCTGGGGAGCAGTTGGATGAAGTTGTTATTTCTGCTAAGCAACTAAAAAATACAGAGAACTCTCTGATGACGATTCAACGAAAGTCTATGACGGTTCTTAATGGCATAAGTTCTCAGTCGTTTAGAAGAAATGGGGATAGCAATGCGGGAGCTGCTATGAAGAGAGTCACTGGTGTTTCGGTTGACGGTGGAAAGTATGTGTATATCCGAGGGTTGGGTGACAGATATTCTAAGACAGTACTTAATGGTATGGAGATTCCAGGACTTGATCCTGATAGAAACTCACTACAAATAGATATTTTTCCAACGAACATTATAGACAACCTAGTTGTATCTAAAACTTCTAGAGCAGACTATGCTGGGGATTTCACAGGAGGAATAGTTGACATTTCAACTAAAGATTTTCCTGAAGAAAAAACGATGGCTTTCTCATTAGGTTTGGGCTATAACCCTAATATGCATTTTAGGAATGATTATCTAAGTGCTCAAACTAGCTCAACAGACTTTTTAGGTTTTGATAATGGCTTAAGAGATTTAAGTCTCAATAAGAATCAGGCAATTCCAAGTCCAATAAATGATCCTAACTTGACCTTACTTACGTCTCGATTTGAGAACAATATGGCGACAGAAAGAACGAGTAGTTTGGCTAATTCAAATTTTGGATTCTCTCTTGGAAATCAGCTTGAGAAAGGAGAAACAACAATAGGCTACAATGCTGTACTTGGATATAGAAACAAGACTACCCTATTCCAAGATGCACAGTTCAACAATTATATCAAGTCTTCTAATTCTAGTGACATGGATTTATTACTAGATAGAGAATCTGTAGGTGATATTGGTAGCAACAATACTTTGCTTAGTGGTATGGTAGGCACTGCAATGAAGTACAAAGGACATACATTAAGTCTTATGGCATTGCATCTTCAAAATGGAGAATCAAAAGCTGGATTGTTCGAAAGAAACAATTTCATCAGAGCTTCAAATAACATCATCAGTGATAACATAGAATACACAGAAAGAAGAATCACAAACTTCCTTCTAGCAGGAGGTCATGCGTTGAAAAATGGATTTGATCTCAAATGGAAATTTTCTCCGACAGTGTCTAGCATAGAAGACAAGGATATTCGAATAACTCCATTTAAGCTTAATGATGATGGTAACTTGGCATTTGAACCTTCTGAGGGTGCTCAACCAAGAAGACTGTGGAGAAACTTAAACGAAATAAACTACTCAGGAAAAGTAGACTTGAAGAAATCCCTATCTATATTTAATAGAGAGGTAGACTTAAGTGTTGGAGGAAGTAGCATATATAAGCAAAGAGACTATGAGATATTATCTTATCTCGTAAATGTAAAAGGACAAACTTCATTAGATCTTACTGGTAATCCAAACGAACTTTTTCTTACAGAAAACCTATGGACACCAGAGACTCAAGTAGGAACTTATGTTGCTGGAAACTTTGAGCCAGCAAATACCTATGATGCTACACAAAATACTTTTGACACATATCTCATGGCAGATATGGAAGTGTTTGCTAAGCTAAAGGCAAATGTTGGTCTTAGAGCAGAGAAGTTTACACATAATTATACTGGACAGAACAATACTGGTTCTATAATATATAATGATGAAAAAATCATCGATCAGACGAATCTATTGCCATCGTTAAATCTAGTATACAGTCTCTCTAACACTATGAGCTTAAGAACTTCATTTTCGAAAACTGTAGCTCGACCTTCTTTCAAGGAAGCTTCTATTGCTCAGATCTATGATGCTATCTCTGACCAGACATTTATTGGAAACATTGACCTAGTACAAACAGAGATTGACAATTATGACTTGAGATGGGAAGGCTTTTATTCAGGAGGGCAAATGTTTTCAGTGAGTGGTTTTTACAAAAACTTTACGAATCCTATTGAGTTGGTTGCTTTCAGTTCTTCTGCACCGAATGATTTACAACCTAGGAATATGGGCAATGCTGAAGTGGTCGGACTTGAGGTTGAGTTCCGTAAGCATATAGGTTTTGTTTCAGATAAATTAACCGGCCTATACACAGGAGCTAATTTTGCTTTCGTAAAGTCACAAGTCGAACTTGATCAAGGTGAAAACGGAGAACATGAGTCAAGGTTGGTAAATGCTAGAGAGGGTGAAACTATAGGTGAAACGCGTCAGATGCAAGGGCAGTCTCCTTATATCATCAATGCTTATCTAAACTATTCTAACACAGATAAGACTTGGGAAGCGAATCTCAGTTATAACGTACAAGGACCAAGCCTTGCAATTGTAGGTATTGGATTGAACCCTGATGTGTATACCTCTCCTTATCATGACATGTCATTCAAGGTTACTAAAGGGCTCGGTCCTGAGAATAGAATCCGAGTAAGTCTTGGTGCAAATAACTTGTTGAACTCGACGAAAGAGAAGGTTTATAGATCTTATGGTTCAGAGAACAAAGTCTTTCAGCAGTTCAGACCTTTTAGAACGTTCAGTTTAAGTTTGAATTGGAGCTTAAAGTAATAATTCATCAAATAGAACTAATAGTAAGTGGGTAAATTAATTATTTGGCTTTGTATCCAATTTACATTTTTATATGAGTAAAAATTTCAACTATATATTTTCAACCTTCTAAATAGTGTACTAAACTAATAACCCTTGTCTCTGTCTTCTTACAGCTAACGGATGATGATATCGATCGTCTCTCTGAGGACCGAAGAGATATGATCTGATATCTATTGTTAGGTGGCGTATTCGTCTTTGTCTTTCCATCAGTTAATAATTTCATTATATAGTATTTCAACATCTTCGTCTATAATATCCCCACCATACTCTACAATTTCTGTTGTTGAGATTATTCCACTAATCTTTCCAATTGTTTTGCTCTCTGTTAGTAAATTGATTATTCGACTAATGATTTTTTCATCCGAGTAAAAACTGACCTTATTGCTTTCTTTAAGAAGTTTAGTCAGTTCTTTGTGGTAAAAGTGATACTGATTACGATTATTCAAATTGAATCTTTAATGTTAGGAAAATATCTTATTCCGATTAATTCATAGTCTTCAATATTGTCAATTTTGACAAGATCAATTTCGTTTTCAATTTCTTTCTCATCATTAAAATCAATTACAACGCCACTAATGGTTTTCAATGCTTTTCTCCCCCAATAGTCAATTATAGTGTATGGAATATTAAAATTATTTAATTCCGTTTTGATTTCGCTT
>CALEAC010000072.1 GCA_937944095.1 uncultured Saprospiraceae bacterium
GAATTACAGACTACACCGATATAAAATTCCTCAGACAAAGAATCAAAAAAGAAGTTGGTTATAAGATCGAAGTCAAAAACAATAAGACTCTAGGCATCGACCTGGAGATTCAGGATCATATCCCGCTATCAACGACAGAAGAAATAGAGGTCGAGATCGTAGATAAAGAAGATGGCACTGTCAATAAAGAGGATGGACGCGTCACTTGGAAACTCCGACTAGAGAAAAACCAACGGATTACTAAAAACATCAAGTACACAGTAGCGCATCCTAAAGGGATGAAACTTGGGGTATAGGTTTAGAGAGGAAGATTATCTATATACAAAGGAGGGATCAGATTTTTTCTGATCCCTCCTGTATTTAGAGGGAATAGCACTTAGCCTATTCCCCTTAAGAAAATGATCTGTTTATATCATCTACTTATACTCGAGATTATATCTAAAGCCTAAGTATACATTAGCGCCAAATAATGGTGCCCATACAAGTGATGCATCGAAAAATTCTCCAAAAGCATCCTCACCAGCGATGATCGCATCGTTTTGCTTATAATTCAATAAATTTTCGCCGCCTAGGTAGACATCCCACTTCTTACCCCATCTTTTCATAATCTGACCATTAAGTAAGAAATATGATGGTGAGCTATCCGGGCGTTGGTATTCAGTAGGATTAGCTGTGGTATTAGGTAATCTTTTGCTGCCTCTCCAGTTCAGGGTTGCATCGAAGTGCCAGTCTGACTTAGTCTTATAGGCCCCATTAATAAAGGCTCGGTGTTGTGATACAAAGGGCTTAGTCAACAAAGCATCTCTGTAATTGCTCTTTACATCAAAGTATCTATATGCGACTCTAATATCGAAGTTTTTCAACAGTTCATAATCAATCTTCGCCTGATAGCTATTAGAGTATGATTGCCCTTGTAGATTATAGAAACTGACAGCTCTAGGGTCTTCGAGATCAACAATAATCTGATTCTCGAAATCTGTCCTGTAGACATCTATAGCGACCACAAACTCCCGCTCTGCTAAGCGAAATCCTTGCGTATAGTTGATACCATAATTCCACGCCACTTCTGGTTCTAATCCATATGGTGTATCTGCCGCACTCCCTTCTACTCTGAACTCACGTGAGGTCGCAAAGACACCAAGATTCTCAGCAAAGATATTAGCTGTTCGCTGGCCTCTGCCTGCTGTTACTCTGACAATAGAGCTTTCACTCAGATTATACTTCGCATGTAATCTCGGTGTGATGAATCCACCATACTGACTATGATGATCATAACGTAGCCCGGGGATAATAGTCCACTTCTCCTGTCCCTTAATCGTGTACTCAGCAAAGACGCCAGGAGTGGATTCTAGACGCTCGTAGGTCCTCGTACCGACCAGCTCATAGATGTCATCTAACTGATAGGATAGACCTGATCTAAGTATATGTCCGTTACCGAAGATATTCTGGAAAATCAGATTAGAGTAGAATGAATTTTCGTCTATGTTATAGCTGCGATTACCATAACCTGCAACTTGCTCATGGAATACACTACCTAACTGTAGGCCGATACTCATCTCTGGTTTGTTAGGGAAGATATATCCTGTCTTAGTCCATAGATCGATACGCTCTGTATCATTGGCCATACGCCAGTGATTCTGATGATCATCGGATGCGCCCGAAAAGTGATCATGGTAGCCACCCTTATGACTGAGGTCGGAGTACTTGATACCCACCTGACCTTCTAGGCCAAAAGCGGTGCTGAACTTCCACCTATTAGCTAGGACATAATCACTCTCAAGTGGCATATCGGTGAAGCCGTCACCATTATTATCATGAGCAACCTGCATTCTCTTTCCATGTAGTAGAACGCCCGTCGAGACCTTATCAGAAAAGCGATGTCTGAAATTTGTGTTCAGCTCCAAGCGGCCACCATTGTTCGCATAGCCATTGATAAACAATCTTTCCCCCTTTTCCGATTTTTTAAGCTCTACATTAATCTGACCTGCGATACTTTCGAAGCCATTGACGACAGACCCTGTTCCCTTAATCAATTGGATACTTTCTATCCAGGGACCAGGCGTTACGCTTAGCCCATAGATGTTATTCATCGTCCGGACATCAGGGAGCAACTCTCTGCTAATCTGTACATAAGGCCCTGCTAGACCAAGCATCTGTATCTGCTTAGTGCCACTCACGGCATCATTATAAGAGACGTCGACTGATGGATTAGTCTCGAAGCTTTCCGAAAGGTTGCAGCAAGCTGCCTTACACAGCTCTTCGCGGGTGATCTTTTCCGAATTGATTGTATTGACAAAAGAAATCTCTGTGGTCTTTTTCTTATAGACGATTTCCACTGTCTCCATCATATGCCCATCTGCAAGAGTGATTTCGACGTAAGGCTCTTGGAGATCTATCGTCTGGTCGACATAACCCACATAACTAATTGTCAGTCTATCGCGATGTCCATCGTTTTTCAGTGTGAAATAGCCATTTAAATCTGTGGTTGTGCCTTCTGAAGTGTCTTCGAAGGTCACATTGGCCCCTATGAGGGGTATGCGTTCACCATTTTCTATACCGTAGATATAGCCTTCGGCTTCTTGGACATGACCATGATCATCAGTTACAATATCAGTCTCCGGCGTTTCGACAATGTGATCAACCGCAGCACCACCCCTGTACTTACAGCAATGATGTAATTGGTCATAAACTGCATCTTCTGCAAGATAGGCGCCATTATCGTGGCCTGCCTCCGCCAGTGCGAATCGGACTGCATAGACAGAAGTTTTGCTCTCATCGACAGCGATAGTCAGCAATTTAGATTCTAAGTCCCAGGATGCAGACTCAGCCTTACCTTTCTTAGTGGCTGTCTTCTCTATTCTATCTTGGCACATGCCACACAGCCCTTCTACTCGAAAGCTATACTCTATTTCTTGTGCTTGGATATGCCCGATGGTTGCTATCAGGAAAACCCAAAATATATATTTCATAAGTTGAATTGAAAATTTCTAAAAAAATGTATTTAAAGTTCATTTTTTTTAGAAACGCCGGGGTGGCTGCCAGATACCTTCTACCTGACTACAATGGTATAAAAAAGCATAGGCGAATGACCTTTGGTCTTCGACTATCCCAGCTTGTACTCTAAAGTCAAAGGTTTTTGTGAAAGTAAAGATATGACCACAACACAAGCAATCACAGCCTGTATTACAACAATTCTTATCCTCTTCGTCAGAGTCCTGATGGTCTGTAACTTCTGTCTTATCGCCACAGCAAGACTGCCCTGACGTCAAATCTAGAGAGGCTGAGAAACCAATCCCGCTCCTACAGATTAGAGCTACTAATAATATGACCTTTAAGACTTTCACAAAATCAAAGATACAGAGATCAGATTAGTATCTCAAGACTTATATTTGCGTCCCTATTATAAAGGTTTCACTACGACAAACTGCCGATTTTGAATATGCTTCGTCACAGCTTATTGGTTTTACTTGCCTGTATCTTATGCAGAGGCTCTGTCATAGCGCAGAATCAGAAGACTGTAGATGCACTGAATTACTATGCAGATTTCTTAACTGAGAGCGTTCATGGCTTAACAGTAGCACAGATCTTATTCGTTAACTACAACAAGGATCTCAACAAATACGTCGACATTCAGAGCTATAAGCTCAATACTCATATTACAAATGCTGAATTAGGGACCAGTATCTTCAATAATCCAGATATCAATACCCGGGACGATAACGTTTCGGCTATCATGCTTAGCAGCATAAGTAAGAACCATAGTAAGATACTCAGTACACAGACAGCTAAGGTTTTCAACTTATTTGTCACAGAAATAGTCAGTACCCTTAATAAGATCAATGATCTCCGCTTTGAGGTAGAATCCTTTATAAGCAACAATGACTTGGAGAATAAAGAAAACATCTATAGATCCTATGAGTTACTAGAGGAAGCTTCTAGACTTTTCGAAGATTACGCCCAGAAACATGACCAATTCTCACGTCGACTCCGCCAAGAAATAAAATATGAGTATCGACCAGTTGACTTCATTTTCTTTGAGATACATAGTGCCTCTATTGCGATGTTACAGGATCTCAGAAAAGAAAATTACACCAAAGTCACTTCTTATCTTAATAGGATAGAGGGCGCCCTCGACAACTTCAGTTCTCAGAATCTCATAACTAGTCCCGCGGATAAGAGTACAGCTATCGAATTAGCGACCCAAGTACAAGAAATGACCACCTTCGTAAAAAACAATCTCACAGCAGGATCCATTCCTGATAGCTATAAGTTGTATGGCAAAAATTATTATCTGCATAATCAATTACTCCTATCCTACTTCAATAGCATCAGTCCGGGTTTTGTGTCTAAGATGAATAACCTCCTGAAGATCTATGGTGATGTCTATCTGAAATACGATGACCGACCGATTATGTATAAGGTAATCTATCCCCAAAAAATGAAAGAGATCGAGACCATCGTGACAAAAAAGGCGGTCACAACCAAAGATAGATTACTAGATCTGAAACTTAAAATAGCAAAGGAAGCAGCACCCCTAGAGCCTGCTCAAACTTATGTAGAATTAGAGTTTTTTGACCCTGACCTGCTGGATAGGGACTCTATCTCTGTGAAGTTCAATGATGAGTGGATACTCGAAGATTATCGCTTAGAGGCAGAACCCAAAAAGTTCAAGATAGAAGTAGATGCTCAAGTAGGCAATAAAGTCTTTGTCCTCGCCAAGAATAATGGCATCATCGCACCAAATACCCTAGGTTTTAAATATCGTTTTGACGGTAAAGGCAGGAAGAGGTATGTCAAAAAAATGCTAGTCGTGGGCCAGGCCTATGAGCTCGAACTGAATTACTTCGAGGAAAAGAATGAAAGGCGCAAATAATTTTCTACTTATTATTTTTCATTACAAAATCAATGCTTTCACCAAGGTCTCGGAGTAAAGTGACATTCTCAGGCCAATCGACCTTTGTTGAAACTGTCTGATAACCAGTTAACAGCAATTGAGCTTCGTTCATGCTTTCTGCTAATTGATTCACATAACTCTGGAAGGGCATGTTAGGTATTTCTTCATTGAGTATTGTAAAAACGAAATCAGGCTTACAATTTTCCCTAGCAAAGATCATATCGGAGAGTATCACATCATTACCCAAATTCACAACTCTGCAACCATATTTTTTTAAAATAAAATGGAAATAAGATAAGCTTAGTTCTTGCTGCTCACTCGGCGGTAAAAAGATCATGTACTTCTTATTAGAAGAATGAGTCTCCTCTAACTGCTCTATACATGCATTAATCTTAGATCTAATTATCTGACTAACGAACGACTCATGCACGCTAAGAAACGATCCTGCAAGCCATGCAACTCCCAACTTATCCATCAGTGGATAGATCAGGTCATTCATCGTCTCTTCTAGTCCTGTCTGAGAGATATGCTGATCGAGTAGATTACTAAAATTATAGCTATCCAGTTGCAGTATAAAGAGCATAATCATATCGATCTTGTCCTCGAAATCCAATTCTAACGTGCTGTAGCTGGACACCTTTTCTTTTATAGTCTCCAAAGGCATTTCTGCAATCTTAGATATCTTATAGCCTTTCTTGTATAAGAAGCAAACATTAAGGATACGTCTTAAGTCTTCTTCAGTATAATAGCGGATATTTGTAGCTGTTCTTTTCGGTGTGACCAGATTATAACGCTTCTCCCAAATACGAAGCGTATGCGCTTTTACGCCTGACATTTTTTCTATATCCTTAATTGAGTAGACAACCATCTAGGCGAGGAAGTTTGTTTTTTTAGTATTGGACTTATGACTTGGCTCAGCTTTAGACAACTATTTTGATAATCTGAGACTTTATATACGTATATAACTAAGGGGTGGGGAAAAATGAAGATAAAAAAAAATGTACAACTAAAAGTTAAAACTCAATGAAGATAGGAATTGTGTGCTACCCGACCTACGGCGGAAGTGGCGTATTAGCAACGGAACTAGGCATTGGCCTAGCTGAAAAAGGTCATGAGGTGCATTTCATTTCTTATAAGCGACCAGCAAGATTGACAACCTATATTAAGGGGGTCTATTTGCATGAAGTGGGATCATATGAATATCCACTCTTCGAGCATCCACCCTATGATAGTTTGCTGGCTAGTAAGATAGTCGATGTTGCAAAGCATGAATCTCTAGACGTCCTCCACGTCCATTATGCAGTCCCACATGCGACAGTCGCTTTTCTGGCCACTCAGATACTCAAAGAGCAGAATATCAATCTCCCCTTTGTAACTACGCTGCATGGAACTGATATCACTTTGGTAGGTCTAGACAAATCTCTATCATCTGTTGTCGAATTCAGCATCAACAAGTCCGATAAAGTAACTGTCGTTTCAGAATCCTTGAAAGAACAAACGAACTCATTTTTTTCTCTGAAAAAAGACATCACTGTCATCTATAATTTTATCAATCTGAAGAGGTTCTCCAGAAAGCCCAACAATGAACATCGGGCTGCTCTAGCACCAGCTGGCGAAAAGATTGTCATGCATATATCGAATTTCAGGAAGGTCAAAAGAGTAGAGGATGTTGTCAAGGCCTTCTCTCTTATCAGGCAAGAATTACCATCTAAATTACTGATGATCGGCGATGGTCCAGAAAGAATCAAGCTCGAAGGTATGTGCCGGGATCTTGGAATCTGTGGAGATATCCGTTTTCTAGGCAAACAAGATGCCGTAGAGGATCTATTATCACTTGCTGATGTGTTCCTGCTTCCTTCAGAAAAAGAAAGTTTTGGACTTGCGGCACTAGAAGCTTTGGCCTGTGGTGTGCCGGTTGTCTCATCTGATGCTGGTGGTCTCCAAGAGGTTAACATCCATGGGTCTACAGGTTACCTCTGTAGTATAGGTGACTGGGAAGATATGGGTAGGAAAGCCCTGGACTTACTTAAGGATGATGACAAACTAGCCTTATTCCGAACAAACGCTAGGAAAAAAGCCCTAGAGTTCGCCAGAGATAATATCATTCCACAATACGAAGAAATCTATAGAGCAAGCATGGCACAAAAAAAAGTCCTTCAAAACTAAGTTGAAAGACTTTTTTTATATCTTCTATCATAACAATCAAAAACTCGGATTAAGAGCAGCTGATTGAGTGCTGTATTTCATGATGTTTTCCATCGCAGAATCTGAGGGATAGAATAGAACCTTAGGCAGGTACTTGTATCCCGCTCTCAGTCTATCATATTGTGACTTAGTAGTTGCATCAGTCTCGATAAGATGCTCTATCTCAAGAGTTTGCGTAATAGATGTTTCTCGGTAAAGGTATTTAAGTAGAAAATTATCAGTGTAGCATTGCTCCATATGTTATTGGTTTGTTATTATAATTGTTATTCACGTCCCTATAACCATTCTGAAATGCACTTTATTGTCTATGTGATGTACACTACTAGACTATTTTGTGACAATATGCCGGTATCTTTGCCTCGAATGCTTTGATCAGTACTTTCATTACTTCGGATTCTGACTTATTATCTATAGTACGACCATCTATACTATATATAGGCGTTAGTTCGCCCATCGTGCCCGTACAGAATACCTCATCTGCACTGTACAACTCTGTCAGTGAGAGATCCTTTTCATAGATCTCCATCCCAGCTTCACGACCCAGCTCGAGGACCAGACCACGAGTAATCCCAGGCAGGCAAGCAACAGCATGAGGTGTATATATCTTGTCATTAGCGACCATAAAGATGTTCGTGCCATTGAGTTCAGCCGCAAACCCTCGATTATCCAACATCAAAGCAGCATCGACGCCGGCAACATTGGCCTCTATTTTAGCTAAGATATTATTAATCAGATTCGCGTGATGGATCTTGGAATCCAGAAAGGCTGGGGAGTTCCTTCTAGTCGATGACGTAATCAGACTAATCCCCTTCGTATTATCATAGACAGGTTTCTTCCATTCAGGGACTATTATCAGCGTACTGCCCATGGTGTTAAGCCTCGGGTCCATACCAGAAGTGATTTTTTCGCCTCTTGTTAGTGTCAGGCGAACATGGGTATCCGTATCCATCTTATTCGCTTTCAAGGTGTCGAATAGTGCCGTAATAATAGACGCCCGATTAGGTATATCTGCAAAATGCATCGCTTTAGCCGAGGACATCAATCTGTCTAAATGTCTATCTAGCATGAAAACACCACCATTATAGACCCTGAGACCTTCCCATACTGCATCGCCGCCCTGCACAGCACTATCGAAGACAGAAACTTTTGCTTCGGCACGTGGATAGAGCTTATCCTTTACGTAGATCTGTATATCTGTATTACGTGGGTCATATTTTTGTAACATAAATCAAGCTTTTATAGAATAGTAATTGAGTCTCTCGTAAGGTATCATTGCTTTTCTGAGCAAGGGTCGTAATCGCTCAGGAAATGGTCGACTACTGCTCGGTTGCTTAGCAAAACCAGTCGATTGGTGGACAGAGGCATACCAATACTTAGCCCATACCCCATCTTCCTTCCGAGGGCCTGCTGGCCATTGTAACATCTCTTCAGAGAATGGCATATCCAATATCGCACATAATTTATTCAATACACCAGTCGGGTCCTTTAATAATTCACCAGAGTTCAGCACGCAAAAAGGCTGATTGTGCCTTTGGAGTTCATCTAGAATGTCGGCTTCTGTCTCCAAACCTAAGTCTTCCATCGTCGGTTCTGGTATAACCTGAGCAAAAGAAGCAATCAGCTGTGCAGGATCACGAATCAAAAATAACTGTTTCATACCACCGAATAGACTTAAATCTAAGCCACGCATATGGTGTGCCATGTTTTTGATAAAGAGGTGCTCTTGCTTATAATTATCTGACTTTAGGCTCTTAATGATTACCTGCGGATCAGTTTCCATCTCTGCTATTACCTCTTCTCTACCTGGGTGATCTATATGCGGATATGAGTCGAGATAATAGCCATAAAAGGGTTCATCTACTATTGCTGTATCAGCCCTATTACCGAATGAGTACATCAGCGCAGTACTCAGATTACGAGGTCCGGATATCAGATGGATCTTATTCATTATAGTCTTGTGGATCTAAATGGTCGACGGGTATCCAGAGTACAGCCTCGAAATCCATGATTTTATTATTAATGATAGTAAGCCCTTCGTTCTCTAGCATTTCCTGCATCAAAAATGGCGTAGGAAACATATTTCGGCCTGATAGTTCGCCTTTCCGATTAACGACCCGATGTGCCGGGATAGAGAGATGCCCACACTTATTAAGCGCCCAACCAACCATCCGTGCTGATCCCAGGGCCAAAAAATCCGCAATCGCCCCATAGTTCGTTACACGACCAAGTGGAATCGCTTCGGTGACACTATAGACTCTCTGGAAATAGGTGTTGGGTTGTGGCATTGCCCAATAATAACAATTGTTCTTCAACAATAATAAAAGGCTAGGGAAAGAATGGTTACCTATTAAATAGATTTTTAGATACAAAAAAGGCTTGCGTATTGTCGTTCACCTGCTCCTGAATGTCGTTCACCTATTTTATTGGCGTTACAAGCCTCCTAAGTAACTAAGCCTCTATACATTTATACCTAATTGTTAGTTAAGAGAATGATGCTGCTAAAGTTCTCCCAAGATTGATTGAAATAGATTGAGATAACATTAGGTTTTTTTAAAGTCTCTATAATCCTCTGGATAATATTGCAAAACAAGAGCCATCCCGCTGCAGCGTGGGATGGCTCTACTTTTCTAATAATTTATATA
>CALEAC010000073.1 GCA_937944095.1 uncultured Saprospiraceae bacterium
GGGATTACCAGCGGTCCTACCCCAAAAAAAGTTTCTCTAATTCTGGTTATACTCGTGCATATCACGACCATCAAGCACATTTCCTCCACATGGGTCAGAAGGCTCATGATGAACAATGGGAAGCGATGGGTCCACTCAATACTTCAGGAAGAACACTCACTGTCGCAATTAACCCCTTAGCGGATAGCACAATCTATGCTGGATCTGCAAGTGGCGGTTTATGGCGAAGCAGAAGACTAGGTCTTGTGCAAAGCTGGGAATATGTTAATACAGGCTTTCCAGTCTTGGGCGTCAGCACAATAGAATTTAACCCACTAGATAGTATGGTGATGTATATCGGAACTGGAGAGGTCTATAATTACGAAGCGACGGGTACAGATGGTGCTTATAGAAGCACACGTGGTTCCTATGGTATAGGCATCCTTAAGTCCATTGATGGTGGCATTACTTGGGAGAAAAGCCTGGATTGGAGCTATCGACAACAACATGGTGTTTGGATGGTCAAAGTGGCTCCGACAGATGTCAATGTGGTCTATGCAGCAACGACAGACGGCATCTATAAAAGCCTCGATGCGGGTTCTAATTGGACTCAGGTCAATAGCACTATTATGGGCACTGACATAGAGATAGACCCTAGAGACCCTAATAAGGTTCTTGCTAGTTTTGGCAATTTCGGTAGCGAAGGTAATGGCATTTATTATACAGAAGATGGGGGTGAGACCTGGAACAGCAGTCTTGCTGATTTTGGCCACAATGGTAAGATTCTTCTTGCTAGGTCACCATCGAGACCAGATATAGTCTATGCGTCAGTAGGTAATGGATTCGGATTTGATGATGGTGCGACTACCTTGTTGAGATCTGATGATGGTGGCAAAGCCTGGGAGGTGATGAACGAAAGCGATTATTCTAAATGGCAAGGTTGGTTTTCTCATGATATAGCAGTTAATCCCAATGATCCCTCTAAGTTAGTAGCCGTGGGAATAGAGGTATGGAAGGGTCGTAACAACGGTCGGACACTAGAGCAGAAGAACGTCGGGGGCGTAACGTTGACAACGCCACCTATCGAGGGTCCTGATGGTTCTGACAACTATGTTCACTCTGATATCCATTTTGTCACCTACCACCCGAGGATTAGAGATTTGGTCATATTTGGAACAGACGGTGGGGTGTTCTTATCTAGAGACGAAGCAGAGACATTCAGATCTGCAAACGGTGGTTATCAGACCACGCAGTTCTACAATGGATTTTCAGTTTCGGCAACTAATTCAGATCTGGCTCTTGGAGGATTGCAGGATAACTCTACAGCTATATTTAGAGGGACTGGAACATGGCAACGTGCAGTAGGTGGCGATGGCTCCTGGACTGGCATCAATCAAGCGAATGACGACATTCTCTATGGATCATCCCAAAACCTGCGTATATCAAGGTCGAATGATAATGGCGTAAGATTTAATGTACGCGTAAGCCCAGAACCAGGCGCTAATGATTCGCCTTTATTCATCAGTCCCTATGTCGTAGCTAGAAGTTCTCCTGACATTATGTATGCGGGTACACGGTATGTCTATAAGTCGGAAGATGGTGGTCTGTCTTGGACCATTACAAATGATAATGAATTCATTGACTCAGGTAATGCAGTCTTTGCTCTTGCTGTCAATGATCTGGACCCTTCAGTGGTTTATGCCGCGACTGTCCCTGAAAATACGATAGGTGGTGTCTTTGTGTCACTTGATGGTGGTCTAAGTTGGACAGGTAATAAGGCAGGTTTACCTAATCGTGTTCCTAATGATATAGCAATAGTTAGTGACGATCCGAGTATGGCTTTTGTTACCTATAGTGGTTTCGGGACTGCACACTTATTTGTCACAGAAGATTATGGCGCGAATTGGACCCCTTATGATACAGGTCTGCCAGATGCACCAGGTAATGCAATTGCAATAGATGCACAGGAGGGCTATATCTATTTTGGCAATGATATCTCTGTCTATACGGCCCGGTTCAGAAATGATAACGGCAGCGGTCTAGTCGAGAATCCAGAGTGGTCCCTCTATGCAACTTCTCTTCCACCAGCTGCTATTATTATGGACTTAACGATATCTGAAAGTGATCGAAAATTATGGGCTGCAACACATGGTAATGGTTCTTATCGAGCAGACCTAATCACCGAACCAGTTTCTGTTTCTGAAACACAGTTAGCACAGATAGAGATCTATCCTAATCCGACTAATACGCTTATTAATATTTCTGGCAAAATGGATAGTTGGCAGCTGTATGATATTGCTGGGAAGTTACAGCTAACAGGTAGAGGCACACAGGTAAATGTAGAGCACCTAGCTAGTGGCAGCTACTTCTTACAAATGACTATTGGAGGTCGAAGCAGAACAGAGCAAATAATAGTCACAAATTAAAATGACGTTAGTCCTAGTACGTCATTCATTTGGAAGAGACCTTTTTTGTCTGCTAGCCATTCTGCAGCGATAATAGCTCCTAAGGCAAATCCGGCTCTAGAATGGGCATGGTGTGCGATAACAATTTCATCAATCTCTGAACTATATTCTACAGTATGAGACCCTTTGACATCACCTTCCCGGAAGGCCGTTATTTTAATATCCTCATCAGTTGGGTCGGTCATTGTCCAGTTTGATTTTCTATCTAAGCTACTTATAAGTTGTTGTGCGATAGTTACAGCAGTGCCACTCGGTGCATCCTTCTTACTGATATGATGGCTTTCAGATATTTTAACTTGGTACTGCTGATATGGATTCATCAGCTTAGCTAAGTGCTTGTTTAAGGCAAAAAAAAGATTGACGCCTAAGCTGAAATTAGATGCATACAGAAAGGCACTGTCATTTTTTTCGAAGAGGCGACTTATTTTGTCATAACCTTCTAGCCAGCCTGTAGTGCCACATATTGTAGGCGTCTGGCAAGAAGCCAATTTAATCAGATTATCTGCTGCACTATCTGGCGTACTAAATTCTATAGCCACATCTATCTCACTGAAATTAGCCTTGTTAATATCAGCTGTATTCCGCCTCCCTATGATCAAGCCTATTTTATGGCCTCGCTCCAAGGCCATTTTTTCGATGATTTGACCCATTTTGCCGTAGCCAATAAGAGCTATACTAAGAGCTTTTTCCATGTTGTCGCTTAGGTTGCAAAGTTAGCTATTACAGGTGGTACTTGTTCATAACCGGGTTTAATGCCCATTTTTGAGTTCATTTTGGCTTAGAAAAGTGCTCAAAAACACAATTTTGACTGTTTTTGAGTTTCCTCTTTGTATCTAGCTTTGGTTGAGCTAAATTCACATCCTGCAAATTCCTCATGCTGTCCCCAAGCAAACCACATAAATTCTAATAATGGGTTGGTTCAAAAGATTCAAAGACGGTATACAAACGGCAACCAAACACAAAATGGAAGCCCCTGATGGCCTATGGTATCAGTGTCGTAGTTGCAGTGAAACAGGTACAGTCAAGGAATTCAAAGAAAATTTCTATATCTGTAATAAATGTGGGCATCACGCTAGGATAGGTTCTCATGATTATTTCGATATCATCTTTGATGGCCGATTCGAGTTGCTCTTCGAAGACTTGATATCTAAAGATTTCTTAGGCTTCTCCGATTTGCAATCATATGCTGCAAGACTTGACAAGGCTAAGGATAAGACCGGCCTGACTGATGCTATATCAGTCGCTCACGGCAAAGTCCACAAAAAACCACTTGTAATCGCTGCAATGGATTTTACTTTTATTGGAGGGTCTATGGGCTCGGTAATGGGAGAACGTATCTCACGTGCCATAGATTATTGTATAAAAGAGAGGCTGCCGTTGATGATTATATCTAAGACAGGGGGTGCACGTATGATGGAATCTGCATTCTCACTGATGCAAATGGCTAAGACCTCTGCTAAGCTGACGCAACTCGCAGCAGCACAACTACCTTATCTCTCTTTTCTAACTGATCCTACGACAGGGGGTGTAACAGCTTCTTTTGCGATGTTAGGTGACATTAATTTTTCTGAGCCAGGTGCCCTAATTGGTTTTGCTGGGCCACGTGTCATTAAGGAAACGATTAAGAAAGACTTACCAGATGGCTTCCAGAGTTCTGAATTTCTATTAGACCATGGCTTTTTAGACTTCATCGTCAGCCGAAATGAACTGAAAAGAAAGATTGCCGATATGATATCAATGTTCGAAGCAATTATGGCTGCATAAAAAACACTCGGAAAGTTTTGCTAAGTGGATCACAGTGGTCTAGTAACTCATCTATTAATTCGACACCATAGGTGGAAATATACTGGAATATATTGTCATGCCTTTCTTGTAAGCCTTTGGGGAACAATTGGTCTTGTAGTTTTTGGATGCGTGTAAGATTGACTTCTTCTTTGGCTTTGATTGCTTTTTTTAGTTTACCACTAATATTGCTGAGGCCTTTCTGAGCTTTTGCTTTTTCAGCCCCGACTGAGCCTTTGAGGGAGTGATCTATAGCAGTTACTTTTTCTTCTAGTTTTTGGAAGAGGTCTTCTATTTGTTTTTCGAAGGAACCAAGCTCATGATCAGGAGAACCACTGAGGGATAGAAAGTGACTGATTAGCGACTGATGGTCCATGAACAGGTCTTCTAAGTTAAGTCCAAGTTTTTCCACCTGCTTGTTAGCTGATGGGGTGATAATCATGCCAGAAGTCCGCCTCACTAACAGCGGAAAATGAACGTTATAGTGCTCGAACTGGGTTTTTCGCTCCATCCAATAAGCTAATTCCCCACCACCGCCTACATAGGCAAGATCAGGTAGTATAAGGGATTGGTAGATAGGTCGCATGACCACATTGGGGCTGAATCTTTCTGGATGTTGGTCTATTTCAGCTTCTAGTTCTGAGAATGAAAATTCAATTGCTGTATTATTTACTTGGAACTGATCTCCTTCTTGAACAATTCGTTCTCTTAGTCCATCCTTGTTATAAAAGAAGTTAATCTTCCTCGCGAAAGCTTGACTTTTATATCCCAACTGCTCTTCTATCTGCTGCTGAGCATGCTGCACCAGTTGTTGACTTGGTTGCTCAGTAATCTCGGATTTAGTGATAGGGGAAAGGAGGGTTTTTAGTTTGGCGTCATCCATTCTTAGTATGACCAATCCTAGATGATCAAATAGGATATGTGTTAACTTGAAGCTGAATGCGCCATAGTCACTAACTGTAAGTAGCTCCTTCTTTAACTGAGTTAGTAGGTCTTTTGCTTTGGAGTGCTCACCTAAGATGCTGGCGACCTCATCTATAATCTGTGATAAGCCATCTAGAGGGTATTTTCCTACTGGTCCGCCTTTCTGGCTTGATTCCCAGGTCTTTTTCTTGCCGAAGAGATAGAGATGATTAATCTCATCGAAATCGTGGTCCTCAGAGCCTATGACAAATACAGGTGCAAAATTATATGTCGGGTATTCTTGCTTTAGTGCTGAGGCCAGCTTAATCACACTTAGAATCTTGAAGATATAATACAAGGGTCCGGTCAGTAGGCTGGGTTGGTGTGCCGTTGTAAGGGTAAAGCAGTTATCAGAACGGAGGTCCGAAATATGAGCTTGGGTCCGTGATGAGCTAGGCGTATTTGCATATTGTTCAGATATGACTTGAGTCAGGGTATCTCTATCGGTCTTGAATGAGGAACGCTGCTTAATAATAGACTCAAAGCCTTTCAGACTAAGGTCATCATAGCCCAAAAATTTACTAAACTTCTGACTATTAAGAAGGTATTCTCTATCACGATCTGAGAATTGGCGAACTTTTGAAATGTCTATGTGGTGTACTTGCATGAGGTTATAACACGCAAAGGTAGGAATTGCTTTATTCTATCGGTAAATATTGACTACTGTTATGGTTTGGGCAAAAAGAAAGAGGCTGTAACTTCTACAACCTCTTAACAGGGCAATATTTAAAAATCAGTTAAACTTTTAAAGTTGAGGCCTTTGGGACCTCTGTATAGTTGAGACACCGACATTGTGGAATTCGCTGCCTGAGTTTCAAAAAAAAATCACTTTTTTTATATTTCTATATAAATCATTGATTTATAGGCATTTCACTTAGTTCTAACAGGCAACTAAATAGCTTGCGAAGCTTATATTTACATCTTCTATATGTTTAGTTTGGCTAAACAGTCTTTCGTTATCACCTAAAGGAGATTATTTTCATGTCAGACCCCAAAAAATATGAGTTAAGAGGTGTTTCTGCCTCTAAGTCAGAGGTCCATCAAGCAATCAAAGGCTTAGATAAGGGGCTATTCCCTTTAGCATTCTGCAAGGTTCTACCAGATATCGCAGGAAACAATGACGGGTTTGCTAATGTGATGCATGCAGACACAGCTGGTACTAAGACGAGTTTAGCTTATATGTACTGGAAAGAGACTGGTGATATTAGTGTCTGGGAGGGTATAGCTCAGGATGCAATCGTGATGAATTTGGATGATATGGCTTGTATTGGTATCACCAATGGTATCCTATTGAGCTCTACTATAGGTCGTAATAAGAATCTCATTTCCGGGGAGGTTATCAAAGTCCTTATTCAGAGTACAGGTGATTTCTGTAAGATGTTAGCCAAGCATGACGTGGATATTAACTTGGCTGGTGGCGAAACAGCCGATGTCGGTGATATCGTGAGGACTGTTGATGTCGGTTTCACAGCGTTTGCTCGTTGTCCTAAGTCTGAGCTGATTATCAATGATATCAAACCAGGTAATGTCATAGTCGGTTTTGCATCTTATGGGCAGAGCACTTATGAGCAGTCTTATAATAGTGGGATGGGCAGTAATGGTCTCACATCAGCAAGACACGATATATTCGATAATAGTTATGCCTCGGCTTATCCTGATACCTTTGATTCGAACACACCGAGTGAGGTGATTTATACTGGCAGTCGGAAATTAACTGAGAAGATTAGTATTGGCGATGACCAGTTTACCTTAGGTAAGTTGGTATTGTCACCTACCAGAACCTTCCTACCACTCCTAAAGGCCATCTTTGCTGATGGCAAAAAGGACATATCAGGTATCATCCATAACACAGGTGGCGCGCACACTAAGGTGAAAAAATTCGCCAACGGTTGTCGAATTGTAAAGGATAACCTACTGGCGATACCACCTCTATTTGAAATTATTAGAGAAGAGTCTGGGACCTCCTATGAGGAGATGTTCCAAGTGTTCAATATGGGAACAAGACTAGAGATTTATACAACACCAGCTCGTGCTGAGAAAATGATAAGTGTATCTAAGAAATATAAAATTGATGCACAAGTCATCGGTCGAGTAGAGGCAGCTGAACAGACCTCAGTCGAAGTCCATCATGCAGGTGAGGTCTATAGTTATTGATTAAGGTTATTCTTCTTCTCCTATAATGTCTTTGACAATCTGTTCACCTTCTTTTATGACACTTTTGAGTGTAGAGGAACTCTCTTGCATACTTTCTGAGATGTCTTCGGTTATTTCCTTGCCTTTTTTGACAACCTGATCGCCCATATCTTTGAGCTTATCGATATTGACCTTATCGTCTACCTTATTTATAGCTTGCTGGTAAATCATGCCTGCTTTTTCTACCATTTTACCTGAGGAGGTCTTAAGGTTGTCCAATGCACCAGTCAAGTATTCTTTTTCTAGAACTTCATCTATGAAATCCATAGAACGCTGACTTGATTTAGTGGCTTTGACACCTGTTTTAAAGAGTTGTTTGAATATCTTCTTGATCATATGTCGTTGTTAATGCTAAGGTAGATTTTGGTAGCCAACGTAATTGTGAGGCGTGATGGCTCTGAGTTCTGCCTTTATATCATCTTGTACGTCTAGACTCTCTATGAAGTTCCTTATAACTGTATCTGTTATGATCTGATTCCCTCTGGTCAAGGTTTTGAGCGCCTCATAAGGCTTCGGGTAGCCTTCCCTTCTTAGGATATTCTGAATTGCTTCTGCGACAGTGGCCCAATTGTCCTCTAGGTCCTGCTTTAGTTTGGTCGGGTTCAGTTCCAACTTACCGAGTCCCTTACTTATAGAGCTAAATGCGATGGCCGTATGGGCGAATGGTACACCAAGGTTCCTGAGTACTGTGCTGTCAGTCAGGTCTCGTTGCAGTCTAGAAATAGGCAATTTAGTGGCTAGAAATGAGAATAGACTATTAGCTAAGCCTAAGTTACCTTCTGCATTTTCGAAGTCGATAGGGTTGACCTTATGGGGCATGGCTGAGGATCCGACCTCGTTCTTGACGACTTTCTGTTTGAAGTAATCCATACTAATATAAGTCCAGATGTCTCTAGCTAGATCGATAAGTATGGTGTTGATTCGAGAGAGGTTATGCATAATCGCAGCTAAGTCATCGTAATGCGCGATTTGTGTTGTGTACTGAGAGCGACTCAGACCTAATGAGGATACAAACTGATCCGCGAATAATTTCCAGTCAATCTGCGGTAAACTGACTTTATGTGCATTGAAGTTTCCTGTTGCGCCACCGAACTTAGCTTTGATAGGTAGAGCAAGAAGTGATTCCTCTTGTGCCTGTAGTCTTTCCACAAAGACAAAGAATTCTTTTCCGACACTTGTCGGACTGGCAGGTTGTCCATGTGTTCTAGCCAGCATAGGTATAGCCTCATATCGCTTAGCCACATCCCTCAGCTCTGTGATCAATAATCTAAGGGCAGGTTGATAGACTTCTGTAAGGTAGTCCTTAAGACTCAGCGGTGTAGCAGTGTTATTGATATCCTGGGAAGTCAAAGCAAAATGTACCCACTCACCGAACTGGCTATAACCTAGCTTTTCCATCTCCTCCTTGATGTAGTACTCTACCGCTTTGACATCGTGATTAGTGGTGGCCTCGATGGCTTTGATTCGTTGAGCAGAGGCTTCGTTGAACTCGTTGATTATGGAATCTAAAGCAGCTATATGTGGTTTCAGTTCTTTAAGTTGCTCTATATCTGCCTCACACAAACTTTGGAGATACTTAATCTCGACTAGAACTCTGTACTTTATAAGGGCGTATTCGGAAAAATAGGATTGAAGAGAGGTTGTTCTAGAATGATATCTTCCATCAATAGGTGAAATGGCTTTGAGCATGCTCTAATTTTTCACCAAAAGTAAGTAGAATAGGTACCTAAAAGAAAAAGACCTCACACATTAGCGAAGTCTTTTAAATCCATTTTTTCATTATCTATCCACTTATAAGACAAGTGATTGAGGTAATACCCCTAAGCTGAATAATTATTTTCTGTATTTCCTTTTATATCTGTATTCCCTTTTATAACTAAGTTTAGTAGGAAAATAAAATGAGTATCCTTAATCTTATCTAGAAGTTCTGATTATGCTCTGCTCGCCCCATAATCCCCTAAAGGGGCATCCTTCTGTATTCCCTTTTATAACTATGTTATAGTAGAAAAATAAACTGAGTATCCTTAATCTTACATAGAAGTTCTGATAATGCTCTGCTCCCCATAATCCCCCAAAGAGGCATCCTTGGCGCGGGCTGAAGTTCTCCCTTTAGGGAGTTAGAGGGAAAGAATGGAAATGGTGGTCAGCTATTGGTATCATTACGGACAATCGTTACTAGATAATGCCTTTTACAACCCATATTCTATTTTCTGAGAAATTGAACAAGTATTACACTGGCTCGACTTCTGTCTTACTCGTAGAAAGGGTCAAAAAACACAACTATAATCACAGTGGATTTACAGGAAAAGCTGATGACTGGACTGTTCTATATTTTGTTCAGTTTGAAAGGGTCGAGGATTCTAGGAGCTTAGAGAAAAAAATCAAATCTAGAGGAGCTTTGAGGTTCTTACAACAGAAATTACAGCGCATCACGCTTATAGCGTGAGGGTCGGAGGTTCGAATCCTCTCGCCCCGACATATAAAAGCTCAGTAATACTTGTATTACTGGGCTTTTTTTGTTTTGAAAAGCTTCGTTTAATTTACTGGATAATGAGTACCCTTAATCTTACATAAAAGTTCTGATAATATTCTGCTCCCCATAATCCCCCAAAGAGGCATCCTTGGCGTGGGCTGAAGTTCTCCCTTTAGGAGTTTGAGGGAAAGAATGGAAATGGTGGTCAGCTATAAAAGAACTGTCTCATCAGGGATAGCCTGTTTTTATTGAAAACTTCGTTTAATATACTAGTTACCTATCATGAGTCCGAAAAATTTAATATACTCTTAGAACCTAAATTACCCCAAAATAGAGTCACAATAGGCCAAAATCAACTTAAGTGTAAGTAAATTATTGTTTACCTTTCTACAATGAAATGTTCTGAAATTCCTTAGAATGCTTAAGCGAGATGGTTGGTACGTCATAAGTATCAAAGGCTCACACATCAAAGTGAAACATCCTGAAAAGAAGGGAATTGTGATATTTCCAAATCACGGAAGTAGTGATTTAGGTAAAGGACTTGAGAACAAACTCAGAAAAGATGCTCAATTAAAAAAGAAAAAATGAAGTATAAATTTGTAATTGAAAGAAGCAAGACTGGTTATTCAGCTTATGAGAAAAAATTGCCAATATTTACTTACGGTGATACAATTCATAAAATGCGAATGAACGCTTTAGAAGCTGTTAACCTTTATGAAGAAGAATTTGAAAGAAACCCTTCAACGCTAAACAATCTATCATTTGAAATTGATCTTAAACAGTTCTTCGATTATTATAAGGTCATAAATTCCAAACATCTTGCTAAAAGGATAGGAATGAACGAATCTCTTTTATCACAATATGTCAATGGAAAGAAAAATCCCTCCAAAAAACAAGTAGAAAGAATAATAGATGGGCTGCATGAAATCGGCAAAGAGTTAACCGAATTAGTACTTGTTTAAAACAGCAAAACAAAATTCACGATAGAGAGGGTGTATTCTCAAGTCTGTCTAGAAACTTAACTTAGATAGATGGAAAATAAAGACTTTGAAGCAGTAAAAGCTCAAGCCTTAGAACAATTACTTAAAGGCGAATCATTGTTTGGAGAAGGAGGAGCCTTGGCTCCTTTATTAAAAGAAGTACTGGATGCTGCACTTGAAGCAGAAATGGATCAGCACCTGGATGAAGAACAGAGGCTCAATGGCAACAAAAGGAATGGTCATAAGAGCAAGACTGTAAAAACTTCGCACGGTCCGATTGAACTCAAAACGCCACAAGACAGGAATAGTAAATTTGAGCCACAGCTAATCAAGAAGAGGCAGACCATTTTAGCAGAAAGTTTAGAGCCTCGCATACTGGGTATGTATGGCTTAGGAATGAGTTATCGAGATATTTCAAAGCATGTAGATGAAATGTATGGGATGACCTTATCGCCTAGTGTTTTGACAGAGATTACAGATAGGATTATGCCAAAGGTCACTGAATGGCGCAATCGTCCCTTAGAAGAGGTTTACCCGATTATTTGGTTAGATGCTATGCATTATAAAGTCCATCAAGACCACCGCGTTGTTAAAAAAGCGGTGTATAATATTATGGCGATATCAAAGACAGGGCACAAGGAAATACTAGGTGTATATTTATCGGAAAGTGAAGGAGCTAACTTCTGGTTGCAAGTACTCACAGATCTCCATGAGAGGGGTTTAAAGGACATGTTGATTGTCTGTACGGACAACTTGAGTGGTTTTTCAAAAGCTATACAAAGCATGTATCCAAAAGCAGAAGTGCAAAAGTGTCTTGTCCATCAGATCCGAAATACTCTAAAATACACGGCAAGTAAAGATCAAAAAGAAGTGGTCAAGGATATGAAAAAGATTTATAAAGCAGATACCAAAGAACTAGGCCAAAAAGCACTAGAAGATATGTGTAAAAAATGGCAAACAAAATATCCAAAAGTTACAGAATCTTGGACTAGAAATTGGGATGAGCTAA
>CALEAC010000074.1 GCA_937944095.1 uncultured Saprospiraceae bacterium
CAGACTTGGAACTAGAGTTGGGAGAAGATGATTTCACACTTGGCTTAGGGCTTAGTAATCCAGCTACTATCGATACAATTATATGGACGCCAGCAGAATCAGTTATATGTCTCACGCCCTTATGTGATAGTGTGATTTTGACCCCAGTACAGAGCTCGAATATTTCAGTAACTGTTATAGACGAAAACGGTTGTGAGGCGACTGATGATATCGATATTACACTGCTCTCAGCGAGACGTGTCTATAGGCCTAATATGTTACTACCGAGTTCTCAGATCAATAATAGATTCATGATACAAACTGGACAAGGTGTAGACAGAATCTTAGACTTCATTATATATGATAGGTGGGGCAATACAATGTATCGTCTTCCAGAAGAATTAGGAGTGCACCCAACTAGTCGAGATGATGGTTGGGACGGTAGAAAAAATGGACGAGATGCAGAAGAAGGTGTCTATGTCTATATAGCCAACATTCAGTTTCTGGATGGTGAAATCATTACCTACAAAGGTCACCTGACACTGATCAGGTAGACAAAATCTACTTGGCAGGAATAGTATCTAAAGACTGATTTAGAGAATCAGGTAGGCTGTTGTCTTCCTTTTCCTTCTTTGGTTTCAAGACAAACCCTGACAGCATAAGACTTATTGGTTCGACTGAACCATTAGAACTAACGGTTATAAGTGGTCGCTGCAATCCTTCCTTTCCGACGCTATTATACTTTACTCCGATAAATCCTTCTTCGCCAGGACCAATCGGAATAAAAGGATAACTAGGCTGCGTGCAACCACAAGTCACATTGACTGTATTAATTACGAGAGGCGCTGTACCTGCATTTGTAAAAACGAAATCAAATTCTACAATATCTCCCTGGACGATCGTATCAAAGTCATGCCTGATTAATTCGAAATTAATCTTAGGTAATTTTGCTTTCTTTTTTATTTCTTTTTTAGGTTCTTCCTTAGCTATTTTTGTCTCACTACTGCCTTTGACAAGGTCAGGGTCTTCTGCAATTTGCTTGTAGGCAACGGTATCTTTAAGTATAGCCATTGATTGTATTATAGAATCTGCTATTGTCTGCTCATCATTAACTTGAGAAGAAGAAGAAGAAGAAGAAGAAGAAGAAGAAGTTGGGGTACGTGTAATAAAAGGCTCTGACTTATCGGATTTGCATGAAGATACGGCTAAAAAGCCAACCATTAACATAGAACCTAATAAGCTTATGACTGAAAAATTACACCGTAACCGTTCCTTTCTCCTGATCATTTGATAAGATTAAAACTTCCTGCTTTTTGATATTCATCTCCGAGACAAATATACTCGACCTTATATACATATGTACCTGGCATCTGAGCTTCTCCTCTGAAAGTGCCATCCCATCCCTCGCTTTTATTCTTTGTTTCGAACAACTTCATACCCCATCTATCATAGATCTCAAATCTCATTAGGTCGGTAATAATAAAGTCGTTACTAATGAGCAATTCATCATTGAGGTCATCCCCGTTTGGCGTGAATGCTTTAGGTAATAAGAGATTAGAGCAAGCTATACTCTCCTCATCTATAACACTAATCCTAATTGAATCTGAACTAGTGCAACTACCATGATCATAACTAATCTGATAAGTTGTCGTCTGCGTAGGGGTAGCTAATGGTTCGGTGATCATATCATCGCTAAGACCCGTACCCGGCGTCCATATAACGCTTTGAGCGCAGGTGGCACCACCTATAATCTGATAAGAATCTCCCTGAAAGATGGTTGTGTCTTGTGATATGACACGATCTGGAAATAAATCTAATGACGACAGTAGCTCATCAGTTGCAACAAAATCAAAGAAACTAATCTCATCTATACGTCCATTAAAATAAGTTTCGATATTATCAACACATGGCGAATATCCGATATGAACTTGTGCTGAGGATCCCAAAACAATGTCTTCTACAAACAAGACACTCTTGATGAATTCACCATCGAGATAGAAGCTATAAGTGTCCCCGCTTCTGGTAAACACCAAATGATGCCAGCAATTTTTCTGGTCTACTTTTTCACCAAAAAAAACACTCTCTGTTCTATCTCTAGCATACTCCAATCTGATCTCATTGACGACATTGATATAGGATATCGACAGGGAAGAATCTCGAGCGCAACTATCCTGTATGGAGAATATGGAATAAGTCCTCGATCCTGGCTCCAACCAGAAGTAAAAACTCAAGGTAAAATCACCTAGAAAAATATCTTTCAGGGCAGGGTCTAAGGCTGTGGTATCTGGACTACCATCTAGAAATAAACTCTTAGAATTAATCTCACCGACACCACATTCGAATGTCAAGGTTTCCGTCGAGTTGCCCTCTGCATATCTATCTGCACTTTCCTTCAGGTCCATGTTATCGAAATCATATGTGGCGACTGGCGCTATCTGACCCAACAGGCCAATTGGCAAAAGGCTAATTAGACAAAAAATATAATGTTTAATCTCAATCATAAATTACAAATCATGAACCTCTAACAGGCCTTTTTTTTTTAAATTACACTACTGAACTGTTCAGCTAAATAAAAGGCATAGAATAATAACAAGATAACACCTTCTAAAGTATTGATTCGTTTAGAAAAAGTCACCATTCCAAAAACACAAGTTACAGCAAGCATAAATGGTAATCCAAAACTGATTACATTATCTGGAATCAGCAACTCACCTAGGAAGGACGGGATAGCCATCACCGCATAGGAATTAAATATATTAGACCCAAGAACATTGCCCACAGCAATCGCATGCTTACCTTTCCTTGCCGCAGAAATACTGACTACCACCTCAGGTAGGGAAGTCCCCAGAGCCACAAAAGTCAGTGATATAACTTCTGGACTAATTCCTGCCTCTAGAGAGAAGCCTTGGATGCCAATTATGGTGTACTTGGCTCCTATAAAGACAAGTATACCGCCCGCTAATAATTTTACAATATCCATCGTGGTCACCGTAGGCCTATCCTCTTCGTCATCAGAGATGCTGGAGGTAACTGAACTGTACAGAAAACCCAGCAAAGCCATGATCATCAGTATACTTTCTATTAGTGATAGATTCCCATCATACAGACAGAAATACATCAGGATAGCAGAGCATAGTAGCAAAGGCATGTCAACGTTCCAGATATTGAAATTCAGATCAATACCTTTTCCGACAACGACAGTTAGTCCGAGAACCAACAGAATATTTGTGATATTGGACCCGACGACATTGCCTACTACGATCTCAGAACTACCACTATAGACTGAAGCAATAGATGCTGCTAGTTCAGGCAGAGAGGTCCCAAAGGCAACAATTGTAACGCCGATGATGAATGGAGATATCCCAAATGATAGGCCAATCTTTTCTGCTGAGTCGATAAACCAATCTGAAGCAATCAGTAGGACAAAGAGGCTAACTATGGTAATAAAGGAAAATGTGAGCAACAGATATAGATTTTTCTAATTTGTTAGGTCTAAAAGTAAAGGAAAATTATCGCTCTACTTTCCTTATACTGTAATATTTTTGACCACGATGACGAAGGAAAACAATCCAGTACAAGAAAAGGAAATGAGTTTCCTAGAGCATTTAGAAGAGCTGAGGTGGCATATCGTACGCTCATTGGTCAGTATCCTTTTCTTTGCCACTATTGTGTTTTTGTTCAAGGATTTTGTTTTTAATCAGATTATCCTTGCACCTAAGCAAAGTTCTTTTGTCACTTATCGTTTCTTCTGTGGTCTAGCTGAACTAACTTGTTTTAGCCCACCTGAGTTCAATATCATGCCTAGAGAGCTCGGCGAGCAGTTCTTTACACATCTCAAAGTCTCTATCTGGTTAGGCATAATCATCTCGTTTCCCTATATATTCTGGGAGTTCTGGCGTTTTATCAAGCCTGGTCTGTATCCCAACGAAAAAAAAGCCACGAAGGGCGTTGTATTCATCTGTTCGTTTCTATTTCTCCTAGGCGTTCTCTTTGGATATTACGTCATCTCACCTTTTGCTGTGACCTTTCTAGCTGGATATTCCATCTCATCAGAAGTAATCAGTAGCCCTTCCTTAGCCTCCTATGTAAACTACATGACCATGTTCACCTTACCGACAGGTCTCATCTTTGAGTTGCCAATCGTCATCTTTTTTCTGTCTAGAATAGGCTTAGTAACCCCTGAGTTAATGAGGCAATACAGAAGACATGCCATTGTTATGATTCTGGTCGTAGCTGCTATTATCACACCACCAGATGTTGTGACACAGTTCCTCATAGGAATACCGGTCTTCTTTCTCTACGAGATTAGTATAAGGATTGCTAGATATGGGAACAAGAAATATTATTACGAAAACTAAACTACTTTCTAGGCTCTAGTTCGACAAAGGGACAGATCATTTCCTGCATAGATAAGCCGCCATGCTGGAAAGTATCTGTGTACATTTTGTTATAGTGATTGTAATTGTTCGGATAGAGGAAGAATACATCCTCTGTGGCAAAAATGAACTTAGAACTGATATTGGGACTTGGGAGTCCGACTTTTTTAGGGTCTGTCACTTCGAGTACATCCTGCTTCGCATAATTGAGGTTCTTACCCACTTTATATCTGAGGTTAGTAGATGTTTCTCGATCGGCAAGGACCCGTGAGGGCTGGCTAACTCTAATTGTGCCATGATCTGTTGTGATGAATAATTTGATATTTTTTTCGGCAAGAACTTGCAAGGAATTCCATATGGGAGAGTTCAGAAACCACGATCGTGTCAATGACCGATAAGCCTTTTCGTCTGAAGCGAGTTCCTTAAGCACTTCCATCTCGGTTCTGGCGTGTGACAACATATCGATGAAATTATAAACGATACAAGTCAGATCATTCTGCGTGACATTGAGGATATTATCATTGAGGTTCTTAGCATCTGCTGAGTTTCTCACCTTGATATACTCCCATTTTATTTTATCTGCCAACAACCTATCTAACTGTTTCTCAAGTAGTTGTCCTTCATACTGGTTCTTACCTCCTTTCTGATTATCATTCAACCAATACTGAGGAAATTCGCTCTGAATTTCTCTTGGCAGCAATCCGCTGAAAATTGCATTTCGACTATACTGAGTTGCCGTTGGGAGTATGCTATAGAATTTATGTTCCTTTTCGACTCTATAGAATTCATTGATAATCGGCTCCAGGATTCGCCATTGGTCAAATCGAAGGTTATCAAATAGGACCAAAACATTAGGCCGCTCAGCATCGAGTTGTGGGAATAGATATTTTTTAAATAAGTCATGAGATTGGACAGGTGCATTATCCCCATCTGCCCAGGCGTGGTACTTTTTAGACACATATTTACAGAACTCCCTGTTTGCCTCCTTTTTCTGACTATTGAGAATTTCCTTGAGCTGATCGTTATCAGAATTATCCAGCTTTATTTCCCAATCTATAATCTTGAGATAGAGCTGATTCCATTCTTCATGATCCAGGCCGCTATTAATCTCCATCGATATCTTACGGAATTCTTGCTGGTAATCGATGGCGGTCTTACGACTCACAAGCATTTTGTTATCCATCACCTTCTTCAGAGAAAGCAGTATCTGATTTGGGTTCACTGGCTTGATTAAATAATCATCGATCTGCGAACCTATCGCCTGCTCCATTAGATCTTCTGCCTCATTTTTGGTGATCATAATGATGGGAATGTTCTTATCGATTTCTCTGATCTTCTCTAAGGTCTCAAGTCCCGTAATACCAGGCATAGACTCATCTAAGAACACCACTTCGACCTCTTTGTCTTCGGCAAGGACGTCTAGGGCATCATAGCCATTAGTAACCTGAACAATCTCGTATCCTTTCTTTTCCAAAAAGAACAACTGTGGCTTAAGTAACTCTATCTCGTCATCAGCCCATAATATCTTTACCTTAGCCATAGTCTATGTAGAATTTCTGGTATTAAATTAAGAAGAATATCTAATCATAAGAACACGCATTGTCGAACGCTTTAAAGTAGCTTATATTACTTTCGCCACAGAATGAATAAGAGAAAAATAATAAACGATCCGATTTATGGCTTGATCTCTTATCCTTTTGAGAGCCTTTATGAACTGATCGACCACCCCTATTTTCAGCGTCTAAGACGGATTTCTCAGATGGGGCTCAGTTCTTATGTCTATCCAGGTGCAACACATACTAGATTCAGTCATGCCTTGGGCGCATTGCATCTAATGACCCAGGCCATTAACACGCTTCGAGAAAAAGGTGTAAAAATCAACGACGAAGAATATCTAGCTGTCTGCCAAGCCATCTTGCTACATGATATCGGTCATGGCCCCTTCTCCCATGGATTGGAAAATATACTGATCAATAAATCTCACGAGCGTATTTCTTACGACATGATGGTGGTCTTAGATAAGGAGACGGGCTCCGACCTGAGATTGGCCATGCAGATATATAGACAAGAATACAAGAGACCTTTTCTGGCACAGCTGGTCTCTAGCCAACTGGACATGGATCGCATGGATTATCTTACTCGGGATAGTTTCTATACAGGCGTTGTAGAAGGTGTTATAGGCTACAAGAGATTGATATCGATGATGGATGTCGTTGATGATCAACTAGTTATGGAAGAAAAGGCCTTAATATCCATAGAAAAATTCCTGATGGCACGTCATTTCATGTACAAGCAAGTCTATCTGCACAAGACAGCGATTGTGGCCGAAAGAATGATGAAGGAATTTGTATTAAGACTAAAAGAGCTGGTGCTTAATGGTGGAATAAGTGACAGTAATCAGACATTATCAAATTTTTTCATCGACCAGATGACTGGCACAATAAATGATACTAATTATCTAGATACATTTATAGAATTAGATGATATAGATGTTCTAGCAAGCTTAAAAGCGTTTAAAAACCATCCAGATTTGATTTTGAATTATCTATCCACAAGTATACTCTCACGTAGATTATTCCAGATAATCACGCAAAAGACACCAATCAGCAGTGACTTACTCGCTGAGATACGTCAAAATTCAAGCAAGGTCTTCTCAACTGATGTTATCAATATTGACCGATTAATATTTGGAGGTCAAGAATCAATACAAGCAATTGATTTGGATAATGACGACATCAAAATTCTAAAGAAAAACAACGAAGTAATCTCAGTGTTAGATTGCCTCGATCCTATAGTTAAAGTGCGCAAGAATACTAGGTTCTATGCGTGTTTTCCTAAATTATTTGAGTAGATTTGCCGCCTAATAACGGTGCTATTCAACGAATATCAGTAGTAGCCTTATTGTCATTACATCATAAAATTATTTAAATCGACCATGAAACGAGTTAGTCTATTATTATCTTGTCTACTACTCATTGGTTTGACATCAACTTTCGCACAGCAATCTAGTTCTCCAGAGGCAGGTATGCCAAGTGAGCCTGGCAAATGCTACGCAAAATGTTTGATCGAAGACAAATATGAGACGGTAACAGAACAGATCCTTGTAAAGGATGCGACTTCACGGATAGAAATTGTCCCTGGGTCTACAGAAACCCTCAGCGAAGAGGTGCTTTCACAAGATGGCGGTACAACCTTAAGTGTTGTTCCTGCTCAATTCGAAACAGTAACAGAAGAAATTCTAAAGTCTGATGGTTCTTCATCAGTTAGTATTACACCTGCTACCTTCGAAACAGTAACAGAAGAAGTACTTGCTAGTGAAGGTACTAGTGAAGTTCGAATCATTCCAGCACAATTTGAGACTGTTACAGAGCAGATTCTTAAGTCAGAAGGTTCGTCTTCTGTTAGAATTACGCCAGCAACTTTCGAAAAAGTAACTGAGCAGGTTCTAGCATCAGAAGGTTCGTCTTCTGTTAGAATTACACCAGCAACTTTCGAAACAGCAACAGAAGAAGTGATTACACAAGATGGTGCTTCAGATATAAGGATTACACCGGCTAGATTCGAAACAGCGACAGAAGAAGTGCTTAAGTCAGATGGTTCTTCATCAGTAAGAATTTCTCCTGCAACGTTCGAGACAGTTTCTGAAGAAGTCATAGCTAACACCTGTGCTGCAGGTAGCGGTAGATCTAGCGGTAGAAAACTGAATGTCAACTTCCAGTCTGGCTCTGCCATTCTAACTGGTGGTTCAGGTTCTGAGATTTCTAGAATTGCGAGCTCTATAGACTGTTCTGCAGGTAGAGCAACAATAGTTGGTCACACTGATAGCCAAGGTTCAGAAACTGCCAACCTAGATTTATCAAGAAATAGAGCTAAGGCTGTATACGATGCATTAGTTGCGGCTGGTGTTTCTCCTGATTGTCTTACTTATGACGGTAGAGGTGAATCTAGCCCAATAGCTAATAATAATACGGCAAGTGGTAGAGCTACTAATAGAAGAGTAGAACTTGTTTCAGCTAGTGCTGCTAGTAGCGCTGGAGGAAACGATCCTAACTGCGTTGTAGACTACAGAATTATTCCTGCAAGATTCGAAACAGCTTCTGAGGAAGTACTTGCTTCTGAAGGTACTTCAGATGTAAGAATCACTCCTGCTCAATTCGAAACAGTAACAGAAGAAATACTTAAGTCTGATGGCACATCATCAGTTAATATCTCTCCTGCTCAGTTCGAAGGCGTTTCTGAGGAAGTACTGGTTAAAGATGCATATACAACTATCAGAGTCGTTCCAGCTCAGTTCGAAACAGTTACTGAAGAGGTACTAGTCCAAGAAGCATACGATGTGCTTAAGCCAGTGCCAGCTGTATATGAGACAGTAACAGAAACTGTTCTTAAAAAAGATGGTTATACGACGCTTAGAAAAGTACCTGCGACATATGAAACAATCACAGAAACTGTTCTTAAAAAAGACGGTTACACTGTTATATCTCCTGTGCCTGCTGTCTATGAAACTATCACAGAAGAAGTCCTTAAGAAGGATGGTTACACAACTCTAAGACAAGTTCCTGCTGTATACGAAACAGTTACAGAAGAGAAACTTAAAAAAGATGGTTATACGACTCTTAGAAAAGTACCTGCTGTATACGAAACTATAACTGAAGAAGTGCTCGTAAAAGATGCTTATACAACACTTAAGCAAGTACCTGCTACATATGAAACTATAACTGAAACAGTCCTTAAGAAGGATGGTTATACAACGCTTAGACAAGTACCTGCTGTTTACGAAACAGTTACTGAAGAAGTATTACAAAAAGATGGTTATACAACGCTTAGAGCGGTTCCTGCTCAATATGAAACTGTAACAGAGGAAATCCTTAAGCAAGATGCTTACACGACGCTTAGAGCTGTTCCTGCTACATATGAGACAGTAACTGAAGAAGTGCTTAAGCAAGATGCCTATACAACGATTAGAGTTGTTCCTGCTACATATGAGACTGTAACTGAAGAAGTTCTAGTATCAGAAGCGACTTCTAGATTAGAAAAAAGACCAGCAAGATATGAGACGATGACAGAGCAAATCGAAGTGGCTCCTGCATCTACTAAGTGGGTTAAAAAGAATGCAGATAAAAACTGTCTTTCTGCAGATCCAGAAGACTGTCGAGTATGGTGTCTACAAGAAACGCCAGCACAATTCAGAACTGTAACTAAGAAAGTTAGAGTTGGTTGTGATGATGGTTACACTGAGTCAGGCGACGATTGTATCAGAACAATCGATGTACCAGCTCAATACAGTACAAGAAGTTTCAGAAAGTTAGTGAATGACGCGACAACAGAGGTTGTTGATGTTCCTGCAACTTATGAGACAATATCATACAGAAAACTGGTTAATCCAGCGACTACGGAAGCGGTGACAGTTCCTGCTCAGTATACAACTAGATCTTACAGAAAACTTTCTGCGCCAGCGACAACTGAAGCAGTTTCTGTTCCTGCTCAGTACACAACTGTATCTTACAGAAAACTAGTGACTCCTGCAACAACGGAAGCGGTATCTGTAGAACCAGAATACACGACTAGATCATATAAGAAATTAGTAACACCTGCTTCTACGGAATCAGTGACTGTTCCTGCTAAATATGAGACTAGATCTTACAGAAAACTAGTGACTCCAGCGACAACAGAAGCGGTTACTGTAGAACCAGAATATACGACTATCTCTTACAGAAAACTGGTTACACCAGCGACGACGGAAGCGGTAACTGTAGAACCACAGTACACAACTAGGTCATACAAGAAATTAGTAACACCAGCTTCTACTGAAGCTAGATCTGTAGAGCCAGAATATACAACTAGATCTTACAGAAAACTTGTAACACCAGCTTCTACTGAAGCTGTAACTGTAGAGCCAGAATACACGACAGTTTCTTACAGAAAACTTGTGACTCCTGCAACGACTGAGACGGTTACGGTTCCTGCTAAATATGAGACGAGAAGTTTCTCTAGATTAGCTGCACCTGCAACTACTGAGACAGTAGATGTTCCAGCTCAGTATACCACTAGAACATATAAGAAGTTATCTGCTCCAGCAACTGCTGCTAACACTTCGGGTGATGCACAGTATACGACTAGATCATACCAGAAATTAGCTAATGATGCAACTTCAGAAAACATATCAGGAGATGCTCAGTATACAACTATCAGAATGGATAAGTTAGCTTCTGATGCAACGACTGAGCCTGTATATGGTTCTGCTCAGTACACGACGATTACTTCACAGAGATTAGCTAATGATGCGACTTCAGAGAATATATCAGGTGATCCTCAGTACACAACTTATTCTTTCCAGAAATTAGTTAGTGATGCAGGGTCTGAGTCTTATGTACCAGGTGGTTCTTCTAACTATGTTATCAATGTGAATTTCAATTCAGGTTCTGCTGTACTTTCAGGCGGTTATGATTCTGAGATGAGAAGAGCAGTAGACAAAATCCAAAGTATGGGTGGCGGTACTATCGTAGGTCACACTGATAGCCAAGGTGATGATACAGCTAATATGGATCTGTCTAGAAACAGAGCTAAAACAGTATACGATGCACTAATCGCTGCAGGTGCTGACGCTAGCCTACTTTCATATGAAGGTAGAGGCGAAACTCAGCCAAAAGCTGATAACAGTACCGCTAGTGGTAGAAGAACCAATAGAAGAGTAGAATTAGTACTTGCGGGTTCTGCAGGAGAAGGCGATGGCCGTTCTTACTCTACTAGAACTTTCCAAAGATTAGCAAATGATGCAACTTCTGAGAATATCTCTGGTGATGCTCAGTACACGACTATCTCTATGGATAAACTAGTCAACGATGCAACTTCTGAGAATATCTCTGGCGAAGCAGAGTATACGACTAGATCATTCCAGAAATTAGCTAATGATGCAACTTCAGAAAATACTTCTGGAGATCCTCAGTACACGACAATTTCTATGAAGAAGCTTGCTAATGATGCAACTGCTGAGAATGTGTCTGGTGATCCTCAATACACGACAAGATCATTCAGAAAATTAGCTGCACCAGCGACGACTAACAGTAATCCTGTAGAAGCTAAATATGAGACTAGAACATACAAGAGAACTGCTCCAGCAACAACTAGAACAGTTGACGTAGATGCAGAATACATGACAATAAGCAAAAGACAACTTGTTTCTTCTGGTGGATTCACTGAGTGGAAAGAAGTTATCTGTGAGGCTGATGTGACACCACAACTGACGAGACAGGTACAACAAGCACTTATCTCTAAAGGGTATGACTTAGGTGCTGCAGGTGCTGATAACAAGATGGGTGCTTCTACAAAAGCTGCACTTATTAAGTTCCAGAAAGACAATGGTCTTCCAATAGGACAACTAGATGTCGAAACACTAAGAGCATTAGGCGTTAGATAATATCTGACACTTAGGATATAAAATAGAAGCCTTGTAGGATAATTCCTGCAAGGCTTCTTTATTTTTACGCCTATACATACGAACACATCCATGCAGGACAAGACAATCAGAGGCCTTATAGGGGCAGAACTCAGGAGACAAAGAGAAGGCATCGAGCTTATTGCCTCAGAAAACTTTACCAGTAATGAAGTCATGCAAGCCATGGGCACCTGCTTGACGAATAAGTATGCTGAAGGCTACCCTGGCAAGAGGTACTATGGTGGTTGCGAAGTCGTCGACGAAATAGAGCAACTGGCCATCGATCGACTCAAGGAATTATTCTCTGCCGAATATGCTAATGTACAACCCCACTCCGGTGCGCAAGCTAATGCAGCTGTCTTCCTGGCGCTGCTACAACCTGGAGATACGATTTTAGGGTTTGACTTATCGCATGGTGGGCATCTATCGCACGGGTCACCGGTCAATTACTCAGGTAAAGTCTATAACCCCGTTTTCTATGGCGTCGAAGAAGAGACTGGTATCATAGACATGGATAAGGTGGCGACTTTGGCTCAGGTACATAAGCCTAAACTAATCATCTGTGGCGCTTCTGCTTATTCTAGAGATTGGGATTACGCTAGATTCAGAAAAATAGCTGATAACGCAGGCGCATTACTCCTAGCAGATATAGCTCATCCTGCGGGATTAATCGCTAAGCAATTATTAGCCGATCCTCTACCCTACTGTCATATCGTGACTTCTACGACGCATAAGACACTAAGAGGGCCACGAGGTGGTATTATCATGATGGGAAAGAACTTTGATAATCCCTGGGGTAGAACGACAAAAAAAGGAAACAACATCAAAATGTCAACCATACTCAATAGTGGCGTATTCCCTGGGATGCAAGGAGGTCCACTAGAACACGTCATTGCCGCCAAGGCTGTTGCCTTCGGAGAGGCGTTACAGGATGATTTCAGAGTATATGGCGAGCAAGTCATAGCGAATGCCCAAGCGATGAGTAAAGCGTTCTTAGATAGAGGTTATAAGATCATTTCTGGTGGTACAGATAATCACTTGATGTTAATCGATCTCAGAAATAAAGGTATTTCTGGCAAGGACGCAGAAAACGCTCTCATTAAGGCGGATATAACAGTCAATAAGAACATGGTGCCGTTCGATGACAAGAGCCCGTTTGTTACCTCGGGTATCAGAATAGGTACTGCGGCAATCACGACCCGGGGACTAGTAGAGGAATCATGTGTCCAAATCGTTGATTGGATAGATGCCATCATCACAGATGCAGAAAACAACAATAAGATTAGTGATATCAAAGCTAAGGTCAACAAGAGTATGGGTGACTTCGAGTTATACCCAGAAATGGGTTAGACCAGTAATTATAGCTCTGTCAAATAAAGGTATAATACTCAAAAATAGTTGGTAAAACCTTCATAACTGCGTTGATAATCAGTCGATTAGGCAAAGTTTATTGAAAGCGGTTTCAATAAACTTTCTTTGTTTATGAAAACGAGCAAAAAAAAGGTGTTGGGCCTGTGGATATTTGAGTTCAATAAAGTGGGGAAAACAAAACGGCAAACAGAGATTTAAATGTAAGAACTGTGGGATATTCTTCACCTCAAAAAACGAAGGAAGGAAGTCAGCGAATGAACTGATCTGGTTCAAGAAGTGGGTTCTTGAAAGACTGACTTATCGATATTTAGTCCTTGATAGCGGTTACAGCAAAGCGACACTAGAAAGGAAATTCAAGAAGTATTTATTACAAGCTCCAACTTTTCAAATCAAACGTAACACATTCGCAAACATCATAATGGATGCGACTTATTTCAAAGGCGATTTATGCCTTATGCTTTACTATGACTTTGATCTTAAGTATTGCCAAATGTATAGATTCGGAAAGAGAGAAGTCTTTACTGAAATCAAGGAGGATCTAGAAAATTTGAGAGCCTTAGGAATAGTGATTAACTCAATAACCAGTGATGGTCATCCAGCTATTTTGAAAGCAATACGAGTGGTTTACCCTGATGTTATTCATCAACGATGTTTAGTGCATATTCAGCGAGAAGCCACCATATGGTTGAGGAAGAAGCCAATTAACCAAGCTTCTAAAGATCTCAAATCAATAGTTCATCTAATCTCAAGCATCAAGACCAATAATGATAAAATGGAATGGTTGAAGATGTTTAATGATTGGATGACTGAGTACCGCTCTTACATAAATGAAAAAGCACGAAATGAGCAAACTGGTAGATGGTGGTATCGTCATAAAGATTTAAGAAGAGCAGCAATTATGATCTCCAAGGCACTACCTGCGATGTTTCATTATCTTGAAGATGAACAAATTCAAAACAACAGCAATTCAATCGAATCATTCTTCGGTCACTTAAAAGATACCTTGAGTATCCACAGAGGTTTGTCTAAAGCCAATCGAAAGGCATTCATCCTATGGTATCTACATTTAAAAAACCAAACTAGATGAAAGGTTTTACTAGCCATAAGTATACCTGTAAACTAAAAAGGTGACCAATAATGGTCACCTCATTGTATACAGTATATACACCAAGATTATTGCTGGTAGGTTGCTCCTCAGCAGAGCCTACTTACCCTTAGTCCTGGTGTCGGAATTTAATCTTTTCTGTTCATCTAACCACCAACTATTTTTGAGGACATTACCCAAATAAAAGTCTGTCAAATAAAAGTACTGTCCAGTAAAAGTAAGGTATCCTTCCCTTGATGATTAGGCTACTTTGAGCTTCGCTATTGTGGATCTTTTGAGTTGTTCAGCCGCATATAATTTATCGACATTGAATTCCTTGATATCTGGATGAGATGGTAACTCAAACATGGATTCAGCTAAGATAACTTCCATAATACTCCTTAGTCCTCTTGCACCTAGACCATAATCTAAGGCTTTCTGAGCAATAAAATCGATGGCTTCGGGCTCTATGGTTAGCTTGATATCTTCTAGGTGAAACAACTTATTGTACTGCTTGACTAGCGCATTTTTGGGTTCAGTCATAATTCGGACCAGTGTATCTCTATCTAATGGATTCAGATAGGTTAATACAGGCATCCGACCTATTAGCTCAGGTATCAGTCCATAGGACTTGAGATCTTTATGAGAGACATACTTGAGGTAATTATCCTCAGTCATAATCTCATTATTGTTGTTATTATACCCTATTACTTGAGTGTTCAGTCGCTTAGCGATGAGCTTATCGATACCATCAAATGCCCCTCCCATTATAAAGAGGATATCCTTGGTATTGACTTGAATCATTTTTTGTTCGGGGTGTTTCCTACCACCATATGGTGGCACATTAACTTCAGTGCCCTCCAACATCTTAAGTAATGCTTGCTGTACACCTTCTCCTGATACATCCCTAGTTATAGAAGGATTATCACGCTTACGTGCAATCTTATCGATCTCGTCTATGTAGACTATCCCCTTCTGGGCTGAATCTACATCATAATCAGACGATTGCAATAAGCGACTAAGCATGCTCTCCACATCTTCTCCTACATAACCAGCCTCAGTAAAGACTGTCGCATCGACTATCGCAAAGGGCACATTGAGATATTTTGCAATTGTCTTAGCAAGCAGGGTCTTTCCAGTTCCTGTCTGACCGACAAAGATGATATTTGATTTCTCTATCTCTACTTCATCCTTGGTCTTCTGATTCAACCTTTTGTAGTGGTTATAGACACTGACAGCTAAGTATTTCTTAGCTTCCGATTGACCTATAACGTACTGGTCGAGGTAACCTTTTATTTTGGCAGGGGTGACATCCTTAGGCAAGTCAAACTTAAAATCGCTTTTGGAGGCGGCTTTATTTCCGAGCTCTTCATTGACTATCTCATAGGCTTGTTCCACACATGATTCACATATATGACCTTCCACACCTGCTATCATGAGCAATGTGTCCCCTTTATCCCTTCCACAGAAGGAGCATTTTTGTCCCTTGGTCTTTGAATTCGCCAATTATCTAACTTTTTTTCTTTCTTTGGTTATCTCTAGTCAATACCTCGTCAACTAAGCCATATTCTTTGGCCGTAGTCGCTGTCATCCAATTATCTCTATCACTGTCCTTCTCTATGGACTCAAAGGTCTGCCCAGTATGTTCCGCCATAATCTCGTACAGTTCTTTCCTTAAATCCTTGATTAAGTTATATGAAATCTCCATATCAGAGAATTGTCCACTCATACCACCAGAAGGCTGGTGTATCATCACGCGGCTATGCTGCAGACAGGTTCTCTTAGATTTTGTACCAGCACAGAGCAGCACTGCACCCATAGATGCCGCTAATCCAGTGCATATAGTACCGACATCAGGGGTTACATATTGCATCGTATCATAGATGCCTAGACCGGCTACCACTGATCCACCAGGGCTGTTAATGAATAATTGTATGTCCCTCTTTGGGTCAGTAGACTCTAAAAAGAGCAACTGGGCTTGGATTACATTAGCCACATAGTCATTAATGGGGACACCTAGAAAAATAATTCTATCCATCATCAAACGCGAAAAGACATCCATCCCAACGACATTCATCTGGCGCTCCTCTATTACTTGAGGTGTAAAGCCAGTGATATTCGGAATACCATTGATGGCATTAAGGTGGTGATCCACCGCATCCGAATTGATGTTCATGTGCTTAGTAGCGTATTTTCTAAATTCCTGTGTAAATGACATTTTCTCGTGATTATCTATGATGTAACGTATTAAGCTGCCTTTTGATTTAATGCTTTGACGATTTTATTGAATTCGTCCTTATTTATACCTTTTTCATCAGTCTTGATGACCTTTCTTATTTCTTCAAATAACTTGCCACTACTGATAGTTTCGAGCGCTTTATTGACATGTTCGCGATTTTGCATCAGTGAAAAGACTGTTTTCTTTAGACTTCCTTCGTCTATGTAAGGTGAATAACTTTTAATAGCTTGGACGAAATGATTAAAAATTTCCTCTTCGACCACCTCTACTTCGAACTGTTTAACCAGTTTTTTCTTTATAATCCGCCATTTCAATTCTTTTTTGAACCCCTCAAACTGATCAGGAGTCATTTCTTCTTCCTTATCGAGGTTTATCCATTTCTTTAGGAATCCCTCAGGTAACGGAACAGTATTTCGCTCCATAAGTTCTTCCATAATACTTCGATTAACCAGCTTATTGGATTCTTCACCAAAATAGCCTTCCAAGTAGTCCTTGATCTTATCACGTGCCTCTTGTTCGTTAGCTACTTCACCTTCTCCGAAACACTTATCTAGCGTTTCCTGATTCATTTCAGCAGCCTCCACCCTTATTACATCTACAATTTCTAGCTGAAAGTCTTTGCCTATAGTAGAGGGATCGACGCCTTCTTCAACTTTTAGCAAGTACTTGACGACATCCTCAGGTTTCATGTTTTCCTCGAGATTGTAGATATCTCCTT